>NZ_JACHKA010000001.1:3215000-3543750 GCF_014203955.1 Sphingobium lignivorans
GCATGCCAGGGTGCTGTAGGTTTCCTGCACGATATCGTCGACATCGATGCCGATCGACCTTTTCGAGGACAGCCACGCCTTGAGCGCCGGCTCATGAGGCAGGACATGCCGCATGAACCACGATGTTCTGTCTTCATCGATCGTGATCACGACGGCCCCATTCCCGAAAATCTGGGGCTCGCTAATGCGCTATTCTGACAGTCTGATGACGGTGAGGTTCAGGTGGCTTCAATTGGCGCTTGCTTCGCCTATCGTTCTCCCGCGGGCAACACTGGCCAATTGAGGCCGAGACGCGATATGCGGGCAGAATGAGTGATCCCACTGAAGACCAGCTCGTCGCGCTCGGCACTGCGTTCGAAACGTTCGCGCGAAGATACAAGCTTGCGGACGCACTGCGGTCCGAGCGGCCCCTTGCCGAGCTGGACAAGGCAGTGCTGCAATACATTGCGGATCATGCCGGCTGCGGGCCCACCGACGTGGCTCGCTTCCTGGGCGTGCCCACCACCACGTTGTCCTCGGCGACGGACCGGCTCGTGAAGCGCGGCTTCCTGAAGCGCGAGCGCATCGAAGCGGATCGTCGGGCGGTCGCGCTGACCCTGTCCGAGGCTGGCGCGGCCTACGCACAGGCCCAGAGGGAGACCTATCGCCGGATGTATATGCTGATGCTCTCGCGACTGTCGCCAGATGAACGGGATCGGTTCATCGCGATGATTACAAAGATCGTCTACAACGACAGTTGAATAGTCCGAACTTCGTTGTATCTTGCTTGCGACGCTGACCGGCTTGGTCGCGTCAGCGAGTGGAGCGAAGTCATGGCGATACGCGTGAACGGTGTGGACGTCTTGCCGCCTGACGACGCCAGGGTCTCGCTGCTCGACCACTTGCGGGAGCATCTCCACCTTACCGGCACCAAGAAAGGATGCGACCAGGGCGCCTGCGGGGCCTGCACGGTCCTTCTCGATGGGAACCGCGTCCTGTCCTGTCTCACGCTCGCCGCACAGGCGGACGGGAGCGACGTCCGGACGATCGAAGGCCTTGCCGCTGAGAGCGGGGAGCTGCATGCGCTCCAGCAGGCCTTCATCGAGCATGACGGACTGCAGTGCGGCTATTGCACCCCCGGCCAGATCTGCTCGGCGATCGCGATGGCGCAAGAATTGCGGCGCGGCGACCCCAGCTACGTGACCCTCGACATCGCCGCAGGCCCGCCGGTCGTGACGCGCGCGGAAATCCGCGAACGCATGAGCGGCAATCTCTGCCGTTGCGGCGCGCATAACGGGATCGTCGAAGCGATCGAGGCCATGCTGGCGGAGACCGCGGCATGACGCCGCTGCGCTATGTCCGCGCGGCGGATCGGGCCGATGCCTTGGCGCGGTCTGGCAGCGGCGCGCGGTTTCTGGGCGGCGGGACCAACCTGGTCGATCTGCTGCGCCAGAATGTCGAACAGGCGGGCGAGCTGGTCGACGTCAGCCGTCTGGATGGCGCTATCCGAGAAAGCGATGGCGGTGGCTTGCTGATCGACGCATCGGTCAGGAACGCCGCCCTTGCCGCCCATCCGCTCGTGCGACGCCGCTATCCGGTGCTCGCGCGCGCGCTCCTCGCCGGGGCCTCCGCACAGATTCGCAACATGGCCACGGTCGGGGGCAATATCCTCCAGCGTACGCGCTGCATGTATTTCTACGATGTCGAGGGCGCCCGCTGCAACAAGCGACAGCCGGGGGCCGGTTGCGACGCGCTCGACGGATTCAATCGCTATCATGCGATCCTGGGCGCGTCGGACCAGTGTGTCGCCACGCATCCCTCCGACATGTGCGTCGCGCTCGCCATGCTCGATGCTGTGATCCATCTCTCGGGCCCCGACGGCGCGCGATCAGTGCCGCTGGCGGACTTTCATCTCCTGCCCAATGCCACCCCGCAGACAGAGACCGTGCTGAAGCCAGGAGAATTGATCACCGGCGTCGCGCTGCCGCCGCCTTCGGACGCAGTCAGGTACTCGGAGTACCGCAAGGTCCGCGACCGCGCCAGCTACGCCTTCGCGCTGATCTCCGTGGCAGGCGGCCTGGCGCTCGCCGACGGGCGCATTTCCGAAGCCCGAATCGCGCTGGGCGGCGTCGCCGCCAGGCCCTGGCGGGCGACGCGGGCCGAGACGGCGCTGATCGGTGTTGCGCCGACCCGCGACGCCATCCTTGCCGCGATCCGGGAAGAGCTGGCGGATGCCCGGCCCCTGTCCGCCAATGCCTTCAAGATCGGCCTCGTCGAACGAACGGTGGTCGCCCTCCTCTCCACTCTCGCGGGAGCGCGCGCATGACCAGGCTGCAGAACGCCATTGTCGGCGGCGTGCGCGCCGTCCTTGGCCATGTCCCGGCGAGCTGGCTGCCCGGCGGCACCCCCGATCCGCTGATCGACAAGCGCGTGGCGCTCGGCGGACAGCAGTCGCGGGTCGACGGGCCCGACAAGGTGCGCGGCGCGGCGCGGTTCGCCGCCGAGGTGCCGATGGAAGGGCTTCTCTACGCGGCCTTCGTCCATTCCACGATCGCGCGCGGCAAGATCGCCGAACTGGACATATCCGCAGCGCAAGCGGCGCCCGGCGTCGCGCTGGTTATGACCTATCAAAATGCGCCCAGAATGAGCGTTCCGCCGCCCATCGGGATGACCAACCTGAAGGCCGCCGGCAATCACACATTGCCGATCATGCAGGACGCCGAGATTCGCTGGAACGGGCAGGTTGTGGCCGTGATCCTCGCCGAAACGCGCGAGCAGGCCGATCATGCCGCCACCTTGGTCCGCGTGCGCTATGATGCCATGGCGGCCCGCACGCGCTTCGAGGAAGGCAAGGCGAGCGCCTACACGCCGGAATCGATCCTTGTCGAGCGCAACCGCCTCGACAAAGGCGATGCACGAAGGAAGTTCGCCGAAGCGGCCTGCAAGGTCGATGCCGTCTATACGACGCCCTGGGAGAACCATAATCCGATCGAGCCGCATGCCGCGACGATCGTCTGGCGTGAGGGGAAGCTGATCGTTCACGACGCGACCCAGATGGTCCACGGAACCGCCGGTTCGCTCGCGAAGATATTCGGGCTGAAGGCAGGCGATGTCCATGTCAGCTCGCCCTATGTCGGGGGCGGGTTCGGCGCGAAGGGCCTGTGGGATCATCAGATCCTCGGCGCGGCAGCCGCAAAGCTCACGGGCCGCCCGGTGCGCGTCACCCTCTCGCGCGCCAGCATGCACCGGCTGGTCGGCGGGCGCACACAGACCGAGCAGCGGGTGGCACTGGCTGCGGACGCGGATGGCAAGCTCAAGGCGCTGCTTCACCAGGGCTATGGCGTGAAGCCGCAGCACAGCGTCTGCGACGAAGGGTTCAGCCTCACTGGCCGCTCCCTCTACGCCAGCGAGAGCTTCGATATCGTCCAGCATTATGTCGATCTCGACCTTCTCGCGAACAGCTTCATGCGCGGCCCCGGCGAGACGCCTGGCACTTTTGCGATCGAATGCGCGATGGATGAGCTGGCGCATGCCCTCGGCATGGACCCTATCGAACTGCGCCGAATCAACGCCGCGAGCCGTGACCCGGTGAGCGGGGCGCCCCACTCGCAGAATGCGATGATGGAGGCCTATGACCTGGGCGCGGCGCGCATCGGCTGGGACCGGCGCACGGCGGAGCCAGGCATGCGGCGGGACGGCGAATGGCTGATCGGCATGGGCTGTGCCACCGGCACCTTTCCGTTCACCCGAATGCCCGGTACATCCGTCCGGATCACCATCGACGCCGCCGGCGACGCCCATGTGGCCAGCGCCGCCCACGAAATGGGCATGGGCACCGCGACGGTCCAGCGGCAGCACGCGGCCGATCGCCTCGGCCTCCCGCTCGATCGCGTCACGGTGACGATCGGGGACTCGAGCCTGCCTTTCGCCAGCTTTGCCGGCGGATCGTCGCAGACCGCATCACTGGCGGCGGCCATCAGCGCGGCCAGCGGAAAACTCGCGGTTCAGCTTATGCGGATGGCGGGCAACGACACGCCGCTGGCGGGCCTCAAGCCAGGCGAGGTCGAATTCGCGGACGGCGGCTTGCGCAGTGTCGAGGATCCCGCCCGCCACGAAAGCTTCGCCTCCATCCTGGGCCGCGCCGGCCGACACGAGCTGAGCGTGGTCGGCGAAAGCGGTGCGCCGCTCGAAATACTGAAATACGCCATGCACAGTACCTCGGCGATCTTCTGCGAATTGCGGGTCAGCAACGTCACGGGCGAAATTCGCGTCGATCGTCTGGTCGGTGCCTTCGATTGCGGTCGCATCCTGAATGCCAAGACAGCCGCCAGCCAGTTCAAGGGTGGCATGATCATGGGCCTGGGTATGGCCCTGACCGAGGAGACTCTGCTCGACGAGCGCACCGGCCGCATCATGAGCACGTCCCTGGCCGACTATCATGTGCCCGTGCATCTCGACGTGCCCGACATTGATGTCTTGTGGACCGACATCCCCGATCCCCGCACGCCCCTCGGCGCGCGCGGGATCGGCGAAATCGGAACGACCGGCGTGGCGGCAGCCCTCGCCAATGCTGTCTTCAACGCAACGGGCAAGCGCGTGCGCGACTTGCCCCTTACACTGGACAAGCTGATCTGACCCGACCGGAATGGCGGCCGGCGGCTCAGCAAGGATGAGATCGTAGCGCCCGGGATGGCGTTGGCACTCGCGGAACGAACGGAGAAAACCCGCCCGAGTGAAAAAAGATCGGCGGATATGTCACACTGCCTCTTCCTGCGTCGTCAGGGTTGGCGAGCGTTTTTGAACGCCGCCCAAGAGGAAGGAAATCATCATGAGCAAAGACAAGCGACTGATCTGGCACGAGGTCGCCCCGCAGGGCGCCAAGGCGCTGTTCGGCATCCACCATTATGTCACCACAGGCACCAACCTTCCTGAGGAACTGATCCACCTCGTCTTCCTGCGTGTTTCGCAGATCAACGGTTGCGCCCATTGCATCGATCTGCACACGCGCGATCTGCTGAAAACCATGCCGATCGACAAGGTCGCGCTACTACCGGTCTGGGCCGAGGTGCCTCATCTGTTTCCCGAGCAGTATCGCGCGGCGCTGGCCTGGGCCGAGGAGGTGACGCTGCTCAGCGAGACGCACGCATCGGATGAAGCCTATGCAGCAGCTGCGACCGCGTTCCCACCCAAGGACCTGGTTGATCTCACCATCACGATCGCAGCGATGAACGCCTTCAATCGGCTCGGCGCACCGTTTCGATTGCCCGTGAAGGCTCAGGCCTGATCTGCGCCGGCGATTCCGTACCGCGCTGCGAACCGAAACTCTTCTCATGACACCCAACAAGGAAACTGCCGATGGCTTCCAAGCCTGAACTCTCCCGCGCGCTGGAGGGATCGTCCCCTCGCTCCTCCAGCATTTCAACTCGATGGATATCGACATCATGTGCGGCTTCTATGAGCCCGACACCATATTGGTCAGCGCCAATGGCGAACCACAGCGCGGGGCCCCGGCCATTCGGGCTGAGTTGCTGAAATATTATAGCGCGCAACTGCCGATGGTGATCATCGCCCGCCACATCTTAGTGGCGGACACGATTGCATCGCTCGTGCTCGACTGGAACATCGTTGGGAAGACACCGACTGGTCAAGACTTTCACATGGTCGCAACGTCGAATGACATCGCCCGGCGCGGTCCGGACGGATATTGGTGGTACATCATCGACAACCCCTTCGGCACACGAGTCCGTCACTCGCCTGACCTGCTTTGTGCGTCTGGTCCGGGGCGGACGCCTTGTAAGAGCCTGTCGAGCGGAGGGTGCGGGGTGCCCCTAGAAGGGGTAGCGGGAGACAGGTCGGCCCCTGCTCAGGGGATGACTTTCCCCAGGAGCATCGACTCTCAGCGGCAAAACACAGCCGCCCCATGAGGGATCTGAGCAATTACGCTGGGCACTCGACGCTCGCGGGTTCCGAACCCCTGGACACCAGGTGGACACCAGCAGCCAAGCACCGGCGCTCCCCGAGATGGGAGGCTTTGCAACACATTGACATAAGGAAGAAAACTGGAGCGGGCGAAGGGATTCGAACCCTCGACCCCAACCTTGGCAAGGTTGTGCTCTACCCCTGAGCTACGCCCGCTCTGGCGGACCGGAGAGTTGCCCCCGGTCGGGTGAGCGGCGCACCTAGCACCGCCTCCCGGGGGCGGCAAGCCCCTTTTTCATCTCCTCAAAGAATTCGGCGCGCCCTTGCGAAGGAGGCGCGTTCCACCCCATATGGGCCCAGTCAAACGGGCGCAGCAGGAGACAGGAACGTGGCCACTCTCGGGTTGAGCGAGCAAGACAAGCAAGCCGTTGCGGACTTCCGCCGCGACGTCGTCGAGCCGTCGCAGACCAAGCTCGTGCTCGTCGATTTCTGGGCGGAATGGTGCGGCCCCTGCAAGCAGCTCTCGCCAGTGATCGAGAAGATCGCGGCCGAATATGCCGATCGCGGCGTCCTGCTCGTCAAGATCAATGTCGACGAGAATCGCTTCATCGCCAGCCAGTTCCGGGTCCAGTCGATCCCCACGGTCTATGCCGTCTTCCAGGGACAGCCGGTGGCCGATCTCACTCAGGCCCGGACGGAAAGCCAGTATCGCCAGATGCTGGACCAGATCCTCGCCCAGTTGCCGATCGAGAGCGAAGCCGGGCAGCGCGCGCAGGATCTCGAGCCCTTGCTTGCCATGGGCGAAGAGGTGCTGAACGCAGGCGATGCGGAGCGGGCCCTCGCCATCTTCGCGCAGATCAGCGAAATGGCGCCGGAAAGCGCCGAGGCCGCTGGCGGCCAGGTCCGCGCGATGGCTGCGCTAGGCCTTACCGACGAGGCCGAGGCGCTCATCGCCTCGCTCCCGCCCGAGCTGTCGAAAGAGGCCGCCATCGAGCGTGGCCGGTCGGCGATCGCGCTTGCCCGGTCCGCCAAGCCGGGCATCGATGTTGCGCCCCTCCAGGCCCGGCTCGAGGCCAACCCGGACGATCATGAAGCCCTGTTCGAGCTGTCATCCGCCTATATGGCCAATGGCGATCGCGATGCGGCAGCGGATGCCCTGCTCCGGAGCATCGAGAAGGATCGTTCCTGGGAGGACGGGAAGGCCCGCGCGCAGCTTCTCCAGCTCTTCGAGGTGGTGGGTCTTGAGGATCCCTGGGTCGCTGCCCAGCGGCGCCGCTTGTCCGCCATCCTCTTCGCGTAAGCCATATCGTGGGACGGCGCCTGGCGATCTTCCCTTTGGGTGGCGCGATCCTGTTCCCGCGCATGCATCTGCCCCTGCACATTTTCGAGCCGCGCTATCGTGCGATGGTGATGGAGGCCATGGCGCGAGACCGCCGGATCGGCATGATCCAGCCGAGTGGTCCGGGCGAGCCTGCGCCGCTTTATTCCGTTGGCTGCATCGGGCGCATTGCCGAGGTGGAAGCGCTGGAGGACGGGCGCTTCAACATCATTCTGACGGGAGAGACGCGGTTCCGCGTCGCGCGCGAACTCGACGTGACCACCCTGTTCCGGCAAGTCGAGGCCGAACTGCTGGACGAGGAGGAAGCGGAGCCGCAATTCCTGGCGCCCAGCGAACGTGCGGCGCTCGAAGAGGAGGCCCGGACCTTCGCGGACGCTCTGGGCTATGCCGTGGAATGGGATGCCGTTGCCACGCTGGACGATGAGACGCTTGTCAACGCCATTGCCCAGATCGCCCCTTTCGACACCGCTTCGAAGCAGGGCCTGCTCGAGGCGGAAGGCCTCTCCCAGCGCTCGGAAATGACCATCCAGCTCATGCAGTTCTTCCGTCGTGGCGAGGACGGACAGGGAAGCATGCGCCTCCACTGAGGCTCCTGGCCTGCGACAGCCTGCACCCTGGACGCATCAGAGCGCGGGAGCAGGCTGTTTGGATCCACCGCCGACGCCCGGATGAGGCGTCGCGACGGATTATAAAGTCAGGCCGCGACCGCGACGGGCAGCAGGTCGTCATTCTCGGCATCAACCGCGTCCGACGGGGACACCGTCGACACGGGCTGCTGGACGGCAACCTTGCGCGGCGCCTTGAAGAGGAGCCGGCTCGCCAGCACGATCGCGCCTGCGGCGAGATAAAGCGCGACCGCAGCAGTCAGATTGAAGAAGACCAGAGTTGCGAAGGCCACCCGCAGCCATGTGGGGTTGACGCCCAGATCCTCACCGATCGCTTCGCAGACGCCCAACAGGGTATCGTTCCGGGCGACGAGGGAAGGCTGGTAGGTCTGCATATCTGGCTCCTGTAATCTCGTTTGGCCGGACAGTCGGCCATCTGTTGTCTTGCTCTATGCAGGGACCGTGCCATTCCCGAAAATGGCTGTTTTCCGCCCTTTCTATAGACGCACCGTCTCATGCTCGGCTCTACAACTCAGTGCCGGGTGCCAAATGTTGGCGTTTTCCCCATATCGGTGGAGTGTCGATGCAAGACCGCGATGGGCCGCATTGTGCACTGCAACACGTTAACCGCGCATGTACGTGCCTCCTGCGCCAGCGGAAAGCCTGCAGATCGAAGAGGCACGAGCACTCGCCCTGGCGGATGCTTTCGCGAGATGGGGCGGGGCGGCCTCGCCGGGCGCGACGCCTGCGGGTTGGGCCGCGCTTGCGGAACCGGGCAGCTAGATCGCTTCGCCCAGCAGGAGCCGCGGCTTGGCGCCGCTCTCCCCACGCGCTTCGGCCATGAAGCGGGACTTGAGCGGTTCGAGGCGCTGGACAGCGGACAGGCCGGTCCGCCTCAGCAGGGAGGCCGGACGGCCGGGCACATCGAACAATCTCACCAGCCCGTCCATCATGATCGTCACGCTGAGCGAATCCAGGGCTCTCCAGCGCTGGTAGCGGGTAAGCAGTTGCGCATCGCCCGGCTCGAGGCCGATGCGCATCCCCTCGACAATGACTTCCGCGAGCGCGGCGGCATCGCGATAACCCAGATTGACCCCCTGCCCCGCAATCGGGTGGATGCCGTGCGCGGCATCGCCCACCAGCGCCAGGCGGCGATCGACGATCCGCGCGGCGCGGTGATATCCCAGCGGATAGCTCTGCACTGGCGCTGCCAGCTTGATCGCGCCGAGGAAACTGCCCATCCGCTTTTCCGCCTCGGCGAGAAGCGCCGTCTCCGGCAGCTTCATATAGGCGGGGGCATGACCGGTGGGCACGGTCCAGACGATGGCCGAGCGGGTGCCGGGCAGCATCGGCAGCAGCGCGAAGGGGCCGCCGGGATAGAAGATCTCATAAGCGGTGTTGCCGTGCGCCACCTCATGATCGATCGCCGTGACCAGCGCGGTGTGCGGATAGGACCATCGGGCGACGGGAATACCCGCCAGCTCGCGCGTGGGGCTGCCACGCCCTTCCGCACCGACGAGCAGGCTTCCGGACAGCGCGGCGCCACTTGCCAGACGAACACGCACCCCGTGCTCCTCCCGCTCCACCGCCACCGCGCTGTCCGGCTGGAACCGGGTGATGCCGCTGGTCAAGCGTGCAGCCGCCTCGATGCCGATCCGCATGTCGCGGTTCGGAATCATGTAGCCCATGGAGCCATCGTCCGGATCGGGCGTGAAATCGAGCGCGCCGCCCGAAAGCCCTTCGCTCACCCAGATGCGGTCGATCGGGCAGATCTTGCCGTCCAGATGCGGGGCGACGCCGATCGCCTCGAACAGCTTCCAGCTCGCGCTGGCAATGGCCGAGACGCGTCCGTCGAAGCCGGGAGCCAGCGTGCCGGCCGGATCGGCGGGATCGATGACGGCGCTGGACACGCCATGGCGGCCCAGAGCGATGGCGAGACTGAGGCCGACCAGACCGCCGCCCAGGATGATGACGTCAAATCGCTGCATGCTGCCTCTCTAGCTCCGGCAATGGCGAAAGGCGACGGAAAATGCCGCACCCGCGTGGCGAGCGACAGCAGAATGATGGCCCGGAAGGGCGCACGTCAGACGCGCGGGCGACTCACCAGCACCGTGTCCTCGTCGAGCCGCGCATAAGCGAATGCCACGCCGAACACCGCTTCCAGCGCTTGGGGTGTCATGACCGATTTCGTGGGGCCCGCCGCCGCCAGCCGGCCACGATCGAGCAACACCACCTCGTCGGCAAGTTGCGCCGCGAGCGCGAGATCATGCACCACCACCACGACGCCGATGCCCCGCGCGGCGATCTGCCGAAGCTGCATCATCAGCGCCTGGCGATAAGCGATATCGAGTGCCGCGAAGGGCTCATCGGCCAGCAGCCAGCGCGGCTCTCCGGCCAGGACTCTCGCCAGCATGGCCCGCGAGCGCTCTCCCCCGGAGAGGGTCCCGGCGAGCCGATCAGCAAAGCCGGTCATGCCCGTCTCGTCCAGCGCTTTCGCGATGGCGCGCTGCCCCGCCTCGCTTTGTGCATCGCCATGCGGGACGCGGCCGAGACTGACGAGCGCGCGCACAGAAACGTTCCAGTGCAGCGGCGGGTCTTGTGGCAGGTAGCCGATGTCCCGCGCGCGCGCCTTCGCTGCACGGTCCGGCAAGGGCGCTTCATCGAGCAGCACATCTCCACGCGCGGGCGACAGAAGCCCGGCCAGGCAAGCGAGCAAGGTCGACTTGCCGGCGCCGTTCGGACCAATGATCGCCGTCACGCGCCCCGGCGCGAGCGACAGGTAGATCTTGTCGAGCAGAACGGCATCGCCTGCCTTCACATGCACGCCCTGAGCCGCAAGCATCAGACCAGCTCCCGTCGGTAGCGCGCCAGCAGCGCGAAGAAGAAGGGCGCGCCGATCAGCGCCATCGCGACGCCGAGCCGCAATTCGCCGGCACCGGGCGTGAGCCGTACCAGGCTGTCCGCGACCAGCACGAGCAGGGCGCCGCCAAGTGCGGACGGCAGCAGCAGGCGGGACGGCTCGGCGCCGAAGAAAGGCCGCAGCATGTGCGGCACCATCAGTCCCACAAAGCCGACAATGCCGGTGACCGCGACCGATCCGCCGACCGTGAACGCAAGCGCCACGGCCAGCATCCACTGCAGCCGGGCGAGATCGACGCCGAGCGAGCGGGCCACCACTTCGCCAAGCGTCAGCGCATCGAGCGCGCGCCCCTGCGCCAGGACGAGCAGGCTTCCGGCAAGGACGAGAGGCGCGGCGATCCGCAGCTCCGCCCAGCCCCGATCGGTCAACGCGCCCATCAGCCAGTTGATGATCTCCGAGGTCGCGAAGGGATTGGGCGCCAATGTGATGAGCAATGCGGTCAGGGCACCGGCAAGCGAGGACAACACGGTCCCCGCCAGCAGGAAGGCGACGGCGCTGGCGGTTCGGCCCGCAAGCAGGCCGAGCAGCAGAACCGCCAGCGCGGCCCCCGCCATGGCAAAGGCCGCCACGATCTCGCCCGATGCACCCAGGCCGAGGAAAATCGCCGTCACCGCGCCGAGCGCCGCCAGCGCGGAAATGCCGAGGATTGCCGGATCGGCGAGGGGATTGCGCGTGTAGCCCTGCAAGGCCGCGCCGGAGAGGCCGAGGCCCGCGCCAATCGTCATAGCGAGCAGCGCGCGCGGGAGACGCAGGTCCATCATGATGATCGCGCGCGGATCGCCACTTGCCATCCCCCCGATCGGCACCCAGACCTTGCCTGCGAGGAGCGCCAGCACGAACGCCAGCACGACGCCCGCGCACAGCAGCGCAAGTTTCCCGCCCCGGCTCATGCGCCTGTCGCCCCGCGCCGGATCGTCGCGAGCGTCCCGGCCGCTTCGATGAGATTGGGGCCAGCGCATTGCAGCAGGCGGGACGGAAAATCGGCCACTCGCAGGCCCGGAACCCGCGCGAGCATCGCTTCGCGGGTGCCCGGACCGGCCCCATCCGTGAGCAGCAGATGCGGCGGCCGGGCGATCAATGGTTCCAGTGGCAGCATGTCCCACATCGCAAGGCCATAATCATGGCTCATGTTGCGGAAACCAGTCCGTGCGAGCAATTCGTCCGCCAGCGTTCCCTGCCCCGGCACCAGTCCGCCGCCCAGCCGGATGAGGGCAGGCACCGGCGAGCGACCCGGTGCCGGCCGCGCTGCCGCCAATGCCGTGTCGATCCGGTCGAGCAGGCGCCTGCCACGTGCCTCATGCCCGATCGCCCGCGCCACCTGCAGCACCTGCGCCCGGCTCTCCTCGATGGTCGCGGGCACGCCCACGGTTTCCACGCGCACACCTGCGTCGGCGATGGCCCGCTGCGTCGCCGGCGCGACATGGGAGCCGAGCAGAACGAGATCGGGGCCAGCGGCGATCACTTCCTCCGCCGTGCCGCCATTGGCCGGGAAGCGCCGGGCCACATCCAACGGAGCCGAGGTCGCACGAGGATCATGGCTATAGTGGCTGATCGAGAGGATCTGACCGGGGTCGGCCACGGCCAGGAGAATGGCGTCGATGCAGGGATTGAGGGACATGACGCGCGGCGGCGCCCCTGCATGATCGGCGGGCGGCACCGGCCCGCGCTGTGCCACCCCGCAACCGGCGAGCGCCAGCAGCAGTGCCAGCCCTCCCAGTCGCATCAGATCCTCACCCGGACGCCGCCATAGGCGGCGCGGCCATATGTCGCGTAGCCATAGGCCGTTTCGTAATCGGTATCGAAGGCATTCTCCAGCCGCCCGTAAAGCTCGATATGCTCGCTGATCGGCAGGCTTGCCCGCAGATCGACAAGCACATAGCCATCGAGCGTGCCGGCCGGCGCCACCGGATCGACCGCATCGCTGGCCATGCGCAACGAGACGCCGGTGGCGAGGCCGAACCACCAGCGCTGGTCCACTGACGCACTGATGCCATGCACCGGCCGCCGGGCGAGATGCCGGTCGTAGTTCAGCGAGCCCGGCGAACGATCCCGTGTATCGACAAAGCTGTAGGCCAGCGCGAGGTCGAGACTGTCGACCGGGCTCACCGAGACTTCCAGCTCCACGCCCTGCGCCCTGGTGCGGGCCAGATTGGCGTACCGATAGGTCGCCATGTCGAAATCGATCTGGTTGCGGGTCGTGCGCGTGAACAGGGTCAGCGAGACACGGCCCCGTCCGTCCGCGATGCGCCGGTCCAGCCCGAGGTCGTAGCTCTCGGACCGCTCTGGCGCGAGGTCGCTGGTGCCGCTGAACGTGTCGTAAAGCTGATAGAGCGAGGGCGTGCGGAAGCCCTCGCCATAAGCGAAGCGGATGCGCGTCCGCTCGTCCGCCAGCCCGAGATTGGCATTGGCGCCGAAAGTCGTGACGCCACCGAAGGCGCTGTGCGAATCATGGCGCACGCCGCCGGTGAGCGAAAACCGGCTGGTCGGCTTGAGGATCAGCATGCCATGCACGCTGTCCGTATTCGCTTCGTGCCGTTCGTCCGAACCGAAACCGAAGAAGCGGTAATTCGGCGCATCGTGCGTGTAGCCGAACGTCAGGTCCACGCCGGGCGCGGCTGCCATCTGGCCGCGATAGTCGATCCGCCAGTTTTCTCCACGATAGCCGAATTCGACAGGCCCGTCGGGCGCGTAGCGATAGTCGCGGCGATTGCCGAGATAGGTCACCGACAGGCGGCTGCGCAGCACGCCGCCGAAACTGCTGGCATTGAGGCCGGCATAGCCCGTCGCCTGACGGAACTTGCTGGTATCGGCACTGTCCGCCGGCGCTCCGAAGAAGCTGTCATAATCGAGCGTCGCGTCGATGGCATAGCCCCGCAGATCGAGGCTGAGGCCGGCCCCCAGCGGTGCCTCGATGCGCGCATGCGCCGTCCAGTTCTCCAGCCCGTCGCGCTCGCTGGCGCCGAAGCGCGTGGCGGCGCTGGAAATGCCGTCGGTGCGCAAGCCCGCAATGCCTGCATCCACCCGCAGCTCTCCCGCCCGCCAACCCAGATCGGCCGTCCCGCGCATCGTCTCGGCATAGCCGCCTTCAGCCGACCCGCGCAGGGACAAGCCCTCGGGCACGTCCGGATCGCGCGTCGAGATGTCGATCACCCCGCCGATCGCTTCCGAACCATAAGGAACGGCATTGGAGCCGCGCATCACTTCGATCCGCCGGATGTTCCCCACGAGCAGATTGCCGAAGTCCACCGCATCGGCCGTGCTGCCCGGATCATTGACCGGCACGCCGTCGATGAGCACCAGCGTCTGCCCGGTTTCCGCGCCACGCAGGGAAATCCCCGTCACCGCGCCCAGGCTGCCATTGCTGTTCACCCGCACTGAAGGGAGCCGGGCGAGCAGATCCCCCACGCTCCAGGACTGGCTGCGATCGATCGTCGCGCTGTCGATGATGCTGATCGCCTGCCCGCTCTCGTCCCGGTCCTGCGGGGCACCGGTGGCGGTGACGATGATCGTCTCCTGCATCGCCTGTGCCATTGCCGGAACCGGCATGAGCAAACCAAGCGCCGCGACGGGCACTGCCGAATGTCTTCTTCCTCGCGTCACATGACGTCCTTTGCCATGAGCCGCCCCCGGCCAAGTGGCCGGCGACGTCCTTCTGCCTTGTCGTCACGCGAGGGTTTCGGCCCCGTTCGTCCGGCACATCCCGACCGGCGAAGGACAGACTGTCAACGGGCAGGTCTCCTGGCTCCCGGGTCAATGCATCCGCACCGCCTTCCCATGGCATTGGCCGGGAACATCCCGACCGCCACAGTGGCATGAAAGGCGCGTCACTCGCCGGTTACAGTTGCGGGAACAGCACCGGACTTGCGGCGGACCGCGCACCGGACTTCCCTTTTGCTCCCCGCTCGCGCGGGAACCCGTAACAGGGTGCTGTCTAGGCGACAGACTCGCCCCGGCGCAACCAGATATGGATGGCGCGCATGGCCCACAGGGAGATGCCGCGAGGGTCTTCAGCCGGATCGGCGGGCTGCCCAGCGCCACAGCCGTTCGGCAGGCCCCTGCCCGAACTGACGACGCCACAGTGTGGACCAGGCGATCATCACGGCCATCATGGCCACGGCCACGAGCATGAGGCCCGCCCGGTCCAGCCGGCCGAACAGACCCGCACCATAACCGTAGAAGAGCGTGGTCATCGCGAGGCTCGTGAGCAGATAGTTGGACAAGGCCAGACGACCGACCGACTCGATGAGCCGCACGGGCAGTGACTGGGACCGGGCAGCCGCGATTCCCATGGCGAGCGCCGCCAGTCCCACGGCAATGGGAAGGCGCAGGGGAATGGACCAGCCGAAAGCCGCCGACTGGGCCGCCAGAGGATCATGCGAGACGAGCACCCAGATCGCCAGCCCGCCCATGGGGACCAGCCCCACCAGCAAGGCGCGGCGCCACGTCGCCTGATAATGGGAAACCGCCCATTGTCCGGCCAGGAAACCGCCCTTCAGCATCGCCATGCCAAGCGCGGTAAAGGCCAGCATTTCCGGCAGGAAATAGACGAGCTGACCAAGCATGTCGCTCGCGAAGGACGCGAAGCGCTCGCCGAAGATCTCGCCATAGCCGGACCGATAGCGGATGATTTCCCGGGCGACGGCGCCACTCTCGCCGATACCCAGCTGATCGGCATATCCTTGCCAGCGCGCCACGGCAGCGGCGGATGCGCCGGGCGCCGCGGCTGCCGCACGGACGCCGAAACCCGGCAGCGTGACGGACAGATCGATGATGGTCTGCAGGACGAGCAGCCCCAGCGAGAGCTTGATGAGGCCCAGCGTCTCCAGCCGCACGAAGAGCGTCGCGATGAGTCCGCAAAGGGCCAGCATCAGCAAGATGTCTCCCGACCACAGCAGGAGATGATGCGCGAGGCCGATCGGCAGCAGCCACAGCATCCGCAGGCGATGCGCACGCATACCGTCCCGGCCGGACATCTCGGCGGATTCCATGACCAGCAGCGTGGAGGCGCCGAGCAGCATGGCGAAGATGGCGCGCATCTTCCCGTCCACCAGCAGGAAATTGAACAGCCAGGCAGCCAGATCGCCCGTCCCGGTCGTCCCCACCGTGAAGGGATTGAACAGCGCCGCAGACGGCAATCCGAAAAGGACGATATTGGGAAACAGGATCCCCATCACCGCGCAACCGCGCAGGAAATCCAGCCCACCGATGCGAAAGCTCTCGTCTGCCATGGCGCTTCCTATCGTCTTTTGGCGTGACGTCCAGCCCCCGGCATGGCAAGCGCGGCGCATGCCCCTCGAACGCAAGGCACTGATCCGATCCGCCTTTGCCGCCGCTGCCGGGCAATATGACGCGCACGCCCCGGTCCAGCGCGCGGTCGCCGAGGATCTGGCAGCCTGGGCAGGCGCGGCACGCCCCGCTCCGCCGGAGCGGATTCTGGAGATCGGATGCGGGACAGGTCTCCTTACTGCCGAGCTCCGCCGCCGCTGGCCGCAGGCAGATCTCACCGCCACCGATCTGGCACCGGAAATGGTGGATGCCACTGCCCGGCGATGCCCCGGCGTGGAGACGATGGTGATGGACGGCGAGGCCCCGGCCTTCCGCGAAGCCGCGTTCGACATGATCGTCTCCAGCCTGACGTTCCAGTGGTTCGAAGATCTCCCCGCCGCCCTTTCCCGCCTTCGGGGGCTGCTTCGGCCGGGCGGCAGCCTGTTCTTCTCGACCCTGGGCGCGGAGAGCTTCTCCGGCTGGCGCACGGCATATCAACAGGCAAATATCACGGTCGGCCTTCCCGTCTATCCGGACGCAGGAGAATTGCGGGCGATGCTGAGCGCGATCGCCACCGGCGCCGAGGTCCGGGAGGGCCATTATCGCTTGCCATCCGTCGGGGGGCTCGCTCTCATGCGCCATTTCCGCGCGATCGGCGCGCAGGTGCCTCATCGGGGCTACCGGCCTCTCCCGCCCTCCGCTCTACGCCGCGTTGTCGATCATTTCGACCGGAGCGGCGGCGAGACGCTTTATCATGTTCTGTTCGGACGCATCGACAATGGCTGACACTTCGCCCACCCCTCGCATCCGGCCTGCGACGAGGCATGACGTACCCGCGCTGGCCGCCCTGAAGCTGCGCTGCTTTCGCGAGACGTTCCTGGAGGACTTCGCCGTCCCTTACCCACCCGCCGACCTCGGCGTCTTCGAGCGGACGGCCTATGGAGAACCCACCATCGCTGCGGAGATCAGCGCGTCGGATCACGCCACATGGGTCTGTGAGGCAGGGGACGGTGCGTTGGTCGGCTATGCGCATGCCGGGCCGTGCAAGCTGCCGCACCCCGATGTGACGGACAGGTCAGGCGAGCTGTACCAGCTCTACCTGCGGCGGGATGCACAGGGCATGGGGCTCGGGCGGCGATTGGTCACCACCGCGCTCGACTGGCTCGATGAGCATTTCCCGGGGCCGCTCTGGCTGGGCGTCTGGTCCGGCAATGCGCGCGCGATTGCGGTGTATCAGTCGCTCGGCTTCCGGAAGGCAGGGGAATATCAGTTCATGGTCGGCAATCACCGCGACGATGAATATATCCTGCGGCGCGACTGACCGGGAGCGCAGAAAGCATCCCCCGGCCGTTTCGCTCAGATCTCCGCGTCCATCAGGGCCGGGAAGAAACCTTCATGAGCCTTGCGCAGGTCGGCCAGCGAAACAGCGTGGTCGCTCTGCGGCAGCTCGAAGATCACCCGGTTGGCGATCGTCCGCCCCAGCCGCGCGACCTCGATGCCTTGCGCCTCTGCCTGGCTGAGCAGCTCGACCAGCGCGACATCGCGCGCCGTAATGACATAGAGGCCCTGGTCCTCGGCGAAATAGGTCTGCGCGGCAGTGCCCGAAAGCGGCTGGTCCAGGATCGCGCCGATGCCGCTCGCCAGCGCCATTTCCGCGACGGCGACCGCGACGCCGCCGTCCGACACGTCATGGCAGGCGGTGATGGCGCCGCACTGGATGGCGCTGCGAATGAAGGTGCCGGTCCTGCGTTCTGTCTCGAGGTCGACGCGCGGTGGTGGCCCGGCGTCCTTTCCTTCGATGCCATGGCATTCGCGCAGCCAGAGCGACTGGCCGAGATCGCCATGCCTCTCGCCGACCAGCAGGATGATGTCGCCCGTGCCCTTGAACGCGATCGTGCACATACGATCGATATCGCCGAGCAGCCCGACGCCGCCGATCGCCGGTGTCGGCAGGATGGCGCTGCCCCCTCCGGTGGCCTTCGACTCATTGTAGAGGCTGACATTGCCGGACACGATGGGGAAATCGAGCGCGGTGCAGGCCTGCGCCATGCCCTCGATGCAGCCCACGAACTGGCCCATGATCTCGGGGCGCTGCGGGTTGGCGAAGTTCATGCAGTCCGTCGTGGCGAGCGGCGTGGCGCCAACCGCCGTGATGTTGCGCCAGCATTCGGCGATCGCCTGCTTTCCGCCTTCGACCGGATCGGCGAAACAGTAGCGCGGCGTGCAGTCCGTGCTGATCGCCAGGCCCTTGCTGGTGCCGTGGACGCGCACCACGGCTGCATCGCCACCCGGGCGCTGCAGCGTGTCGGCGCCGACCATATGGTCATACTGCTCCCAGATCCACCGGCGCGAGGCGAGGTCCGGCGAGCCCATCAGCCTGAGCAGGTCGGCGGCGGGATCAGCGCTGTCCGGCACTGTCGCGAGCGGCGCGAGTGTGGGCGTGGGGACATGGGGCCGGTCATAGACCGGCGCGTCATCGGCAAGCGGGCCCAGCGGAATGTCGCACACCGTCTCGCCATGATGGACGAGCACCATCCGCCCGGTATCGGTCACTTCGCCGATCACGGCGAAGTCCAGCTCCCATTTGCGGAAAATGGCTTCCGCGAAAGCCTCCCTGCCCGGCTTGAGCACCATGAGCATGCGCTCCTGGCTTTCCGAGAGCATCATCTCATAGGCCGTCATGCCCGCTTCGCGCTGGGGAACCTTGTCCATGTCCAGCCGGATGCCGACGCCGCCCTTGCTGGCCATTTCGACCGAGGATGAGGTGAGGCCCGCGGCGCCCATGTCCTGAATGGCGACGATGGCATCGGACGCCATGAGTTCGAGGCACGCCTCGATCAGCAGCTTCTCCGTGAACGGATCGCCCACCTGCACGGTGGGCCGCTTCTCCTCACTGTCCTCGCCGAAGTCGGCCGAGGCCATGGTCGCGCCGTGAATACCGTCCCGCCCGGTCTTGGAACCGACATAGACGATCGGATTGCCGACGCCCGAAGCGGCCGAATAGAAGATCTTGTCGGTCTCGGCCACGCCCACCGTCATGGCGTTGACGAGGATGTTGCCGTCATAGGCCGGATGGAAGTTGGTCTCGCCGCCCACCGTGGGCACGCCGACGCAATTGCCATAGCCGCCAATGCCGCGCACCACGCCCGCGATGAGGTGCTTCATCCGGGGATGATCGGGGCGGCCGAAACGCAGTGCATTCATGTTCGCGACGGGACGGGCGCCCATGGTGAACACGTCGCGCAGGATGCCGCCCACGCCGGTCGCGGCGCCTTGATAAGGCTCGATATAGCTGGGGTGGTTATGGCTCTCCATCTTGAAGATGGCGGCCTGCCCATCGCCGATGTCGATCACGCCGGCATTCTCGCCGGGCCCGCAGATCACCCAGGGCGCCTTTGTCGGCAGCTTCTTCAGATGGATGCGGCTCGACTTGTACGAGCAATGCTCGCTCCACATCACGGAAAAGATGCCCAGCTCGGTCAGATTGGGCTCTCGACCGATCGCCTGGACGATTCGGTCATATTCTTCCGGCGTGAGCCCATGATCCGCGACGATCTGGGGCGTGATGGCGGGCGTGTTGGTCGACATGCTGCGCCTTTATCGCTGCATCCCGGACGGCACAACCATGCTCGGCGGCGTTTGCGCAGATTTGCGCGGCGCGCACTCGACAGGTCGCGGGCGAGGCGCCAGAGTGAGGGCCATGCACTTGACCGGACTCCCCCGCTTTCGCGCCGCCAGCCCTTTCCAGGCCGCTGCCGCCCTCGCCATTCTCCTGTGCGCCGGCAGCGCGACCGCGCAATCCCCCAATGCGCCGCAGCACAGTGCGGCGCAGGCGCAGGATGAAAGCAGCAAGGCCAGCCTGGCTCTCGCGGAGCTGGCCCGCACCTTCCTTTCCCTGGCGCTGGAAGTGGGCACGCACGAAGCGGAATATGTCGACGCTTATTATGGACCGGCCTCCCTGAAAGCGGCGGCGGACAGCGCGCCCCGCTCCCGCAAGGACCTGCAGAAGGCGGCGGAAGCGGCGGTCGTGCGGATCGATGCCTTGTCGCCCGCCTTGCGCGCGCCGCAGGATCAGGCCCGCGCCCGCGCCCTTCGCGGCTTCTATCGCGCGGCGGCCACGCGCCTCGCCATGATCGGCGGCGCGCGCTTCCCGTTCCTTGATGAAGCGGAAGGCCTGTTCGGCATTCGGCCCGATCTCAAGCCGCTCTCTCATTATGATGATCTGCTAGCTCGGCTCGAGACATTGCTGCCCGGACCGGGCACGCTGGCCGCGCGGGTCGATGCCTTTCAGGATCGCTATGTCGTGGCCAAGGATCGCGTGCCGGCTGTCATGAAAGCGGCGATCGGAGAGTGCCGCCGGCGCACGCTCGCCCATTTCGACCTGCCGGCCGACGAGAGCTTCGACATGGGGTTCGTCACGGACAAGCCATGGTCCGGCTACAATTACTACAAGGGCGCCTTCCACAGCCGCATCGAGATCAACATGGACCTGCCCGCCAGGGTCGGCCGCGCGGTCGACCTTGGATGCCATGAAGGCTATCCCGGCCATCATGTGCTCAACATCATGATCGAGCGGACGCTCGTCGGGCAGCGAGGCTGGAAGGAATATCAGGTCAATCCGCTCTATTCGCCGCAGAGCCTGATTGCCGAGGGCAGCGCCAATTACGGAATCGACCTCGCATTCCCGGGCGAGGAGCAGCTCGCTTTCGAACGCGATGTGCTCTTCCCGCTCGCCGGGCTGGATCCCGCCGGCGCCGAGGCGCTGTGGAAGGTCCGCAAGGCAACGGAGGAACTGGGCGGCGCGCGCATGACCATCGCGAAAATGTATCTCGATGGCGAAGTCGACCGGGCGACCGCCCTGGAACTGCTGAAGACCTATCAGCTGGTGAGCGCCGAGCGGGCCGAGCAGTCACTCGGTTTCATCGAGCATTACCGCAGCTACGTCATCAATTATCATCTCGGCCGCACGCTGGTGCACGACTATGTCGAGCGCGGCGCGCCCGACGAGGCGACGCGCTGGGAGCGGATGCGCCATGTGCTGTCCGACGCGGTCCTGCCGACGGACCTGCTGGTTCGCTGACACTGGTCCGGACCGCACGCGGCCTGCCCGTGCAAAGAAGGTTTCATTTCCCTTCCTCTCCAGACTAGTCTTCTCCCCGGCAATCAAGCATTCTGCCCGCGATACCAATGGATCCGGGGAGAACCCCGGGGAGAGGACATCATGCTTCGTCATTCGCTCGCGGCCCTCGCCTTGCTCAGCCTTGCAGCGCCCATGCCCGCCCAGGCGCAGGAGCCTGTCACCGGAGTCGACAATCCGGAGGCACTCTTCACGGACAGCGACCCCGTTCTACACCGCAACAAACAGGCTGCGCTCCACATCATGCGGGAATTGCTGCAGTGCAATCACTGGAGCGACGCCGGGCAATGGCTCACGGAGCGCTACATCCAGCACAATCCGAATGTCGTGTCCGGCCTTGCGCCGGTCATGAAATATTTTGGCAGCCGGCCGCGGACCGAACCTTGCGGCCCCTTGAAGACGCCCATTGTCGCCGTCTTCGCGCAGGGTGACCTCGTCTCCGTCGTGATGGGCCGAACTCTCCCTCACCCGACCGAGCCCGGCAAGACCTACTCGACCAGCTGGTTCGACATGTGGCGCTTCGTGGACGGCAAGGCCGACGAGCATTGGGACGCGGCAGAACTGGCCCGGCCCAGACCCGCACCGCCGGCGAAATGACGGCGGGCCAATGAAAAGGCCGGCTCTCGCGGAGCCGGCCTGGAAAGAGCAAAAGGAACGGAACGACCGCTCGCCGGCTCAGCCGGTCTTGCAGGCCTGGCCGTTGTAGCTGATCTCGTCGCCCGAACCGGTGATGGTCGTGGCGCCATCGGCCGAGACGAAAGGCTCTCCGGCCTCCGGAGCGGCGAGGTGGACCACCGGCGCATCCTTGGCGGAGCGGAAGTTGGCCGTCTTGTCGTCGGTCATGAAATCGACGAAAATCAGGCTGTTGTCCTTGCACCGATAGGTGTGGCTGGCCTTGATCATCGGTACGGCCGGCGGCGGCGCGGCATTCGCCAGCTCTTCGGCCGTCGGATCGTCGGCGCTCATGTTGGAGGAATCCGGCTCGCTGTTGCAGGCAGCCAGGGTGAGGAGCGAGGCGCAAAGCGCCATCGATATTGCGGTGCGACGTGAGTTTTTCATAGCCCTCTCTCTATTTCGTGCTGCATTTGCGTGGTCAACTCAATTTCCGCGACAGCCGGGCATTTTTCCTTTGGATGATGAGAGCGCTTGACCCTGTGCGGGAGGCGGGTCAATGCAGGGACCATGGCTGACAGCGCCGAAACCCAGATGTTAAGCTTCGAGGATGCGCTCCGACGCCTGGAAGCCATCGTCCAGCAGCTTGAGCGCGGCGACGTGCCTCTCGAGCAGTCCATCACGCTCTATGAAGAGGGAGACCGACTGCGCGCTCAGTGCCAGCGCCGCCTTGAAGCCGCGCAGGCCCGGATCGAGCAGATCGTGAGCAATGCTGGCGGCGACGCAACCAAGACGGCTCCTTATCCGGTCGAATGACAGTCTGATGCGCATCGACGCGCCGCCCCGGCTTCCCGCAGCCATGACCGCCATGGCCGAGGCGATCGATCGCCAGTTCGATCAGTGTCTCGCGCTGCCGGAGGACCAGCGTGCCCGGCTCTACGCCGCGATGCGCCATAGCGCGATCGGCGGCGGCAAAAGGCTGCGCCCCCTGCTCGTCCAGGCGAGCTGCGACCTGTTCAACGTGTCGTTCGAGAGCGCCGTGCGCACTGGCCTCGCCGTCGAGTGCATTCACGTCTACTCCCTGATCCATGATGATCTCCCGGCGATGGACAATGACGATCTGCGCCGGGGCAAGCCGACAACGCATCGGGCCTTCGACGAAGCGACAGCCATTCTCGCCGGGGATTGCCTGCACGACCTGGCCTATTCCATCCTCGTCGACGAGCGGACGCATCCTGATCCCTTCGCGCGCTGCGAGCTGGTGAAGGCACTGGCCGCGGCGAGTGGCCCGGGCGGCATGGCGGGCGGCCAGATGATGGACCTGATCGCCGAGACCATGGCCTTCGACCTCGCCACGGTCACGCGCATGCAGCAGCTCAAGACAGGCGCGCTGATCCTGTTCTGCGTCGAGGCCGGCGCGATCCTGGCGCGGGTCCCGGAAGACAAGCGCGTCGGTCTGCGCGGCTATGCCCATGACCTCGGCCTTGCCTTCCAGATCGCGGATGATCTGCTTGACGTGGAAGGCGATGCCGAAACGACCGGAAAGGCCGTGGGCAAGGATGCCGTGGCCGGCAAGGCGACGTTCGTCTCGCTGATGGGGCCGGCGCAGGCGCGCGCACAGGCGGAGATGCTGGTCGCGCAGGCGAAGGATCATCTCCATGGCTTCGGCAACGAAGCGGCGTTGCTGCGCGAGATCGCGGACTTCGCCATCGCGCGCAAGCACTGAGGGATCATCATGGTACAGCGCATCGGCCTTTATCCCGGCACCTTCGATCCGGTCACGCTCGGCCATATGGACATCATCCGGCGCGGCGCGAAGCTGGTCGACCGGCTGGTCATAGGCGTCACAACCAATCCCAGCAAATCGCCTCTGTTCAGCCTGGAAGAGCGGCTGACGATGGTGCGCCGGGAATGCGCAGGCATTGCCGACACCGAGATCGACGTGCGCGCGTTCGATTCGCTGCTGATCGATTATGCCCGCTCGGTCGGCGCATCGATCATCCTGCGCGGTTTGCGCGCGGTTGCCGATTTCGAGTATGAATATCAGATGGCCGGCATGAATCAGTATCTCGATCCGGGCATCGAGACGGTATTCCTGATGGCGGACGTTGCGCTGCAGCCGATCGCCTCGCGCCTGGTCAAGGAAATCGCGTATCTGGGCGGCGATATCAGCCGGTTCGTGCCGCCCACGGTGCGGGACGACATGCTGGCCCGGATCGCGGCCAGAAAGACGTGATGAAAACGGTCAGCGCAGGTTCAGCCATGCGCGGCCAGGGACATGAAATGAGGACTCGAATGATGCGTGTTTCCCGTCTGATCGGCCCTGCCCTGGCCGTCGCCTTGCTGGCAACCGGCGTCACGCCGGCCTTCGCGCAGCGCACGGGCGCGGACGTTCTCAAGGAAGCGGAAATGGCCGCCCGCGCGCGCAAGGATGCCGACGCGCTGCGTGACGAGGCCGAGAAAACCGCCGTGAAGCCGGTCACCGCCATGGCGCCGGTCACGCCGGAGAATGTCTGGGTGCTGGAGCTTTCCGATGGCAAGCGGGTGCGCGTCCTGCTGCGCCCGGACATCGCGCCCAGCCATGTCGAGCGGATCAAGTCACTGACGCGGCAAGGCTTCTATAACGGTCTCGCTTTCCATCGCGTGATCGATGGTTTCATGGCGCAGGGCGGCGATCCCAAGGGCGACGGCACCGGCGGCTCGGAATTGCCGGACCTCAAGCAGGAATTCAACTGGCTCCCGCACATGCGTGGCACCGTTTCGATGGCCCGCGCGGAAAGCGAGGACAGCGCCAACAGCCAGTTCTTCATCATGCTGATGCCGCGCCTGCAACTCGACAACAAATATACCGTCTTCGGCCGGGTGATCGACGGGATGGCCGGCGTGGACGCCATCGCCAAGGGCGAGCCTCCCGCGACGCCAACCAAGATCGTCCGTGCATGGATCGAGGGCGACCAGCAGGCCGCGGCGCCGGCGCCCGGCGGGCATCCGGCGGGATAATCTGCCGTCACGAAGCCGGGCGGTAACCTGTGCTGACTTCATGACATGAAGGCCGTGGAACAAGCCGGGGCGCTGCCGCCGGCTGTTCGTCTCAGCCCTCGCGCTCCGGCTCGAAATACCGGATCATTTCACTGGAATACTTGCCCGAATTGCAGCGCCCCGGCCCATCCGGCGCGCCCTTGGGCTTCGGAAGCATGGCGCTGCGAGCGCATCGGCTGGCGCAAGGGCATGCATAGGTGCCCGGGGGCGTTCGCGACAACCGACCTCTCAAATGTGGGCAGTCCGCCACGCGAAGGAGGGAGAGCATCAATGCGCGTAGCAGCCGCTTCCGGAAGCGGCCGAGACGTCATCACGCCCGCCCTCGCGGGACAGTGCGCGTGCATGGACAGACGACCACTATTGCCAGCCTCGCGACGGCGCCGGAAGGCGCTGATCGAAGGACATCGCGCAGCAAGATAGTGGACGGGGCAGCGCGTTCAGGGCGTTTTGATCCGCGCCGCATCGGTCGCCCCATTGGGCCGGGGCCGCTCCCCTCGGGCCTCCAGTTCCAGCTTGTCATCCGCCGTAGACAGGAAGCTGCCGGAGAGCGCAGCACGTCCTGCGACTCCAGGACCGATCGAGATCCGCACCGGCGATTGCAGCGGGTGGTTTCCGCTTCCCCGGCTTTCCGCGCGCCCTGCCTTGAATGCGCTGCGCGCCCGGTTCCGAAGAACCACCATTCCCGTTACGCCATCATCTGAATGTCGATCAATCCAGAGGTTCAACCGGACATGGCGCGCCAGCCCGGAAAAGAGAAAGGCGCCAGCGATCCCACGATGCTGACGCCTTCTTCTTTGCTTTGAGAGCGGAGACGAGCCTGACGCTCGTCCCTGCCTTGATCAGCTGAACGCGACGCGGACGTTCCGAGCGCGACGACGCATCGTCATGCCGACAGCCGCGATACCGGCAACCATCATGGCCCAGGTGGCGGGCTCGGGAACCGGCGACACGTTGATGTTGCCGCCATAGCTCGCAGCACCGAAGGCCGTACCTTCGACGACGAGCGTGTGCGCACCGGCACCCAGCCAGACGCCAGCGACAGTTGCGAGGTCAACGCCACCGAACTGGTTGTTGTAGATATCGAACAGGATCGTGCCGTTGAACGACACCTTCGTGAAGTCGATATCCCCGGCGCCCTTGAGCGTCGTCAGGATCGACGTGATCGACGACGAGGTCAGTGCGCTCGGCGTGTCCAGAAAGAAGTCAAAGGTGTCGACGAAATCGCCGGCGCCCGAAACCACTCCGGTGAACGCGTCGGTGACCTTGCCGCCCGACAGGTCGATCGGATCAACGACCGCAGCGTTAGCGGCCGGCGCGAGGCCGAGTGCCGCCATTGCGGCTGCCGCCGCAAACACAACCTTCTTCATAAAATTCTCCCACATGCCTTGGTTGGCGATTCCTTAATGCCTTTCGCGCTCGCGAAATTCAAGCATGTTAGGCATAACTGATTTCGCCCCTGTGTCAGAATGAGATGCCTCGGGGCAGGAAAACGGCACGGAAAACGCCGCATTCTCGCTAGAAATCAATCATCTCAATCCGCTGGGCAGGATCGGAGGCGTCGGGAATCCGCCGTCCGCAGGCTGGCGATTCATTAACCAAAGATCGCAACGCAGCATTTAGGGAGATCGAATCCCGGCAGCAAGCGCCAGCCGCCCGCCCTCGATGCGACGAAGGCGCCGATCCGTTCAGGATGGCGCCTTCTGTGTGAACCGATGGAGCGCGAAGTCCCGTCGGACCGTCTCAGCCGAAGCTGATCTGCGCCTGCGGCTTGCGACGCCGCATCGCCCAGCCCAGCGCCGAGAGACCGACAAGCATCAGGCCCCAGGTTGCTGGCTCGGGCACCGGCAGGATGTTGATATTGCCGCCATAGCTTGCCGGCGCATAGGCAAAGCCGCTCACCGTCAGCTGATGGGAACCGGCCGCGAGATAAACGCCGCTGATATGAGCCACGTCGGTCGTGCCGGCAAAATTCGTCTCGACGTCGAAGAAGATCGAATTGTTGAAGGTGACCTGCGTGAAGTCGATGTCGCCGGCACCGCCAAGCGCCGTCAGAATGGACGTGATCGAAGAAGACGTCATCGCGCTCGCCTTGTCGAGCGTGAACGAGAAGACGTCCGTGAACGCTCCCGCGCTGGCGATCACACCGCTGAAGGAGTCAGTCGTCTTGCCCGTCAGATCGATCGGATCGACCACAGCGGCATTCACCGCCGGTGCCGCGAACAGCGCCGAAAGAGCGGCCGAAGCCGCGATCAACTGCTTCTTCATTGAACGTCTCCCACATACCCAATGAAAGATGATCTCATGGTTCGGGGTCGCGCGCAACGAATTATTAACGTTTTGCGTCAACCCTGCGAGCGCACCTGTCTCGAAACGGCACGAATTTATAATAAGCAATATCAGTAACTTATCTGGCTTCTCAGGACCTCGCCGCCAGTTCTTCAATGAGAAAGGAAAGGGCGCGCATTAACCCTTTGAATGCGCGCCCTGTAGTCCTGCCAGCAACGACTTTACCGGTTACCAGATGCGCACCCGGTTCTCCGGCGAAAGAGCCAAGCGGGCCGTGGCGGGCACGGTGTAAGCCTCATACCAGGGGTCGAGATTGCGCACGATCGCCACGCGTTCCTTGGAAGGCGCATGGGGGTCGGTCAGCAGCCGCTGCCGCAGATTCGCCTCGCGATAATTGCGACGCCACACCTGCGCCCAGCCGAGATAGAAACGCTGATCGCCGGTCATGCCATCGATCACGGGTGCGTCCCTCCCGTCCAGGGAGGCCTTGTAAGCCTCGTAAGCGACCGTGAGGCCGGCGAGATCGGCGATATTCTCTCCCAGCGTGAGCGATCCGTTCACATGCTCGCCGGGCAGGGGTTCATAAGCATCATATTGCTTCACGAGCTTGTCCGTGAGCGCCTTGAAGTTCTTCACGTCCTGCTCGGTCCACCACTGCACGAGACGGCCATTTTCGTCATATTTCGCGCCCTGGTCATCGAAATGATGGCTGATCTCATGGCCGATCACTGCCCCGATGCCGCCATAGTTGATGGCGGCGTCCGCATACGGATCGAAGAAGGGCGGCTGAAGGATGGCGGCGGGAAAGGCGATCTCGACCATGCCGAAATTGGCATAGGCATTGATCTCCATCGGCGTCATGAACCATTCCCAGCGATAGATCGGCTGGCCGAGCTTGCCGATATTATAGTCATAATCGAACTGGTTGGAGCGCATGGCATTGCCGAAGAGGTCGTCCCGGCGCACGTCCAGCCCGGCATAGTCGCGCCATTTGTCGGGATAACCGATCTTGGGGATGAAGGCGTCCAGCTTCTTGTGGGCCCGGGCCTTGGCTTCGTCGCTCATCCATTCGAGGCCGTCGATCCGCTTGCCCATCGCGACAAGCACGTTGCGCACGAGCTCGTCCGCCGCAGCCTTCGTCTCGGGCGGGAAGTAGCGCGCGACATAAACCTTGCCCACTTCCTCGCCGAGCGATCCCTTTACGAAGTTGACGGCGCGCTTCCAGCGCTCCTCGCGCTGCGGCGTGCCGCTGAGCGTCGTCCCGTAAAAGGCGAAGCTCTCCGCGCCGATCGCGTCGGGCAGATAATCCGCATAATCGTCCAGGCTGCGGATCAGGAGCTGATCCTTCAGCACCGCGAGCGGCGCCTTGGAGAGAATCTCCGCTTCGCCCTTGATGGCGCTCGGCTGCGAGACCAGCAGCGTATCGCTGTGGATCCCCGCGCCCTTGAGCATCCCGGCGAAATCGAAACCCGGCGCGAGCTTCGCCAGTTCGGCGAGGGTCATCTTGTTATAGGTCTTCTCGGCGTCCCGGCTGTCGACCCGGCTCCAGTGGATCTTCGCGATCGCCGTCTCCAGTTCCATGATCGCGGCGGCACGTCTCTCTCCGTCCGGCTCGCCGGCCAGCGCGAACATCTTTGCGAGATGCGCGACATAGGCCTTGCGCGTCGCCTCCATCTTCTCGCCCGGCTGCAGGTAATAATCGCGGTCGGGCATCCCCAGCCCGCCCTGCATCATCACGAAGATATACTGATCGGGCGCCTTGTCATCCTGTCCCACATAGCCCCGGAACGGGCCGGAGACGCCATTGCGCGGCGTCTGCGCCAGCAGCGCGACATAGTCGGCGCGGCTCTTCACGGCCTTGATGGAATCGAGCCAGGGCTGGATCGGCGCCAGCCCCTTGGCCTCGACCGTCGCCGCATCGAGATAGGCAGCATAAGCATTGCCGATCTTGCTGGTGGCGTCGTTCTTGGCCTCATCGAGGATTTCCTGCGTGCGCTGCTTGGAAAGATCGTCGAGCACGGTGAACATGCCATAGTTGGACTTGTCCTCGGGGATCGGCGTGGCCTTTTCCCAGGTGCCGTTGGCATAGGCATAGAAGTCGTCGCCGGGCGCGACGCCGGCATCCATGCCGTTCATGTCGAAGCCGAAGTCCCCGATGGCGGCCTTGGGCGCGGCGGCAGTTTCCGCAGCAGCAGGCGCGGTTGGTGCAGCTGGTGCGGCCGTTTCGGAGAG
Source organism: Sphingobium lignivorans (assembly GCF_014203955.1). Taxonomy (NCBI): domain Bacteria; kingdom Pseudomonadati; phylum Pseudomonadota; class Alphaproteobacteria; order Sphingomonadales; family Sphingobiaceae; genus Sphingobium; species Sphingobium lignivorans. The sequence goes on from NZ_JACHKA010000001.1 coordinate 3,244,334, forward strand.
GCGGGCCGAACAGGCCGAGAGGCTGGCTGACGCCAGGGCAATGGCAAGAATGGAGCGATGCATGGAAATCCCTTCATGTCTTTGTCGTCCTGCCATCCGGCAGGCGGATGGCGCTTCCTAGCAACGCGGCCGCCGCAACTGAACCCGGGATCGGCGGCCCGGACCCTGATCGCACCGGGTTTTCCGCATGTGTGGCATTCCGGCGGCGCCTTGCGGGCCCGCGCGCTCCCCCACCCAGGGACAAGCGAAGCGCCCGCCGCTGCCGCCCTGCCCCGGGAAACGGGCGGCTATGCGACATTCCTGTGAAAAGCTGCTGGCGTCTTGCCCGCGCTTGCGGCATGCTTGTGCGATGCAGCATATGTCCGAGGATCGCTGACCCTCATGCGCCGCCTACCCCCGCTGACGGCCCTGGAGGCATTCGTTCAAGTCGCCCGCACGGGGTCCGTCAAGGCGGCGGCGGAGGAGCTCGCCCTTTCGGCGCCGGCGCTCAGCCGTCGTATCCAGGCGCTGGAGCGCTTCCTTGGCTACAACCTGTTCGATCGCAAGCATCAGCAGCTGGAACTCAACCAGCATGGGGTCGGCCTGCTGAAGGAGATCGCCCCGGCGCTCGATGCGCTGAGCGCGGCGATCGAGACGGCGACAAGCGGCGCGCGGACCATGCGGGTGCGCCTCGGCATGCTGCCGCTCTTCGCCAGTCAGCGGCTGTTTCCGCGGCTTGGCGAGTTCCATCGCGCGCATCCCGACGTGCATCTCGACGTCGACACCAGCCCGAACGCCATCGCGCGGCTTGGAGAAGGGCTGGACGCGGCCATCGCGCTTGCGCGCGATGTCGATTCCTCCCTGTACGCGCGCGAGCTTGATCGTGACGACGTCTATCTCATCGGGTCCCGGGCCATGCTCGAAGGAGAGAAGGCCATCCGGACGCCGCAGGATATCGCGCGCCAGACCATCCTGGTTCATCGCGACATGTCCGCCACATTCGATGTGTGGAAGGAGGCCGTGGGCCTGCCGCAGCTGATGCCCGCCTCGGTCGATTATTATGATTCGGGCGCGCTCATGCTCGAAGCGGCGGCGCAGGGGCTCGGCATTGCGATCATGCATGGTCGTCACTTCGCGCATGCCCATGATCCGCGCCTGGTGCGCCTGTTCGACATCCATGTGGAAAGCCCCTACCGCTACTTCTTCGTCTGCCGGCCCAGGGCACTGGAGCGCCGCGGCGTAAGGCTGTTCCACGACTGGCTCATCCAGGCCGAGATCTGAGAGCCCCTGAGAGGCATTTACCATTTGTTGACGGATCGGCGTGTAAAGAGAGCGCATTCCCGCGCCGATTGCCGCCGGCTTCTCCCACTCGGCCCGCAGTCGGCGCGGAAGACCCCTCCCCACCCCTATCCAGACTCCTTGCCCCGCCCTTGCCGGTCCGCGTCCGCGCGTTGATCGCTCGCGGATCATGGGCCGGCTGATAGGCGGCCGCGCCGGTCGCGGAACCATTTATAAACGCGATCTCCCTATCGTCCGGTCAGAAGGCCGGCAGGATGGCCAGCAACGGAAGGCGGTCCATGCCGACAACACGGATTTTGACGGTCGACGACAGCAGGAGCATGCGCGCGTTGCTGCGCATGACGCTGGCCGGCAATGGCTTTGAAGTGATCGAAGCCGAGGATGGCCAGGCAGCCCTCGACTGGCTCGAGGACCATGACGTCGATCTCATCATCACCGACATCAACATGCCGCGACTCGACGGCTTCGGGCTGATCGGGCGGCTGCGCGAGGAACGCCGGCGCCATGTCGGCCGTCCCATCCTCGTGCTCACCACGGAAGCATCGGACGAGAAGCGGGCGCTGGCGCGCGCCGCCGGTGCGACAGGCTGGATCGTCAAGCCCTTCGATCCCGAGCGGCTGATCGCGGCCGTGCGGCATGTCGTGCACTGAGACCGACGTCGACCGCGGCACATGGCATCCCGTTCCCCTGCTCCCCTGCCCCTCCCTGAACGCGCCCAGCCGTCCGAGCCGTTCATGCGCGGCCTCATCGCGGATGAGCTGGACCGTATCCGACTCGTGATCGAGGATTTCGGCGTCCAGCTCTGCGGCGACCCGGTTGTCGTGCGCAGCCATTTCAGCGTTCTCCAGGCGATCGACGAGCTGTGCCAGAGGCATGAGAATCTGGCGCGCATGCTGCGTTCGGACGACATGGTGCGGGAGACGGCGGGGATCACGCTCGAATCGCTGCGCGCCCGCTTGTCGGCGAGGCTTGCCGATGCCCGGGATGACATCCACCGGCCAGATTGACCGCAAGCGAGCGTGGCTTTCGGAGCGCGGCGGCGGGCAAAGTGCATGTCCTGCATCTTGCCTCTTTTCATGACCCCGGCCTGCTCTTAGTGTGACGGTCTCGTGAACGCCTGTGTGAGGGGCAATGGCCACCAAGGGATCTGTGCTGACGGAGCGCCGCACAAGCGCCAGCGACTATATTAAGTTTCTCCATGCCTGGATTCGCAAGCCCCGGCAGACGGCGTCGATCGTGCCGAGCAGCCCCTATCTGGGCCGGATGATGGCGTCCCAGATCGATCCGCAAGGCGGACCGGTCATCGAGTTCGGGGGCGGCACGGGCGCGCTCACGCGGCAGATTCTGGCCACTGGCCTGCCCAGCGACCAGCTCGAGGTGGTGGAGATCAACGAGACGCTGGCGCGCAACCTGCGCCGGAGCCTTCACGGCGTGCGGGTGATCGAGGCGCCGGCCCAGTCCGTCCTGGCGGAAGCAGCGGGCGGCGCGGGCGGCTATCAGTGCGTCATCAGCGGCCTGCCGCTGCTGGCCATGAGCAAGTCGCTGCAGCATGCCATCGTCGCCGAGGCGTTCCGGTTGCTCAGGCCCGGCGGCGCTTTCATCCAGTTCACTTATTCGCCGCGCCCGCCCCTCGCGGAGAGCGTGGCCGATGCGCTCGATCTCGGCGTGGAACGCATCGGGACGATCGTGCGGAATGTGCCGCCGGCCACCGTCTTCCGCTATCGCCGCGCGGCAGACATCGCGCAGGACTGAGCCGGTTCGGCCACGGGGCCAGATGCCCCGCGCCACATGATCTGACCGACGCCGGCAATGCGCCACCCCGCAGACACTGCCCGTTACGGGGGAGCCAGCCCGCGCCTTATTCGGCCGCGATCGGGCCGGGCTCGTTGGCTACGATGGACAGCACCTGCGTCCAGGCCTCGACATTCTGCTCCAGCAGCGCCGGGTCGACCTTGTCGAGTGTGTCATCCGCCGTGTGGTGAAGATTGAAATAGTCCGTGCCGTCCTGCGCCAGGTCGATCACCGCCAGCTTCTGCTTCGCGATGATGGCGCCCACATCGGCACCGCCGCCCGCCATGTCACGCCCCGTCACGATGCCCATCGCGGCGAGCGTGGCGGATATGCGCTCGGCCATAGGCTTGTTCTGGGCCCCGAGTTTCATCTCCACCTTCCAGATGCGCCCGGCGCCGAAATCGCTTTCCATGGCCAGCGCATGGGGCTCGCTGCCATGTTTCTCCGCATAAGCCGCGCCGCCGAACACGCCGATTTCCTCCGAGCCCGCCCAGAGCACGCGGATGGTGCGCAGCGCCTTCCCGTCCCGCTGCGCGCGCAGCGCCGCATCGGTGACGATGGCGCAACCCGCCCCATCATCGATGGCGCCCGTGCCGATGTCCCAGCTGTCAAGATGGCAGGCGACGAGGATCGGCGGCAGCGAGGGATCGCGCCCGACCAGATCGGCGACGACATTGCCGGACGGCAGGTTCTCCGTGGTCCGGCCGGTGAGCATGAGCGAAAGCCGCATCGGCTTGCCCTGCTTCGCCACGCGGGCAATGAGATCGGCATCGGGATTGGACACGGCGCCGGCGGGAATGGCCGTGACGCCCTCGGGAAAGGTCGTGACGCCCGTGTGAGGCACGCGATGGCTGTCCGTTCCGACCGAGCGGATCACCGTGCCTATGGCGCCCTTCTGCGCGGCCAGAGCCGGCCCCTGCCGCCGCGCGGCGCCGAACGGACCATAGCCGCTTCCATCCTGATTGGCTTTCATGGCGTGATCGATGAAGGCGATCTTGCCCGCAAGCGACCCGGCCGGCGCGGCGCGCAGCGCATCCATTGTCGGGAAATAGACCAGTTCCGCCTCGATGCCCTTGTCCGGCGTCGTCCCGCTATAGCCGAGCGCCGTGATCGCCAGCGGCTGCTCATAAGGCGCGGTGAGGCGCGCGCGGTCCTCTCCGCGCACATAGCTGCGCACCGTGAAGGGCTCGATGGCGACATTGGAAAAGCCCAGCTTGCGCAGCCTCGCGGCAGCCCAGTCCCGCGCCCGCGCCTCGGCCGGGGAACCGGCAAGGCGCGGTCCTATCTCTGTCGTGAGGCCGGCCACGATGTCCCACGAGACCGTCTGCGGTTCGGCCGAGGCCATCGATGCGGGGAGAAGAGCGGAAAGCGCCGCGGCGCGCAGGAAAATAGCCATGACGCATCTGTTAGCAAGGGACGCGGCGGATGCAAATGCCGGGACGCGCGAGGGCTGGCGATGTGCGTTCCCGCAGCGACATGCCGGCGATCCGGGGGGGCCGGAAGGCGCGGTCCTGCGCCATGCCCGGTTCATCCACGAACCGGCATGAACTGCCGAACCCGGCCAGACGTGAAAGTTGGGTTCCCTTATCGGCCGCGTCCGGATAACCGGGCGGCTCTCCCCGGCGCCGACCCGGAACAATAGTGCAAGGATATCGGTTCAAGCGATAATCATGACGGACTTACCCGCTCTCCTCCTCGACTTCATCGTTCGTCACGCGGCCTGGGCAGGGCCGATCGTCGGCGTCCTCGCGTTCCTGGAGTCGCTCGTGATCATCGGCCTTTTCATCCCCGCCATCGCCACGATGATCGCGGTCGGCGGGCTGATCGGGGCCGGAATCATCGAACCGGTCCCCGTGATTGTCCTGGGGATTGTGGGCGCGATTCTCGGCGATTGGGTATCTTATGCGCTTGGCCGTGCCATGGGGCCGGCCATTTACAGCCATCGCTGGCTGCGGGGCCATCGCATCGCCTTTGCCCGCGCCAGACTGTTCTTCCGCCGCTTCGGTTTCCTCGCCGTCCTGCTCGGCCGCTTCCTCGGCCCGGTCCGCGCGACGGTGCCGGTCGTCGCGGGCGTGCTCAGGATGCCGCAGATTTCCTTTCAGGCCGCCAATGCGCTGTCGGGCCTGATCTGGGTGCCGGGGCTGATGCTGCCGGGTTATCTGGCGGGCACGCAGGCGGCCGCGATGGGCTTCGAGGTCGAGTATCTTCTGCCGCTCGCGGTCGCTCTCTGCCTGGTTCCGCTGGCCGGCGGCTGGATCGCGATCAAGCTGTTCAGCCGTCCGCGTCAACGGGAGAGTCGCCGGCCATAGGGGGGAGCGCTTCCGCCGGCCTTGCGGCCGCCCCTGTTCAACGGCGCCGATGACGGATAAGGGCCCTGCCCCATGCGTGTCGACCTTTTCGATTTCGATCTTCCCAGCGAGCGGATCGCTCTGCGCCCGGCATCGCCCCGCGACGCGGCGCGCATGATGGTGGTCGCGGGCAGCCAGATCGACGACCGGGGCGTGCGCGATCTGCCGGCCCTGCTGCGCAAGGGCGACTGCCTTGTCTTCAACGACACGCGCGTCATCCCCGCCCAGCTCGAAGGACGGCGAGGCGAGGCGAAAGTAGGCGTCACGCTCCACAAGCGCCTTGGCCCGCGGGACTGGCAAGTGTTCGTGCGCAATGCCAAGCGCGTACGCCCCGGCGATCTCATCGATTTCGCGGCAGGCGTTCAGGCGCGCGCGGGCGAGCGGGACACCGATGGCGGCATGACACTCGCCTTTCTCGGCGAGGAACCCGTGGAACTGCTACTGGAGCGCGCGGGCCAGATGCCGCTGCCGCCCTATATCGCCAGCAAGCGCCCGACCGATGCGCGGGATCAGGACGATTATCAGACGATGTTCGCGCGGGAGGCCGGCGCCGTCGCCGCCCCCACGGCCGCGCTGCACTTCACGCCCTCCCTCATGGATGCGCTGGCCGGGGCGGGCATCGCGCACGAGACGCTGACGCTGCATGTCGGCGCGGGGACTTTCCTGCCGGTCAAGGCGGACGACACCAGCGATCATCGCATGCATGCCGAATGGGGCCGGATCGATGCCGCCACGGCCGATCGGCTGAACGCGGTGCGCGCGCACGGCGGCCGACTGATCGCCGTGGGCACGACGAGCCTGCGCCTTCTGGAGAGCGCCACGGACGAGCAGGGCACCATCCGCCCGTTCGCCGACGAGACGCGGATCTTCATCACGCCGGGCTATCGCTTTCGCGCGGTGGATGGGCTCATGACCAATTTCCACCTGCCGCGCTCGACTCTGTTCATGCTGGTCAGCGCTCTCATGGGGATGGAGACGATGCAGGCTGCTTATGCCCATGCCATCGCCCAGGGCTATCGTTTCTACAGCTACGGGGATGCGAGCCTGCTGCTCCCCGCGCGGTGAACCGAGCGGGAGACCGCGCTAGCGCTACAGAAGCCCCAGCCGGCCCAGTTCGGCCGCCACGCCCTCGGGAAGCGAGTCGCCGTCATGCGCGGCATCCAGATCGGGCGGAACATCCTCCTCGGCCAGATAGCGCCAACCCTGATGCGCGCGCTTGGGTCTCGGAACCACGGCGATCAGGGTCGGCGCGAGGCGTATCCAGTGCTTGCCGTCGGGCCGCTCGGCGAAACCCAGAATAGGGCTGCGTCCCACCAGATGATGGCCGAGAATCCAGTAGAGCGATCCCCCTTCCATCTCCGCATGCCGCTTGGGCAGATACCGCGTCGTGAGCCGCGCTTCTCCCGTCCCGGCATGGCTTTCCAGCCAGGCGCGCAGCGTATCGGCACTTTCCGACTGAAAGGCGATTTTCGTCATGTGCAGGGGCATGGCGCCGCTTTAGCCAAGCCGCGCCGTCAACTCCACTGCCGCTTGACGGTCGCGGCGGCGGGAAGAATGCGCGTGCATGGACCGGCCGGAATGTCCCGAGGCTCTTCATTCGAAAGACGATCAGTCCGGAGGTAGCCCCTTGTGTCGCAAGGCCCTTTCGTCTGCGGGGATGGAGGACACCGAAGCCCCCGCTTTTCCCCTGTCCTACACCCCCTCCGTCATGGCAGCCGTGCCGGACGCCTCCCTCCGGAAACAGAAGCAGGCAAGGCACGGCTCTTTCTCATTGAAGGACCTTCATCGTCCGTCAGGTCATGCAGTCCTGCCGGAACAGGTGCTGATGTCCGCCTCGTCGAAAGTTGAGGGAAGCGGAAGATGACACGGACGTGTCGTCATCTTTATAAACTTCCAGGCCGCAGCGCCCTGTTGGACGGGCATGGTCGGGCCGTCGTTGAGCCGTCCGCCAGCGCTGGAGCCGAAGGCGTCCGTAGGACAATGTCGATCCGCCCTACCCTCCCTCGGCGCTTGTCGAAGCCCGCTCCAGCGTCCGGGGTTGCGCCGCTGCCGCGACTTCGAAGCGCGCCAGCAGACGCGCTTCATAATCCCGCGCAAAGATGGTCGACATTGCGACATAATCGGCCACTGCCGTCTCGCGCGTCAGCCGGAGCAGGATGTAACCCTTGGCCCGCTGGTCGCAGAAGGCGACTTCCGGACTGGACCGCGCGAGGAAGTCGCCGAGTGGCAGTTGCGGGATCGCGTCGCCCACGGAGGGGCTGCTGATGCCGCTGGTTCCGAACTCCACCGCGACCGGCTTTCCCTGCCGATCGGCAAGAGCGTTCGCCCAGAAGGCATGGCTGTCGCCCGAGAGTATCAGCGGCTGTGATCCGGCACGCCGGAAGCTGTCATAGAGCCGCTCCCGCGCCCCGGGATAGCCGTCCCACGCGTCGAGATTGAACGGCAGTCCGGCCCGATAGCCTGCCTGTGCGGCCTCCACCTGCGCGCGCGTGCCCGCGTCCAGTCCCCCGATGGCACCCGCTGCACGCTCCGCCCCGAGCAGGGCCGCAAGGTCCGGACCGTTCACACGGGCCATCACCACCTGATTGCCGATCAGTTGCCAGGGCACGCCTGCCGCCACCGATGCCGCGAGTTCCCGTTCGAGCCAGGCGCGCTGGGGCTCGCCAAGCAATTCGCGATCCGGACGGTTGCGCTCGGCAAGCACAGCGGCGATGTCTTCGGCAGCCGGCGTCGCGCCCTTGAAACCGGCCTGTTCCGATCGCGCCAGCAAGCGCGTCTCGACCATCGCGAGAGTCGCCAGATCACCGAAGGCGAAACTGCGATTGATCGCGTCCCATGGCGCCCCGGGGGCAGGATCGCGGATCGGCATCCATTCGAAATAGGCCTGCATGGCAGCGGCCTTGCGGTCCGCCCACTGGCCCTCGCGCTCCGGCTGATGATTCTCCGCACCGTGCAGCCACGCATCATTGGCGGTCTCATGATCGTCCCACACACAGATGAAGGCCGCGCGGGCATGAGCCGCCTGGAGCGCCGGGTCGCTCTTGTACTGCGCGTGGCGCATGCGATAGTCGGCCAGCGTCACGATCTCGTGCGGCGGTTCGACGGAGCGGCCGATCTTGCTGCCGATCGCGGCGCCATAACCCTCCGCGCCATATTCATAGATATAGTCGCCCAGATGGATGACCGCATCCAGCCGATCGAGCCGCGCGACCGAATCCCAGGCATTGAAGAACCCGCCGGGAAAGAGCTGGCAGCTCGCGACAGCGAGAACGAGGTCCGCCGTCTCGCCTGCCGGCAATGTGCGGAACCGGCCCACTGGCGAACGCGTGCCGTCCGCCAGCTCGAACCAGTAGACATAGTCCCGCCCCGCCTTGAGGCGGCGCGGCTGGACCTTCACCGTGAAATCGCGCGCGGGCCTTGCTGCGGCGGACCCGTGCTCGATCGGTTTTCCCTCCGGCGTGGCGGCGACGAACCACCGGACGGGGACGGCCCCGACATGATCCGGATCGCCCGGCGTCACGCGCGTCCACAGCACTGCCCCGTCTCGCGAGGGATCGCCGCTGGCGACGCCGTGGCGGAAGGATGCGTTCCCGGGGCCCTGCGCGCGCGCGGGCCGCGACGGGGAGGATAGCGCCCGAGCCGAACAGGCCGAGCGCGCGGCGACGATCGACCTTCACCGGGCACCTCCGAAGCGGAAGCCAAGCGCAACGCCATAGAAGCGCGGCGCGCCCGCGATGAAGGTCGGCAGGCCGAGGCTGTCCCCCGTATTACCCGCGTCCATGATGTATGCCTTGTCGAAGAGATTCTCCACGAAGGCTTCGACCCGCCAGCCGCCATCCCGCGATTCATAGCCGAGCCGTGCGTTCACGAGCGCATAGCCGTCCTGATATTCGTCCTGGATATTGTCGGCGACCAGGGCCGCGGGGGGCTGCTGGAGGTCCGGCCGGTCATTGTCGTCATCGAAGAATATCTTCGATTGCACCGTCACGCTCGGGGAGAAGCTGACCCGTCCTGGTCCGGCCGGCACGGAGACGATCGCGCCAAGCGATGCACTGTGATCCGGATTGAGGCGGAACCGGTTGTCTTCCCGCACGCCCGTCTTGAACCGTCCATGGCTGTAGGCATAAGTCGCGAACAGGCTGAGCACGTCGTTGGGCATCCAGCGGACCTGCCCCTCGAAGCCGTAGCTTTCCGCCCTGCCCGCATTGGTGGTGATGAACTGCGTGCCCTGCTGCTCGGTGGTCTGGAAATTCTCATACTGGTAGAAGAACACCGCGCCGTCCACGAAGAGGCTCCGGTCGAGCAACGCCGCTTTGGCGCCAAGCTCGAAGCTGTCCACCGTCTCGGACGGAAGAACCGGGAAGGTCACCGCGCCGAATGGTGCGCCGGGTCCCCGGGGCGAAAGGATCTCGGGCCGGCGCCCGCGCGCATAGGTCGCATAGATGCTGCTATCGTCGTTGGGCAGGTAGCGGGCGGTCAGGCGCCAGGAAAATCCGCCATTCTTGTGCGTCGCTTCCACCATCTCGCCATTGCCGGCCGTGGGCTGGGCGCCCAGGCCGAAGAGCGGCACCGGATAGGCTGCCGAAGGCGGGATGGTCGCCGCCCCGGGCACGGCCAGCGCCTGCAGCAGGGCTGTGCGCGTGGCCGCCGGCTGCGACAGCGCACCAATGAAGCCGCCCACGATGGAACGGCCATTCAGCACGGACGCGGTATAACCGCTGCGCTTGTCGTCATGCGTGTAGCGCAGACCCGCGCCTAGCTCGAAGCGTTCGGAGACCCGCATGGTCACGTCGCCGAACAGATCGAAGGCATTGGTGCGAGCAGTGTTCGTGCTGGTTTCCAGATGAGCGCTCTTGAGATTGGCGGCAATCGCCTGCGCCTGCGCGGAAGAGAGCGCGACGCCATAAGCGCCCGCCACGCCCTGGAGCAGCATGCCGGTGAAGGCGGGATTGGCGAACAGGGCAGCCGGCGCCGGGTCGGTTGCAGCCCTGCCCGGAATCGCGCCGCCCCCGTTCAGCGCGCCCGCGAGCCGTGCCAGCACCATGCGCTCGTCGAACTGGGCCGGTCCGCGCTGCGAGCCATCCTCATGGAAATAGCTTGCACCCACGAAGGCCGTGAGCGGTCCTTGCGCGAAGGCAAGCCGCAGTTCCTGGCTGAACTGCTTGCCCTCGGCGCCTTCCGCGGCGGTCAGGATCGGAAGCGAAAGGCCGTCCGCGTCGAAAATCTCGAGGGACTCGAACCGCCGATAGGCCGTGATGGACGTGAGCGTGAAGCGGTCGTCCAGTTCCAGATTGGCAAGGCCGGTTACGCTCCACACCTCCCGGTCGAGCCCGAGGGGCTTGCCGCCCTCGAATCCTCCTGCTCCCGCGACCAGCGCCGCGCCGCTGTTGCGTCCACGGTCGCCGATCACCGCGCCGGTGGCCGGGTCCGTCGGATTATAGGCGATGGACTTGAAGGACGTCCCGGCCGGACGGTCCTTCTGATAATTGCCGATGAGATCGAACGTCAGCTTGCCGGCTTCCGCGTGCAGGGCGCCGCGAATGGCCTTGGTGTCCGCTGAATTGAAGTCCTCGCCACCCAGCAGATTCTCGACATAGCCGTCGCGCTGGCGGACACGGCCGGCGATACGGATCGCGACATTGTCGCCGATCGGCGCATTGACCATCGCCTCGCCGATGAAGCTCTCGTAATTGCCGTAGGACAGGGCGGCGGCGCCCTCGATACGGCCGAGTTTCGCCTTGTTCTGGATGATGTTGACGGCGCCGGTCAGCGCGCCGCGGCCGTAAAGCGTCGATTGCGGACCTTTGGCCACCTCGACGCGCTCGATGTCGAACAGCTCGACATAGGAACCGCGCGATTTCGATATGGAGACGCCGTCCTGGAACACGGAGACGCGCGGCTCGTTTGTCGCCGCGCCACTATCGGACGTGATGCCGCGCATGACGAAGCCGGGATTGTTGGGCGACTGGTTCTGCACCACGAAGCCGGGCACGAAGCGCGACAGCTTGTCCAGCTCCTGAAGGCCGAACCGGTCCAGTTCGTCCGCGCCGATGGCAGTGAGCGCCATGGGAACGGCGATCGGATCCTGCTCGCGCAGCTGCGCGGTAACGATGATCATGTCGGCATCGGCTGGCTCAGCCTCCGCACGGGCCTGCGTGGCTACAAGTGTCGAGAGGCTGGCGCCAGCCAGCGCGAGAATCCGGAAGTTCATGCGACTTGTCCCCTTTCTTTGGCAGGGGCGCTAGGCGCGATCCGTGAAACATCGGTGACAGGTGCGAGACACGCAAATGACAGGTCGCGCCAACGCGTTCATGCCCGCACAAGTCGAGCATGAACGCGTTGATAATCGAGTGATTTTGCTCCGCCGGCGCGCCTGACTATATCAGCAAATGCGCGCGGTTGGCGCGCATGCGGATGGGCGGGGAAGCGTCGGGGACGCGACCCGCGTCACCCCATGCCCGCTTCGTCCAGCCTGCGCTCTTTCTCCAGAGCGTCATGCTGCTTCTGGGCTTCGACCCGAATCAGGCGATCCGCCATGGCCTGCCAGGCCGCTTCGGCGCGCAAGCAGCGCTCCTTCACATTGACGAGATCGCTTTCGCGAGCGGCTTTGGCGCTTTCAGCGGCCCGGGAAAGATAGAAGTCGACGGTGGCGGACATGTGAGCGCTCCTTGCTGCCGGTTATTCGGCCTCGCTCAGTCGATCATCTCGGCAACGAGGTCCCGCAGCACATGGCGGGGCAAGATCGAAAGGTGCGGCTGATGACGCGAATGGTGCGGCCGCCGGCTGAACGCCGGTGCTGGCCGATGGGTAATCTGAAATTTCTTCTGCATTTTGATCCTCGGAGCCGTTTCCTTGAACGACCCTCTTTATTGGTATGGAACACCCCTTCAGGGGGTGGAAGGCGCCGGCAGGTCCGCTGGACCGCGCCCGGCGCGCGCTCGTCGGGGATAAGGTTCTCCGTGGAGCGCGGGAGCGGCGAGATCGTCCGGTTCACACCGGGAAATAATCGCCGATCGCCATTCGAACGAGGCAGCCGCGCCAGTCGGCAGCGCTGCGCCCGATCTGCTTGTGATCGCGACCGGAGGGACGGACAACCGCCCATCCGGCCGTAAATTTTTGCCGGGCTAGTGCCTCGGCGCCAAGCTCAGACGTTTTCGAGCTGGGTCGCGGAGAAACGTCCGCGCTGGTCCTTCTGGACCTGATAGCTCAGACGCTGATCCTTGTTGAGCGTGGCCATGCCGGCCTGCTCGACGGCGCTGATGTGCACGAAGCTGTCATCGCCGCCTTCGTCGGGCGAGATGAAGCCATAGCCTTTTTCGGTATTGAAGAATTTTACGGTGCCGATGGGCATGGAATTATTCCTTTGCATAGGAAGAAACCCGTCAGAACCCATGTCCTGACGGCGCTGGTCGAGTGTCAAAGGAAGAATCCGCGCTTCTCGCGTCAAAATCCGTCGCAGGCGACGATAGCAGGGTCAAGATGGGCCCTCCGACGCGGAAAGTCAATGTCAGGGCTCGCATCGGCGCTCCACGCCGGCGATTTGCGGCCAAAGGGACGGGGTTTGCGCGCGGTTCGGCGAGACTGGAAGGCTATGTGCTGATGACCCGCTTTCATCCTTTGGCGGAACTGTTCCCATCGCCCACCATATCGTCGGCGAGTTCCAGACCCGCCCTTCCATCGGCTGCGGTGTGGGCGGGGGCTTTGGGGTGGGCGACGTACTCGGGCTCTTCCACCTCCAGCATGCCTTCCCATTTCGTCACCACCGATGTCGCGATGGCATTGCCCAGCACATTGGTCGCGGTGCGGCCCATGTCCATGAAGTGATCGACCGCGAGGATGAACGCGATGCCTTCGACCGGCAGGTTGAACTGCCCCAGTGTCGCGGCGACCACCACCAGGCTCGCCCGCGGCACCGCGGCGATCCCCTTGCTCGTCACCATCAGCACCAGCAGGATGGTGATCTGCGTGAGGATGGGGAGATCGATGCCATAGGCCTGCGCGATGAAGATCGTCGCAAAGCTCGCATACATCATCGAGCCGTCGAGATTGAAGCTGTAGCCCAGCGGCAGCACGAAGCTGTAGATGCGGCGCGGCACGCCGAACCGGTCGAGCTGCTCCAGCATCTTGGGATAGGCCGCTTCCGAGGACGCGGTGGAGAAGGCCAGCAGCACCGGCTCGCGTACATAGCGCAGCAGCGTGAGGATGCGCCGCCCCAGGAAGAAGGCGCCGGCCAGGATCAGCAGCCCCCACAGGAGGAACAGCGCGATGTAGAACTCGCCGACCAGCTCGCCATAGGTCAGCAGCACGCCGGGCCCTTCCCGCGTGATCGAAGCCGCCAGCGCGCCGAACACCGCGATCGGCGAGACCCGCATCACATAGCCGGTCACCTGCAGCATCAGCTCGACCAGCGATTCCACCAGCGTGACGATCGGCTTGCCCTTCTCCCCGATCGCGGTGAGCGCCACCCCGACGAACAGCGAGAAGACCACGATCTGGAGGATCTGGTTGTCCGCCATGGCCTGCACCATGGATGTGGGGAAGATGTGCAGGATGAAATCGCGCAGGTTGAGCCCGCCGGTCTCGATGCCCATGCCGCCGGCCGCACCGGCCTCCGCCGCCGTGCGCGTGAGGTTGAGCCCCTCCCCCGGCGCCAGCAGGTTCACCATCACAAGGCCCAGGCCGATCGAGATCAGGCTGGCGACCAGGAACCAGCCGATCGCCCGTCCCCCGATCCGCCCCAGTGCCGCGCTGTCCCCCATATGCGCGATCCCTGCCACCAGCGTCGAGAACACCAGCGGCGCAATGATCATCTTGATGAGATGCAGGAACACGTCCGCCGGCAGATGGAGATAGCCCGCTACCCGACCCGACAGCTCCGCATTCTCCCCAAACGCAAAATGCGCCCCCGTCCCGGCCGCCACGCCGAGCACCATGCCCATGATGATATAACGCGTAAGGCGCGGTGCCATGCCTGTCTTCCCGTCAGCCAGAAGTAACGCGCGGCCTTAAACGACCGCGCGCCCGGTGCAAATGAATCAATTGCCGGTCAGTCCGCGCCGAGGCCCGCGCCGACGGGTTGTCGCCTGCGCCCTCAGAACCAGATGCGCAGGCCCGCGACGAAGCTCGTCGAAGTCGCCGCCTCGCCGTCCGCACGCGCCAGGCGCGCGGTCCGGCCGATCCTCGCTTCATGGGAGAGCCCGACATAAGGGGCGAACTGGCGGGTGATCTCATAGCGCAGTCGCAAGCCGGCTTCCGCGCTGCTGAAGCCAGCACCGATGCGATTCTCCGGGATGTCCTGAGCGGCGATGTCGAGCTCGGCCCGGGGCTGAAGCACAAGCCGCTGCGTGATGCGCTGATCATAATAGCCACTGAGCCGACCAAGCAGATCCCCCTTGTCCGACAGGAACAGGGCGCCTTCGATCTCGAACCAGTAAGGCGCGAGGCCTTCAAACCCGACCACCGCATAGCTGCGCGAGGGACCGGGCTCGAAATCGTGGCGCACGCCGGCCTGAAGATTGAAATAAGGGCCGATCGCGCGACTGTAGAGCGCCTGGACCTCCGCCGCCTCGACGCACCCTTGGAACAGCCCTTCGCCTTCGGCCTTGACCGTCAGCCGGTTGATGTCGCCTCCGAACCAGGCTTCGCCGTCCCAATGATAGCCATCCCGCCCTTTCCGCGCCCGATATTCGGCCAGGTTCAGCATCAGGGTGGCAATCGTCTGCCCGCCGCTCTCGCGCATCATCATGTGGCGCGCATGCGCCATTTCCGCTGGGGGGAACTGGCGATCGGCATAGTGGTCCACGGGCGGTCTTGGCGCCGGTGCATTGCCCGCGGGCTGGTTGGTGCCGACCGGCTCATCCGGGGACATGGCCGACATATCGTGCCCGGCATGGGCGGACGGCGCATCCTGGCCGTGCATCTTCCCATGCTCATGGGGCGGTTCGGGTTGCGCCGGCTTGTCGGGGGTGGTGTGATGGGGCTGGTGGCCCATGTCATGCCCGGCATGATCGCTGGCCGGCGGTGACGACATGCCGGGCATGTCGTGCTTGCTGTGATCCTGCGCAAAGACGGGTGACGCCAGCGCAAGCGCGACGGCGACCGGCAGGTGCATGGCGAGGCGCGTCATGCCGCCTCTCCCCGTGGCCGCACGCTCAGGATGCGCATCATGCCTGCCGCCATGTGATAGAGCAGATGGCAATGGAATGCCCAGTCGCCGACGGCATCGGCCGTGAAGTCCCAGGTCACGATGCCGCCCGGCTGCACGATCACGGTGTGCTTGCGGGGCGCGTAATCGCCATGGCCGGTCACCAGCTCGAAGAAATGGCCATGGATATGGATCGGATGGGCCATCATGCTGTCGTTGATGAGCTTCACCCGCACCCGTTCGCCTTCCGTGAAGGGGATCGGTTCATGCACGTCCGACATCTTCTCGCCGTCGAACGACCACATGAAGCGCTCCATGTTGCCGGTGAGGTGAATGTCGATGCTGCGGGAGGGGGCCCGAACGTCCGGATTGCGATCCAGCGCCATCAGGTCTCGATAGACCAGCACCTTGTGACCGACATCGGCGAGGCCCTGGCCGGGCTCGCCGGTCCGATCGACCGGCATGGGCGAGATCGTCTGCACGCCCGGCCCGCGCTTGACCTGCGGCGCATTGGCGAAGTCGCGCATGCTCATCGCGCTCATGTCATGGCCCGCCATCGCATCCCCATGATCCATCGTGCCGTGTCCCATCGTGCCGTGGTCCATCGCGCCATGACCCATCGCGCCATGATCCATTGGGGGATGCGCCATCGCAGAATGGTCCATGCCGGCATGATCCGGGGTCGATGCCTGCACCGGCGTGCTCCTGTCCGCCGTGGCCAGCTTGCGCGACGCATTTTGCTCCGCGCTCGGATCGACGCCGCGCGGCTTCGTCTCGCCGCCCATGTCCATGCCCATGTCCTTCATGGTGGCCAGCGGGCGCTCGCGCAGCGCCGGGACCGGCGCCACCATGCCGATGCGCGGCGCCAGCGTGGCGCGGGCCATGCCCGAGCGGTCCACTGCCTCGCCGACCAGCGTGAAGGCCTTGTCCTCGTCAGGCGTAACGATGACATCGTAGGTCTCGGCGACACCCATCTGAAACTCATCGACGTCCACCGGCATCACATTCTGGCCGTCTGCCTGGACGATCGTCAGCACCAGCCCCGGAATGCGCACGTTGAAGGTCGTCATCGCCGAGGCGTTGATGATGCGCAGGCGCACCCGCTGGCCCGGCGTGAACAGCGCGGTCCAGTTGTCGGCCGGGCCATGGCCGTTCACGAGATAGGTATAAGCGGCGCCAGTCGTGTCCGAGATGTCGGCGGGGTCCATGCGCATCGCGCCCCAGGCGAGCCGGTCCTTGAGGGTCTGGTCGCGCTTGCTCAGGAGCCCGGAGAGTGTCTGGCGCTGGAAATTGAAGTGGCCGGGATTGATCTTCATGCGGCGGAAGATCGTCTCCGGCGCAAGCTGGCTGTGATCGGACAGCACGATGACATGCTCGCGGTCGGCCCGGATCGGATCGGCGCCGGCAGGATCGATCACGATCGGGCCATAAAGGCCCAGCTGTTCCTGGAATCCCGAATGGCTGTGATACCAGTAGGTCCCGCTCTGCCGGACCGGAAACTCGTAAAGATAGCTCGAGCGCGGCTTGATGCCGGGGAAAGAGACGCCCGGCACGCCGTCATGCTCCGGCGGGACGAGCAGGCCGTGCCAGTGTATGGAACTCTCTTCATCGAGATCATTGAACACGTTGAGCCGGATGGTCTGCCCTTCCCGCAGACGGATCAGCGGCGCCGGCACCGTTCCGTTGATCCCGATCGCGGCCGAACGCCGACCGTCGATCGTCATCGTCTGCCGCGCGATGCGCAGCGTGATGTCATCCCCGGAAAGCGCCGGGAGCCCTTCGGAAACCGGCTGGGCCCAGGCGGGCATCCACGCGGCGAGCGCGGCCGTGCCGCCGGCTGCCCCCAGGCCGCGCAGCATGGTGCGGCGATCGATTGTCGAGAAGGTCATGAAAGATCCGATTCTGCTGTCCGGGCTTCATCCTCTACGCAGCCACGCGATCAACCCCTCAACTTTTCCTCCAGCTTTCTGCGCGCGCGATAGAGGCGCGTCTCGACGGCCTTGTTGCTGATGCCAAGGGTCTGGGCCGTCTCGGTTTCGCTCAGACCCTCGATCGTGCGCAGGACGAGCACATCCTTAAGGCCGGCCGGCAGCGCGGCGATCGCGGCCATGGTCCGCGCCAGTTCTCGCCGCCCCGCGAGCAGCACGTCGCTGCGGGGCGCCGGGTCCACGACATCCAGCCCCTCCTCGATCGGCCGCGCAAAGGTGAAGAAGCGACGCACCGCGCGCCGCCGCGACCAGTCGCGCGCCTTGTTGACGGCTATCTTCATGATCCAGGCACGGAAGGATCGCTCCCCGTCATAGCGGGCCAGTGCGTTGAAAGCGGCGATGAAGGTCTGCTGCGTCAGGTCGATAGCTGCGTCGCCGTCACCCGTCAGGCTGCGCAGCAGTCGAAAGACGCTGTCCTGATGCCGGCGCATGATTTCGCTGTAGGCTGCCTGGCGCTTGCCGAGCGCAAGTGACGCCAGCTCGCCATCCGAACAGGCGGCAAGATCGAGGCTCACCGGTCCTTGGCCGTGAGCGCCTTGACTACCGCCGCATCGAACTTTGCCGCCTGTTCGGGCGTGAGCACGGCGCGCATCGCGAAGATATGCTCCAGCGTCTCCTTCTGGAGCTGGCCCATGGCCTGATGCGAACGATCCACCGCCGCGGCGACGGCAGGCCCATAGCCATGTTCGCGCTCGATCGCTTCGGCAAGCCGCGCATTGTCCGCGCGCAGCTCGAGCTCCAGGGCATGCTTGCGCACCGCAAAGCGGCTTTCGATTGCTTCCATCCGGGCATGCTGGCGCGCATCGAGATCGAGGCCGCGATGAAGCAGCGCGTGTAGCTCGCTTTCGACGGGGGCCTGTCGGGAGATGAGCGCACGGCCCACGAAGGCGCCCGAGACGGCCGCGACAAACACGATCGCCACAATCAGGATCAGGCGCCGCAGGTCATTCATCGGGCCGTCACCAGAAGCGACGAGGGAGCGAGCGCAGGTGCCATTCCGAAGGGCGCAACGGACGACGAAGGCGCCCCGCCGCCGGGAATGATCGCACCCAGCGCGCCCATCACCAGCGCGAGGCCCGTCACGGCACCGATGAAGCCGCCCGACAGCGGGGCGCTGCGCCGGGGTCGCGCAATGGCGTCCAGCACGGCGCTTTCCATTCCCGCCAGCCGCGGATCGGCAGGCAAGTCCCTGAGTTGCCGCAAGGCTGCATCGATATCCATCGTCATCACTCCACCGCCTGCACGCCTATACGCATCCCGGCGCAAAAGCCCTCAAGGGCAATTTTCGACAACCACGGCAAAGGCAGTTCCGAAGCCCAGGAGATGAGATGATATCGCCATGGGATCAGCGGGTCAGCCGATAGCCCACGCCGGGCTCGTTGCGAATGAAGGATGTCTCGATCCGGTCGTCCTGAAGTTTCTTGCGAACCCCGCGCGCTGCGACGCGCAGATACTCGACATCCCGCTCATGCCCGGGACCCCAGACATTGCGGAGCAACTGCAGGTGCGTCACCACGCGCCCCGGATGCTTGGCAAGTTCAGCCAGGAAGCCGAATTCCTTGGGCGTGAGATGCACTTCTTCCCCTGCCCGGCGAACGAGGCGCGCCGCCAGATCGATCTCGATGTCGCCAATCTGCACCAGCGGCGCCTCGGCCTCCGCTGACAGCCGATGCCGGAGCGCCGTGCGGATGCGCGCCAGCACTTCCTCCGTGTCGAACGGCTTGGTCACATAATCGTCCGCGCCAAGGTCCAGCGCCGCGACCTTCTGGTCGGTCGCGTCGCGCGCGGAAATGACGAGCACGGCGGCGCCGGCCCGTTTGATCAGCGGCACGAGTTCGAGGCCGTCACGGTCGGGCAAGCCAAGATCGAGCAGGACCGCATCCGGCTTGTCGATCTGGAGCGCGGCCAGGGACTCGCGCGCGGACCCGGCTTCGACGATCCGGTAGCCGGCGCGCGTCAGCGCCGTGCCCAGCAGCCTTCGGATGGCCGGCTCGTCGTCGGTGACGAGGATCTTCGCGCCGGGGGTCATTCGCCACGCGCCCCTTTCAGCAATATGGCTTCCGGCATGAAGAGGTCGAAGCGGGCGCCGCTTCGGTCTGCTCGGTTCATGGCATGCACCTCGATTCCCATGGCTTCCGCGAAGCCCTTGACGATCGCGAGACCGAGCCCGGTGCCGCCCTTCCGGTCCGAGCCTTCGATGCGCGCGAAGGTCTCGAAGATGCGGCGTTCCTCTCCGGAGGGAAAGCCCGCTCCTTCATCCAGCACCGAGAGGGCCAGTCCCGTGGCCGAGCGGCGGGCGGTGATGGTGACCGGGGTATCCGGGGCCCCATATTTGGCCGCATTGTCGATGAGATTGATGAGGCAATGGTGGAACAGCCGGGGATCGACCCGCACGAAAGGCAGGTCGGGCGACACGTCGAGTTCGACCTCGCGTCCCCGCAGCACGGCGCGCATGTCGTGGACGGCCGCTACCACCGCCTCGGCCAGGTCGACCGCCTCGACCGACTGGAGCAATGCCCCGGTCTCGATCCGCACCATATCGAGCAGATTGTCGACGAAACGGTTGAGGCGCTCCGCTTCGCCCCGCATTTCGCCGAGCTGGCGGCGCTGCTCGTCCGTTGCCGGCTGCATCTCGCCCAGCATGCCCAGGATGGTGGTGAGCGGCGTGCGCAGATCGTGACTCACGGAGGACAGCAGGGCCGCGCGAAGCCGGTCACGCTCCTTCAGCTGGGTGATGCTCGCCATCTCGCCCTCCAGGGCGATCCGCTCCAGCGCGAGGGCGGCCTGATCGAGCAGGCTCAGCAGCAGCGGCAGCCGGTCCGACCGGATCGGCGTGCCCGCATCCGGCCGCGCGATGCCGAACACGCCGAGCACCCGCCCCCCTGCCGCAAGCGGATGGAACAGCCATTCCGATGCCGTCAGCGTATCGGACCCACGTCCGGCCGGCTGATTATGGTCGAAGACCCAGCGCGAGGCGGCCAGTTCGATCGTTTCCAGCCGCGCATCGGGCGGGACGGCGGCGCGCAGCACCAGCTCGTCTTCTTCCGGCAGCAGCAGCAGCGTGTGCACGCCAAGCAGCCGGCCCACCTCTCCGCAGAGCAGCCGGGCGAGCTCCTCGGCATTGCTGACCGCTGTGAGCTGGCGGGCGAAACCGGCGAGCGAGCTGTTCTGCGCAGCGCTGCGCTGGGCGAGCGGGCCTGATCGCGGGCACGGGCCGCAAGCTGGCTCGAAACCACCGCGACGCCAAGCAGCACGAGAACCGTCAGGATGTTCTGGGGATCCTGAATCGTGAAGGTATGGGTCGGGGGAATGAAGAAGAAATTATAGGCAAGCGATGCGACCAGGCTGCACACGATCCCGAGCCGCAGACCGTATCGGGACGCCGCGATCATGACCGGCAACAGGAACAGCAGGCCGACATTGGCGATGCTTGCGGCCGTAAAAACGACTTCGCCGACCAGCGTGACCAGCGCGATCAGGCCGAACGAAATCACATAATCGGCGGGCCGCCCCCACTGCGCCTTCTTTCGCCCGGTTGGCGCTGCGACCGGAGCTTGCTCCTCCATCGGCAGGACATGCACGGTGATCCCGGGCGTCTCGCGCACCAGTCGATCGACCACCGAGCCGTGGCGCAACTCGAACCAGCGTGAGCGCTGGGACTTGCCGACGATCAACTGGGTGGCACGCGCTTCCGCCGCGAAGCGGATCACGCCGTCCACCACAGTCTCTGCCGGCACGGTGGCCACCTGCGCGCCGAGCTGGCTCGCCAGATGCAGTGTCGCGGCCAGCCGCGCATTGTCCGCGTCGCCCAGCTGACTGGATCGTGGCGTCTCGATATGCACCACGGTCCAGGGACCGCGCAGCGCATCGGCAATGCGCTTTGCGGCCCGGACGAGCTCGGCGGCGCCGCTCTGCTCGCTGACGGCCACCACGATGCGCTCGCCGGCGGCCCAGTTTCCCGCCAAGGCGTGGGCGCGCAGATAATCGAGCATCTCGGCATCCACCGCCTGGGCCGCGCGGCGCAGGGCAAGCTCGCGCAGCGCGGTCAGATTGGATTTGGAGAAATAGTTGCCGAGCGCCCGTGTCGCTTCCGCCGGAACATAGACCTTTCCCTGCTTCAGCCGCTCGATGAGCTCGTCCGGCGGGATGTCGATCACCTCGATGTCGGCATTCTCGATCACCCGGTCAGGCAGCGTCTCGCGCACCCGCACCCGGGTGAAGGACGCGACGACATCGTTGAGGCTCTCGAGATGCTGGACATTGACGGTCGAATAGACCTCGATGCCGGCGGCCAGCAGTTCCTCCACGTCCTGGTAGCGCTTGTCGTGACGGCTTCCGGGCGCATTCGTGTGGGCCAGCTCGTCCACGAGCACCAGCTGCGGGCGCCGGGCGAGAATGGCGTCCACATCCATCTCGGAGAGAGTGCGGCCCTGATAATCGACAGGACGCCGGGCGATGACCTCGAGCCCGTGAACCAGCGCCTCCGTCTCGGCCCGGCCGTGAGTCTCCACCACGCCGATGACCACATCGGTGCCCTCGCGCTTGCGCGCCACAGCTTCGGTCAGCATCTCGTAGGTCTTGCCCACCCCTGGCGCTGCGCCGAGGAAGACCTTGAGACGGCCGCGGCCCTCCTGCGCGGCCTGGCGCAGAAGGGCCTCCGGATTGGGGCGCAGATCCTCGGGGGGCGGCTGGGAGCTCACGGAGCCTTGTTAGCGGTTTCCGCCGTCAATGTATCGAGCGACCGATTGAGCAGCAGCACGTTGACGCGCGGTTCGCCCAGAAAGCCCAGCAGGGGATGTTCGACCCCGTCGGCGATAAGCGCGCGAACCCGCGCGACGTCCAGTCCGCGCGCGTTCGCCACGCGATCGGCCTGGAACAAGGCCGCCTCGGGGCTGATGTGGGGATCCAGCCCCGAGGCGGAGGTCGTCACCAGATCGGCAGGAGGAACAGGAACGTCTGGTGATGTGGCGTATCCGGCCAGATCCGCCTTCACGCGGTCGTGCAGCGCCTGGCTGGTCGGGCCGAGGTTCGAGCCATAGCTGTTGTCGGCCTCATAGCCTGCGCCGGCGGCGGACGGCCGGGGATGAAAATAGCGATCATTGCTGAAGCCCTGTGCGATCAACTGCGAGCCGATGATCCGTCCGTCCTCGCGGATCAGGCTGCCATTGGCCTGAGCAGGGAAGACGAGCTGGCCGATGCCGGTCAGAAGCGCCGGATAGCCGAGCCCCAGCAACAGCGCGAAAAGCAGCGTCATGACGATGGCGGGCCGCAGGGCGGACGTGATTTCCTTGAGCATGGATGATCTCCTCAGGCGAGGCCGAGCCCGGCGACCGCGAGGTCGATGAGCTTGATGCCGATGAAGGGCGCGACGAGGCCGCCGAGGCCATAGACCGCGAGGTTGCGCGCCAGCAGGGGACCGGCCCCCATCGGGCGATAGCGGACGCCTTTCAGCGCCAGCGGAACAAGCAGCGGAATGATGAGGGCATTGAAGATGATTGCCGAGAGGATCGCGCTGTTCGGGCTTGCAAGACCCATGATGTTGAGCACGCCTAGCCCCGGATAGAGGACCACGAACATCGCGGGAATGATCGCGAAATATTTGGCGACGTCGTTGGCGACGGAGAAGGTGGTGAGCGCGCCGCGCGTCATCAGCAATTGCTTGCCCAGGCCCACGATCTCGATGAGCTTGGTGGGATCGCTGTCGAGATCCACCATGTTGCCGGCCTCGCGCGCGGCCTGCGTGCCGGTGTTCATGGCGACGCCGACATCGGCCTGCGCCAGCGCGGGCGCGTCATTGGTGCCGTCACCGCACATCGCCACCAGCCGCCCGCCCTGCTGCTCCTTGCGGATGAGGGCGAGCTTGTCCTCGGGCGTGGCTTCGGCGAGGAAATCGTCGACCCCAGCCTCGGCGGCAATGGACGCGGCAGTGAGCGGATTGTCGCCGGTGATCATGACGGTGCGGATGCCCATGCGGCGCAGTTCCGCAAAGCGCTCACGCACCCCGGCCTTGATCACGTCCTTGAGCGCCACCGCGCAGAGGATGCGACCATCGCGCACAACGGCAAGCGGCGTCATGCCCGCGCGCGCGATCTCGTCCGTGATGCGACGCAACTCACTGGCCGGGGGGCTGCTGCCCGCGCCCGGATTGGCCCGGAAGACCGAATCGACCGCGCCCTTCTGGATGAGCGAGCCCTCGATCTGGACGCCCGAGATGCGGGTCTGCGCCGTGAAGGGAATGACCTCGGCGCCCGCCGGGAGTGCGGCCTGCATCGCTCCGAAGCGCTCGCGGGCCAGCGCGATTACCGAGCGGCCTTCCGGCGTCTCGTCCGCCAGACTGGCAAGCAGCGCCGCTTCGGCCAGATCGGAGACGGGCACGCCCGTCACGGGACGGAAATCGCTCGCCTGGCGGTCGCCGATCGTGATCGTGCCCGTCTTGTCGAGCAGCAGCACATCGACGTCGCCAGCCGCCTCGACCGCGCGGCCGGACTTGGCGAGCACGTTGAAGCGTACGAGGCGGTCCATGCCGGCGATGCCGATGGCCGAGAGCAGCGCCGCGATGGTGGTGGGAATGAGCGTGATGAGCAGCGCCGCAAGGATGGCGACGGGGATCTCGCCGCCTGCATAGGCGGCAAAGCCGGGGATCGTCGCCACCGCGATCAGGAAGATGATCGTCAGCCCGACGAGCAGGATGGTGAGCGCGATCTCGTTGGGCGTCTTCTGCCGTTCGGCGCCTTCCACCAGCGCGATCATGCGGTCGAGGAAGCCCTGGCCTGGCTCCTGGGTGACGCGGACCTTGATCTGGTCGGAGATGACGCGGGTGCCCGCAGTCACGGCCGAGCGATCACCGCCGGCCTCGCGGATCACCGGTGCACTCTCGCCGGTGATCGCCGCCTCGTTGACCGATGCCACGCCCTCGATCACTTCTCCGTCGGCGGGGATGAGGTCATTGGCTTCGACCAGCACGATGTCACCGCGCCTGAGCTGCGAGGCGGGAATGGTCTTCCCGTCCGGCAGGCGCGCGGTCAGCTCGGACTTGGTCGCGCGCAGCGAAGCGGCCTGTGCCCGCCCCCGGCCTTCGGCGAACGCCTCGGCAAAGGTACCGAACAGCACGGTGAGCCAGAGCCATGCAATGAGCTGGAGCTGGAAGCCGAGCGGCAGTGTTCCGCCGCCGACCGCGAGCAGCACGGTGAGCAGCGCCGCGACGACGGCGGTGGTGAACAGCACGGGGTTCTTCACGAGCGCGCGCGGAGCGAGCTTCCTGAATGCGTCGCCGATCGCCGGAACGATGAGCTTGGCGGAAAAGATGGAGGATGCGCTTGTCATGGCTGTCTGCCTTCAGAAAAGCTGGCCGCGCACCATCGCGAGATGATCCGCGATGGGGCCGAGCGCGAGGCTGGGGAGGAATGTGAGGCCGCCCACGATCAGGATGATGGCGAGGAGCAGGCCGACCCACAGGGCGCCCGTGGTCGGGAACGAGCCTGCGGTTTCCGGTGTGTTCTTCTTCGCGGCGAGACTGCCGGCGATCGCCAGCACCGGCACGATCACGAAGAAGCGACCGATCCACATGGCCATGCCGAGCAGGCCGTTATACCAGGGCGTGCCCGAGGTGATGCCCGCAAACGCCGAGCCATTGTTGCCCGTCGCGGAGCTGAACGCATAGAGGATCTCGGAAAAACCGTGCGGCCCCTTGTTGAGCGGCCCGGCGAGGCCCTGCGGCATGACGGCGGACAGGGCCGTGAAACCCAGGATGCAGAGCGGCAGGACCGCGATGGCGAGCACCGCCAGCTTCACTTCGCTGCCCTCGATCTTCTTGCCGACATATTCCGGCGTGCGCCCGACCATGAGGCCGGCGACGAACACGGCCAGCAGGGCGAACAGCAGGAAGCCGTAGATGCCCGCGCCCACGCCGCCGACGACGATCTCGCCGAGCTGGATGTTGAACATGGGGATCATGCCGCCCAGTGCCGTGAAGCTGTCATGCATGGCATTGACCGCGCCGCAGCTCGCCGCCGTGGTGATGACGGCAAACAGCGCGGAGGCGGCGATGCCGAAGCGGACTTCCTTGCCTTCCAGATTGCCGCCCGCGAGACCGAGCTGGTGGAGCACGGGGTTGCCGACCGCTTCCTGCCAGTAGACGATGCCGACCCCGGCGAGGAACAGCGCCATCATGGCCGCAAGGATCGCCCAGCCCTGGCGCGTGTTGCCCACCGCCTTGCCGAAGCACCAGGTCAGGCCGACGCCGATCGAGAAGATCGAGAGCATCTGCACCAGATTGGTGAGCGCCGTCGGGTTCTCGAACGGGTGGGCGCTGTTCGCATTGAAGAAGCCGCCGCCATTGGTGCCGAGCATCTTGATCGCTTCCTGGGAGGCGACGGGCCCGACGACGATGTGCTGCGTGGCGCCTTCGAGCGTGGTCGCGTCCAATATGCTCGCGAAGGTCTGCGGGACACCGCTGGCGATCAGGAAGAGCGCATAGACGATGCAGATCGGCAGCAGCAGGTACAGCGTCACGCGCGTCATGTCGGCCCAGAAATTGCCGATCGTGGCAGATTGCCGCCGCGCGAATCCCCGAAACAGGGCGAAGGCGATGGCGATACCGGCCGCCGCCGAGAGGAAGTTGTGGAGAGCGAGGCCGAGCATCTGCGAGAGATTGGAAAGAGCGACTTCGCCTGAATACCACTGCCAGTTGGTGTTGGTCGTGAAGCTGATCGCGGTGTTGAAAGCCCCGTCGGCACCGATGCCGGCGAGACCGCGCGGGTTCATCGGCAGCACGCCCTGCAGGCGCAGCACGGCATAAGTGAAGAGCAGCGCGACAAGCTGGAAGAGCAGCATGTGCAGGGCGTAACGGCGCCAGCTCTGCTCGGCCTGCGGGTCGATGCGGGCCAGAGCGTAGAAGCCGCGCTCGATGGGGCCGAAGACCATATGCAACGGCGTGCGGCGCCCCTCATAGAGCGCGAACAGCCACAGCCCCATCGGCTTGGCGATCGCCACGATGAGGGCGGTGAAGACGAGGATGAGGATCCAGCCCTGAACGGTCATGGGCGCATCTCCCTTCTAGAAGCGTTCAGGCCGCACGAGGACGGCCACGAGATAGATGAGCAGGCCGAGCGCTGTCGCGCCGGCAAGGGCGAGCTGGATGGTCATGCCGCCCTCCTCACGCGTTGCCGCACAGGCGCGCGAAGGCCAGGGTCAGCAGAAACAGGCCCGCCAGCACGGCGAGCCAGATGATGTCGTTCATGTCGGTTATCCTCCTGGATCATGGCACAATGCGTGCGTGGCGCGCGGGCAGGTCGACGAGGCGGAACAGGCCCGGCCCCTCGACGAGGAAGGACCAGCCGACACTCCAGCCAGTGGCGGCGCCAAGCGCCAGGGCGAACTCGATGGCGTCGGGCTGATGATGCGCCGGAGGCCGGTGCACCACATGGTAGAGACAGAGGGTCGACAGCGCGCACAGGGCGAGCATGAACAGGCCGAAGCCACGCAGCGCGATCTCGGCCGCCAACCAGCGTTCACCGCTCTGGAGGCGTTGCATCATCCGGCCCATGGCCTTGCTCCGGCGCATGATTGCGCCCCGCCGATGTGGCGGAGGGAGCGGTTAAGGTTCCACGGGGAATTGCGGCGCGGGCATAAGGATTGCGTAAAGTCGGGGATGCAAGCCCACGGCGCCAGAAGACGGCGTCCCTTCCCGACTGAGGATAGCGCCCGAAGGGCAGGATTGCCGATATGCTGGCCAGCGACAGTGGCCGTTTACGCTTACGCCCCTTTCAGCAAGTTCGGCAAGCTGGACAAAACTCTTCGCCGGAATGGTTCGCCCTGAGGAAAGCATCGTGCTGTCCCGCGATTCTCCGACCGGAAGGACTATCAAAAGGGCCAATCGGGCCATGCTCCAGCACGGAAGGGTGCGCCCGATCGCCTTTGCCGCCACCCGAAAACCCGTCGCTTATTCCTATTCGCCGGGATGAAAAGCCTGAGCGGTCACCGAGAAGTCATTCTCCAGCAGCGCGTCTTTCATACACGACCTTTCCCCCCACGATCGTCATGTCGACCTTCGTCGACAGCAGCTGCTCTGCCGGCACCGTCATGGGATCCTTGTCCAGCACGACCATGTCGGCGAACTTGCCGACCTCCAGCGTGCCTTTCTTCTTCTCGTCCCAGCCGAGATAGGCTGCCTTCTCTGTGTAGAGACGGATCGCCTCTTCCCGGCTAACGGCTTCCTCAGGCGCGAACACCTTGCCGTCCGCGCCCTTGCGCGTGATGGCGACATACAGACCCACCATCGGACCGATCGGCAGATTGTCGCTGCCGAAGGCGATCTTGACGCCATGCTTGAGCGGCACGCCGACCGGATTGTTGTGCTGCAGGCGATAGCCTTCGAGCGTCTGCTCGTAGCGGCCTTGCAGATTATAGAGGAAGTTCGGCTGAGCCGCCGCCCAGGTTCCGTTCCTTGCCATCATCTCCATGGTCTCGACCGACGGAATCATGGTGAAGTGGGAAAGGAACCAGCGGTGGTCCTTCTTCGGGCGCGCTTTCAGCTCGTCGTCGTAGATCTTCGCAATGTCCTCGATCGCCTGATCCCCGATCGCATGGATTCCGATTTGCCAGCCGAGAGCGCCCGCGGTCGAGACGATCTCGCGCGCGACGTCCTGCGAATAGAAGGTCGTCCCGCGGAAGCCGGGCAGGCCTTTGTAATCCTCCTTGGTGAAGGCGGTCGGACCGGTGAAGCCGCCATCATAGGGCGTTTCGCCAATCGGGCCGAGCTTGAGCCGATCGTCACCATAGCCGGTCTTGTAGGGGAAGGCTTTCAGCCGCTCGGCGCCGGGCCAGGCGATGTAGGAGATCATGCGCGGCAGTTCCGGCCCCATCTCGGCATAGATCGACCGGAATTCGGCCCAGCTGTGGAGACCCGAAAAGGCGCCGCCAGCCTTGCTCCGGTCGAGACCGCCCTTGCCGACAGGTTCGTCGTCGATCGAGGTGAAGGCCTCCATGACCGTGGTGATGCCAAGGCTCAGCAGCCATTTGAGGCGAGCGATATAGCTCGGTCGCATCTGCTCCTTGCTGTCCGGCGGGACGAGCCGGGTGACGAGATCGCTGCGCTCGCGGATGATGCCATTGGGCTCCTTGTCCGCGCCGCGCTCGATGAGGCCGCCGTCCGGGTCGGGCGTCGAGGCATCGATCCCGGCGAGGGCGAGCGCTGCGGAATTGGACACCGAGGAATGGCTGCCGGCCCGCGTCAGCACCACAGGATTGTTCGGCGCGGCCACGTCGAGATCGGCACGCGTGGGTACGCGCTTCTCGGCAAGCAGCGCTTCGTCCCAGCCATAGCCGGTAATCCATTCACCCGGGCCGAGCGCCTTCGCCTTGGCTGCGACCATCTGCTGGATTTCGGCGATCGATTTTGCCTTGTCCGGTTCGATCGCGCGATGGGCGAGTCCAGTGACATGGATATGCGTATCGATGAAGCCCGGCATCAGCGTCCGGCCGGTCAGATCGATCCGCTCGGCCTTCGGAAAGCGCTTGAGCAGTTCCTGCCCGCCGACGGCAACGATCTTTCCATCCTTGACGGCCACGGCGGACCGGACGCTGAACGCCTTGTCGACGGTCAGCACCTTGCCGTTGAACAGCAGCATATCGGCCTGGTCCGCCAGCGCCGGGGTGCCGGCCAGTGCAGCCGACAGCGTCGCGATGGCATAGATGACTGTTTTCATGGGGACCTCTTTGTCGGGCGAATGGTAGGAATGGAAAGATCGGGCAGGACGGCTGCTCAGAGCAGCTTGCGATACTGGACGAAGCCGGATCGCTGGGCGATCCGATCGTAAAGCAGCATGGCATCGACATTGGTCTCATGGGTCAGCCAGTGGACGCGCGAGCAGCCCCGTTCCGCCGCCGCCGCATAGACCGCCTCGATGAGGCGCCGGCCGATCCCGCCACCGCGCGCGGCAGGGTCGACGAACAGATCCTGCAGATAGCAATAGTCGCCAGGCGTCCAGGTCGAGCGATGCCAGATGAAGTGGACGAGCCCGATCGCTGTGTCGCCATCCCAGGCGAGCAGACCGTTCATCGGCTCCTCCGGATCGAGCAGGCGCCCCCATGTCACATCCGAAACCGCCGGGGCGATCGCCACTTCGTAGAAGGCTTGATATCCTTCCCATAGCGGCGTCCAGGCGCCCCGGTCCTGCGCGCGCAGCGGCAGCAGGCTCGTCTTTGTCCCATCAATCATTGGCACATCGTCTAGGGCCGGGGTCGAGGCTCGACAACCGCGCGAGCAGGCGATCCGCCACCGATGACCGCACCCCTTGCCCCGCCGCGACCTTGCGCCAGGTATTGTAGCTTATCCCGAAGCGGGCATTCAGCCTCTCGTCGGTGCGCCCGTCCAGGTGGCGCTGCATCAGCGCCACCGCTTCCGGGTCGAGCTGCACAAGCTTCATGATCCTGCCGCTCCGGGCCAGGCCTGTCTCGCGCGACATGCCCCTACCGCTGGAAGACGAGCTTGCCGCCGACGAAGGTCATGTCGACCTTGCCATCCAGCAGCGTCTTTTCGTCGGCCGTCAGCGGATCGAAGGGCAGCACCACCATGTCGGCGAGCTTGCCGGGTTCCAGCGTGCCCTTGATCTTCTCTTCCCAGGAAAGGAAAGCGCCATTTGCCGTATACATGCGGATCGCTTCCTGTCGTGACACCGCCTCGTCCTCGAAGCCATGAGCGCGGCCACTCGGCCCCTTGCGCGTCACGGCAGCATAGAGGCCGACCATCGGGTTGATCGGCAGATTGTCGCTGCCAAGCGCCACGAACAGGCCGAACTTGTTGACCGGGGTCCCTATGGGATTGTTATGGGCGAGCCGCCAGTCGTCGAGCGTCTGCTCGTAGCGATCCTCCAGATTGTAGAGGAAGTTCGGCTGCTGCGCGATCATGATCCTATTGCGCTTCATGGTCTCCATGGTCGCATCGGGCGGCATGATCGTGAAGTGATCGAGGAACCAGCGATGGTCCTTCTTGCCGACGCCGGTGCTGGCGAGGGCCTTGGCATAAGCATCCACCGTCTGGACGATGGCAGCATCGCCGATCGCGTGCAGAGCCATCTGCCAGCCCAGCTTCGCGGCGGAATCGACCGCTTCCTGCAATTCCGCGTCCGTGAAACGGCCCTTGCCGCGGAAGCCGGGCTGCCCCTTGTAATCGGCGAGCAGCCAGGCGGTGGGGCCGGTAAAGCCACCGTCCACCGCCATCTCGCCGATCCCGCCCAGACGCACGCGGGTGTCGCCATAGCCGGTGTGCTGGCCAAAGGCCTGCAGCCGCTCGGCACCGGGATGATTGATGTAAAGCGTCATGCGCGGCAGGTCGGCGCCCATCTCCGCATAGAGCTCGCGGCTGCGCTTGAAGGTGAGGGTCGGGGGCGGATTCGCAATGCCGCCCTTGCCGACCGGTTCGTCATCGATGCTGCCGCTGGCGTTGTGGAAGCTGGTGATGCCGAGCGAGAGGATATGCTTGAGCCAGGTGATATAGGCCGGGCGCATTTCCACCCAGGTCGCCGGCGGCACGAACTTGCGGACGAGATCATTGCGCTCGCGGATGATGCCATTGAGCTCGCCATTGGCGTCCCGCTCGATGAGGCCGTTCTTGGGCTCCGGCGCATTTCGATCCAGGCCGGCGATCTTGAGCGCCATCGAATTGCTGACCGAGGAATGGCCGCCATTGCGCACGAGAATCACGGGATTGTTCGGCGCGGCGGCGTCGAGATCGGCGCGATTGAGGTTGCGGTTCTCGGCCAGGTTTGATTCCTGCCAGCAGCAGCCGGTGATCCACTTGCCCGGCCCGAGTTCCGCAGCCTTCTTGCGGATCATCTCCTGGATTTCGCCGACCGAGCGCGCCGCGCCGCTGTCGATGTCGCTCGGCGCCACCGGCTGCGGGTGGAGGTGCGTGTCGATGAAGCCGGGCATCAGCGTGCGTCCGGCAAGATCGATCTCCTGCGCACCTTCATATTTTGCGCGCAATTCCTCACCGCCGACGGCGACGATCTTTTCACCCTGCACGACCACCACGGACTTGGTGGAGAAGGCGGGATCGACGGTCAGGACCTTGCCGTGATGAAGGATCAGATCGACCTTCTCCTTCGCAATCGCCGGCAGCGCGCTTGCCCCAAGCAACAGGCCGAGCCCGATCAGCCGATATCCCCTGTTAAGTCCCGTCCTCATGCCCTGTGCCTCCCTGCTGCGACGGGCCCGTCGTGATCTGCCAGCACCATATGATGCCCCCGGCTTTCATCAGCCCCGTCGATGATGTCCGAGAAAGCAGAGAATGCAGCGCGAAGGGAGGTGCCTTACCCGCCGTGGATGGTGCCGAAACATCACCACCTGGCAGCGAATACCCCGGTCAAACAAAGCAAAGGCGTCGTGCTGAAACAAGTCAGCATGACGCCCTGCTCGAGATTGCGCGGCCCCGTGTCGGACCTGAAAGGCAAGCGTCGGCAAGCTAGCGCTTGAACACCGTCTTGCCGCCGATGATCGTCATATCCACCTGCGCCTTCAATATCTCCTCCTCGGGCACTGTCAGCAGATTGCGATCGACGACGATCATGTCGGCGAGCTTGCCCGGGGTCAGGCTGCCCTTCTTCGCCTCGTCCCAGGTGAGGTAGGCGGCATCCTGCGTATAGGCCTTGAGCGCCTCGTAACGCGAAACGGCCTCCTCCGGGCCATAGACGGTCCCGCTTTCGCCCTTGCGGGTTACGGAAACATAGAACCCCCAGAGCGGCCCGATCGGCAGATTGTCCGATCCCAGGGCCATGCGCACGCCCCAGCGCAGCGGGGTGCCGAGCGGATTGATGTGCTGCAGCCGCGTGCCCTCCAGCGTCTGGTTGTAGCGGCCTTCCAGATTGTAAAGGAAGTTGGGCTGCGCGGCGCCCCAGATGCCGTGGTTAGCCATCTTCTCCAGCGTCGGCAGTGGCGGCAACATAGTGAGATGCGAGGAGAACCAGCGATGATCCTTCATCGGCTCCTCATCAAGCGCGCCTGCATAAATGTCGATCAGCGTGGCAATGGCTGCGTCGCCGATCGCGTGAATGCCGAGCTGCCAGCCAAGATCGCGGGACGTGCGCACCAGTTCCGTCAGAGCCTCGGGCTTGGTCGCGGCATGACCCCGGAAGCCGGGCATGCCTTTATAGTCGTCCAGCGTCCAGGCGGTCGGCCCGGTAAAGCCGCCATCCGCGCCGGGCGCCTCACCGATCGGTCCCAGCTTCAGCCGGTCATCGCCATGGCCGGTCTTGTAGGGGAAGGCCTTCAGCCGCTCGGCGCCCGGATAGACGATGTAAAGGGCCGCGCGCGGCAGGCTCTCGCCCTCCTTCGCATAGATTTCGCGGAACTGCTTGTAAGTGTGGACGCCTCGCCACTCGCTCTGCGGGACGCCACCCTTGCCGACCGGCTCATCGTCGATCGTGGTCAGCGCTTCCATGATGCTCGTGATGCCGAGCGGCAGCAGCGACTTGAGCGCCGCGGTCCAACCGGGCTTCATTTCCTCGCTGGTCGGCGGGGGCACGAGCTTGCCGTAGAGGTCGCCACGCTCGCGGATGATGCCGTTCGGTTCGCCGCTCGGATAATGCTCGATGACGCCGCGCTCCGGATCGGGCGTCGCCCTTGTGATGCCGGCGAGCTTCAGCGCGAGGCTGTTGCCGACGACGCTGTGCTGTCCCGCGCGGGTGAGCGCGACCGGGTTGCGCGGCGCAGCGGCATCAAGATCGGTGCTGACGATGTTGCGCCCTTCGGCCAGCTTCGCCTCGTCCCAGCCATAGCCGACGATCCACTCGTTCGGGCCGAGTTCCTTCGCTTTGGCGCGGACCATCGCCTGCACGTCCTTGATCGACTTCGCCTCGCCCAGCGGCACCGATCGGCGCGACGGGCCCATGATGTGAATGTGCGTGTCGATGAAGCCGGGCATCAGCATCCGGCCCTTGAGGTCGACCGTCTCCGGCGCGGTATAGGCATTCGCCAGCTCCGGGCCGCCGACAGCGAGGATCTTGCCATCCTTCACCGCGACGCTCGTGGCGGCGGGTCTGTCAGGATCCATCGTGACGACCGTGCCGTTGACGAGCAGCATGTCCACCTGTTCCGCCGCCAGCGCCGCGTGCGACAGGCCGGAGAGGAGGAGCGCCGCGCCGGCGAGAATGGATGTGCGGATCACAGCGTGGAGCTCCGTTCGAGAGAGGAGGACAAGGCCGCCGCGCGCCGCCTGTCCTTGAGGTAGGAGAGGCCCACGACGAGGACGAGGAGGAGGAGGCTGCTCATCAGCTCGATCCGCAAGGTCGGCTTGATCAGCATGGCTACAAGCACGATGCCGATGCCGGCCGCCGTCAAATAGCTGCCGAACGGGTGGAACCACATGCGGATGACCAGCCGCTCCGGCGCCTCCCGCTCCATCTGGTTGCGCATCTTCACCTGCGCGAAGCAGACCAGCAGATAGATGAACAGCATGATCGCGCCCGAGGCATTGACCAGGAAGCTGAATACGAGCTCCGGCGAAAGCACCGATGCAGCCAGCGCGACATAGGCAAAGAGGCTGCCGATCAGCGTCGAGCGCACGGGCACACGCCGCTTGTTGAGCGCCACCAGCGCTTCGGGCGCATCGCCTTTCTCCGAGAGGACGAACAGCACGCGCGAGGTCACATACATGCCCGAATTGAGGCAGGAGAGTACCGCAACGAGCACCACGAAATTCATGATAACGCCGGCGTGCGGGATCTGCATGAAGCTCAGCGTCGCGGCGAAGGGCGACTGGCCCGGCACGATGCTCGTCCAGGGCATGACCGAGACGATCAGGCCGATCGACAGCAGATAGAAAAGGATGATCCGCAACGCGACGCTGCCGGTAATCCTGGCGATCGTACGCGCGGGCTCCTGCGATTCCGCTGCCGCAATGGTAGCGATCTCCGCCCCGCACAGGGCGAAGATGACGCTGGTCACGCCCGCCAGCACTGCCCCCCAGCCATTGGGCACGAACCCGCCATGCGCCACCAGATTGCCGAAGGTCGGCCCGTCCGGTGAGGTCGCGCCGAACGCCCAGAGCCCCGCGACGCCGATGAAAGCCACGATCGCTACGACCTTCATCAGCGAGAACCAGTATTCGAACTCGCCATAGGAACGCGTCGACATGAGATTGACGCCGGTCAGCACCGCGAGCAGCACAACCCCGATCAGCCAAACCGGCGCGTCGATCCATCCCGCAATGATGACCGCCCCCGCAATCGCCTCGATCGCGACGACCACCACCCAGAAATACCAGTAGAGCCAGCCGCAGACGAATCCGGCCCGGTCGCCCAGCCCCGCCCGCACCAGTTCGGTGAAGGAGCCGGCGCCGGGCAGCAGGCTCGCCATCTCGCTCAGCATCCGCATGACCATGAGGATGACGAGGCCGGCGATCCCATAGCTCACCACCACGGCCGGCCCCACCTGCGAGATGGAGGTACTGGAACCGACGAACAGCCCCGCCCCGATGATGCCGCCGATCGCGATCATCGAGACATGGCGTGATTTCAGCGAATGGCTGAGGCGACCTTCTTCTTGTTCGACCATTATCGTTTTCCCTGTCGGTGCCTCTTGTGTCGCCTGATTTCAGGCCGAGGAAACCGCCGTGCAGACCAGCTTCATGTTGAGATATTCGTCCATGCCATAGCGCGACCCCTCGCGACCGAAGCCGGACTCCTTCACACCCCCGAACGGCGCCACCTCTGTCGAGATGAGGCCCGTGTTGAGGCCCACCATCCCATATTGGAGAGCTTCGCTGACGCGATAGCTGCGCGAGAGGTCGCGTGTATAGAGATAGGCTGCCAGACCGGCCCGCGTGTCATTGGCCAGCGCGATCGCCTCGGCTTCCGTGTTGAAGCGCACGACGCCCGCGAGCGGGCCGAATGTCTCCTCGACGCACAGGCGCGCCTTGGCGGACACGTCGCTGATGAGCGTCGGCTGGAAGAAATACCCTGCCCCCTCGATCGCCTCGCCCCCGGCCAGCAGCTTGCCGCCCTGCCGAAGCGCGTCCGCAACATGGCTGCGCACCTTGTCAATGGCGGCTCCATTGATCAGCGGACCCGCTTCGACGCCCTCGTCCAGCCCGTTGCCGATGCGGAGCGCCTGAACCCTTTCCTTGAGGGCGGCGACGAACCGGTCGTAAATGCCCGCCTGGACGATGAAACGGTTTGCGCAGACACAGGTCTGGCCCGCATTGCGAAACTTGGACGCGATCGCACCCTCGACAGCCGCATCGAGATCCGCATCGTCGAACACGACGAACGGCGCATTGCCACCCAACTCGAGCGACACGCGCTTGACTGTCTCCATGCATCGCGCGGCGAGCATCTTGCCGACCGCCGTCGACCCGGTAAAGCTGAGCTTCGCGATGGCCGGATGAGAGACAAGCACGGTCCCGATCTCGCGCGGCGATCCGGTCACGATGTTGAGGGCGCCTGCCGGTATCCCGGCTTCCTCGCCGAGCAATGCCAAAGCAAGCGCCGAGAAAGGCGTCAGTTCCGAGGGTTTGACGACCATCGTGCAACCGGCTGCCAGCGCCGGCCCCGCCTTGCGGGTGATCATGGCGAGCGGGAAATTCCAGGGCGTGATCGCCGCGACGACGCCGATCGGCTCGCGCGTGACCATCAGGC
The DNA here is from genome assembly GCF_014203955.1 of Sphingobium lignivorans. NCBI lineage: Bacteria > Pseudomonadati > Pseudomonadota > Alphaproteobacteria > Sphingomonadales > Sphingobiaceae > Sphingobium > Sphingobium lignivorans. The sequence goes on from NZ_JACHKA010000001.1 coordinate 3,280,515, forward strand.
GCTTGTCGGTGCCATGACCCGGGATCACATCGCCATAAGTGCGCCGCGCTTCCTCGGCGAACCAGGTAAGGAAGGACGCGGCATAGGCCACTTCGCCCCGCGCTTCTGCAAGCGGCTTGCCCTGCTCATGCGTCATGATGCGGGCAAGGTCCTCGCGATGGGCGAGCATCAGCTCGGCCCAGCGCCGCAGAACGGCGCCGCGCTCACCCGCCGTCTTCGCGCGCCAGCCGACCAGCGCGGCCTGCGCGGAAACGACGGCCCATTCCGCATGGGAAGTGCCCAGATCAGGCACGGTCCCGAGCGCCGCGCCGGTCGCCGGGTCCTCGACAGTCAGTTTTCGGTCCCCGGAGATCCAGATCCCGTCGATATGCGCCTGATGCCGCAATAGATCGGGCCTGTTCAGGCTCATGCTCGTCGCCATGGCATCGGCCTCGAGGATCACGCTGCTCATGCGACCGCCGACAGTGCCTTTTCAAGGCGGTCGAGCCCCTCGTCGAGTATCGCGTCCGAAGCTGTCAGCGGCACCAGAATGCGCACGGTCTCGCCACGGCTGCCACAATTGAGGACGACGAGGCCTTCGCCAAGCGCCTTGGCCGCGACCACCTTGCCGCCATTGGCGAGCGGCATCATCTCATTCCTGTCGTCCAGAATGTCGAAACCGATCATGCCGCCAAGGCCGCGCGGGACGGAGATGCTCACCAGATCGTTCCGGCTGCGCCAGCCATTGATGCGCTCGCAGATATGCGTGCCCATGGCCGCCGAACGCGCGAGCAGCCCTTCTTCCTCGATGATGTCGAGAACCGCGAGCGCCGCGGCGCAGCCGATCGGCGAGCCGCCATAAGTGCCGCCCAGTCCGCCTGGCTCCACCACATCCATCAGCTCCATGCGACCGATGACGCCCGAGAGCGGGAAGCCGCCGGCCAGCGACTTGGCGACTGTCACCAGATCCGGCTCGACGCCGCTATGCTCGATGGCGAACATGCGGCCCGTGCGAGCAAAGCCCGTCTGCACTTCGTCGACGATGAGCTTGATGCCATGCGTGTCGCAGATCGCACGCAGCGCCTGCAGCAGCTCGACCGGCGCGACGTTGAAGCCACCCTCCCCCTGCACCGGCTCGATGATGATTGCCGCGACGCTGCCGGGGTGGATGTCGGCCGCGAACAGGAAGTCCAGCGCCTTCAGGCTGTTGGCGACGGTCGTGCCGTAGGCCGGGTTGGGGAAAGGCACATGATAGACGTCCGGCAGCGACGGGCCGAACTGCCACTTGTAGGGATTGACCTTGCCGGTCATCGCGCTGGCGAGGCCGCTGCGGCCGTGGAACGCGCCGGTGAAGGAGATGACGCCGGTGCGGCCGGTGGCGGCACGCGCGATCTTCACTGCATTCTCCGTCGCCTCGGCGCCCGTCGTAAAAAGGATGGTCTGGGCCTCACCGGCGAAGGGCGCCAGGGCATTCAGCCGCTCAGCGAGAGTGACATAGCTTTCATAACCCATCACCTGGAATGAGGTGTGGGAGAAGCGGGTCAGCTGCTCCGACACGGCGGCCACCACGCGCGGGTGAAGATGGCCGACATTGAGGACGGCAATGCCGCCCGCAAAATCGACATAACGATTGCCATCGACGTCCCAGATTTCGGCATTGGCGGCGTGGTCGGCAAAGACAGGGGTCGCATTGGCAACGCCGCGCGGAACGGCCTTTTTGCGCCGGGCCAGGAGTGCATCGTTCGACATGAAAACCTAGATCTTTCTTATAGGAAACAGGTCACCGCCCCAGGGAGGGATGACCGGGCGGAAGGACGTGCCCGGTCATCCCTGCGGGGAAGGCGTCAGAAGGAGATTGCCGCCGTCAGACCCACGCTGCGCGGGCGCGTCACCAGCGTGGTGAACACCGGCTGGTTGCGGGTGTGACCCAGATTGATCATCGGCGCGACGTTGAAGATGTTGTTCACGTAGAGCGACAGGTCCAGATCGCCGAGTTCGATGCCAGCCCGGCCATTGACGATCGTGTAGGCCTTGTTGACCGGCTGGTTGGGATCATAGTTGATCGAGCCCGGGTCGGTATTGCCGGTACGACCTTCCTTGCTGCGATAGGTGTAATCGGCGCGGACATAATAGGTCTTGTCGGCGATCGGATAACGGAAGTCGCCGGAGAGCGTGACCGTCCAGGGCGAACCGGAGGATGGCAGGACCGAACCACCCGTGTAGAGCGTGCGACCGTTGATGATGGTGTCGTCGTCGAACGTGGCATCGGTATAGCCGACATTCGCCATCAGGGTCAGTTCGCGCACCGGCTTCAACACCGCCTGCAGATCGAAACCCTGGCTCGTCGCGGAGCCGAGATTGGCGGTGAGCGACTGGAGGCACGTCTGCACCGAAACGGTTGACTGGATGTTCGACCATTTGATGTGGAAGACGCTGCCGTTCAGCTGAAGCGCGCCGCCGAACATGCGCGTCTTGGCGCCGGCTTCATAGGACCAGACCGAGTCCGAACCATAAGTCTGCGGCGAACTCGCCTGACCCTGGGCATTGACATAGCCAAGCTGCACCAGTTCCGGATTGCAATTGCCCGGCAGGGCGATCTGCGCGCCGCTGGGACGGAAGCCCTTGCTGACCGTCGCATAGACCATGGTGTCTCGCGTCGCCTGATAGGAGATGCCGAACTTCGGCGTGACGGCGGTATCCGAACCGGATGCCGAACTGTTCAGATAGCGCGGCGTGAAGGGGCCCGTTCCCGGCTCATACTGGCCGACCGCGACCGCCGTGCAGGGCACGGTCCCGACACCGGTGCCGGGAACGCAGGCAAGGCCGCGGGGCGCGTTGAGGTTGTTCGCCGGACCATCATAGAAGGCGGTATATTCGATCTTGTTCTTGGAGACGCGCACGCCAGCCGTCACCTTGAGCCCTTCAAGCAGTTCATAGGTCGCATCCGCGAAGCCGGCGATCTGCGTGTCGATCGCCTTGAAGTCCGACAGATAGCTGGACGTGCCGTTCAGCTGTGGAACGCCATAGAAGTTGATGAACGCGCTGTAGCCGGGGCCGAACGGCGCGCCGTCATTCCGGATACCGAAAAGCGGATTGAGGAAAGGCAGGAAGTTCGTTTGCGAATTCTGGATCGCCTGCTGCTCGTTGCGCGAATAGAAACCGCCCGCAACCCAGGTCAGCGGCCCGTCGCTCACGGATTGCAGCCGCACTTCCTGCGTCCAGTTGCGCTGCCGGTTGGACACGGTCGAGATCGCGACGTCACCCACATTGGGTGTCTGCCGCCCGGCATAGGAAACGGCGTAGATATTGGTGTAATCGAGCGTCTGGCTCGTATCGCGCTTGAAGTAGGATGTGGTCGAGACCAGGTCCGCAAAACCCAGATCGGCCTCGATCTTGAGCGCCGGCATGATGAACTTGTCCCGCTGCGGCTCGCCCGAGTCGACGTCCAGCGGCAGGTGCGTCGCATCCACCGTCGGGTTCCAGCGCGGCGTTGCGTAGTCCGCCGTTTCGAAGTTCGACATGGTGGGCCACACATTCGGCGCGGCGTCCGGGGTGAAGAAGCTCTGATAATTGATCGACGGCGTGATGGTGATGGTCTCGGACGGCTTGAACGTCAGCGCGAGGCGCGCCGCGAACGTGTCCGAAGAGTTCACGTCGGCCTTGTAGAGGCTGGTGTTGGTGAAGCTGAGAGACTGCACGCCGAGCGCGCCGGTGGTATTGCGCACGACCGGCGTGCCGACCATCTTGTCGATGAAGCCGCCCTCGTGACGGAAATAGGCGCTGGCGCGGATGCCGATCTTGTCGGTGACCAGCGGGCCGCCGATCGCGAACGCCGCTTCATAGCTTTCCTTGCCATTGGTCGTCGTCGAGAGGTCGCCGCGCGCAAGGCCGCTCCACTCGGTCACGCTCGGCTCGGGCTGGATGAAGCGGATCGTGCCGCCTTCCGAACCGGCGCCGAAGAGAGTGCCCTGCGGACCACGCAGCACCTCGACACGCTCCAGATCGAACAGCGCCGGATACATGATCGACGAGGCGACGCCGAGCGAGCGGACCTGAATGGGCGTATCGTCGATATAGACGCCGATCGTCGAGGCGCCAGCGCCCGAGGAGATGCCACGGATGGAAACGTTGCTGACGCCAAGGCCACCGCGACGCAGCGATACGCCCGGCGTCATGCGCGCCAGATCCTCGACATTGCGAAGGCCCTGCTTCACCAGCTCGTTCTGCGTGAACGCCTGAACACTGACCGGAACCTTCGAGAGCGTCTCGCTCTTGCGGGTCGCGGTGACAACGATCTCGCCGCCGCCATCAGCCTCGTCGGCGGGCGCGTCCTGCGCCTGCACGGGCATCGCGGAGACGGCGATCATGAGAGAGAGCGCCATTCTCGCGACGCCAGTGTTCAACAGGTCAAAATGCCGCATGCTAACCCCCTTTTGGTTTTTCGGCTGGTGAGTGACGGGGCCTATTTTTCGTCTGGTCTGCCAGGCTCGGCCGTCGATCTTGTGGGCCGATCCTATAACAGGGCCGCGCGGACGAAAGGTGCTTTCATGACGTAAGATGGTGACTATTTGACACCACCATCAACCCGGGCGCCTGCTCCAGGGGTTGCAATCTCTCGGAAAATCGTCAGTTTTCTTCATGTCCCGGCATGGCCGTCGCGTGTAAGTGCCGATCAGTCACCATCGCCATCAAGAGGGTCCTTGCGATGAATGCGTCCCGATCCGTTCCCTCCCTCGCCATGCTGCGGGCGTTTGACGCATTCGGGCGCGCAGGAGGCATCCGCAAGGCAGCCCAGATGCTCGAGGTGGATCATGCTGTGGTGAGCCGTCACCTCGCGGCGCTCGAGGCATTTGTAGGCACGGCGCTGGTGGACCGTAGCGGCGGCATTCGCGGACTCACCAGCGACGGCGCGGAATATCATCGCCGCATCTCCGCCGCCTTTCAGGAGATTTCGAACGCGACGCTCATGCTGCGCAAGCGTCACGACCAGCAACTCCTCATCTGGTGCAGCCCCGGCTTTGCCTATCATTGGCTGAGCCCGCGCCTGTCGAGCTTCGCCGCGCAGGACGAGGAGATCGCCTTCGAACTCCGCCCGATGGATTATGGCCCGGACTTCGCGATCAACGAGGCTGATGGCGATATTCGCTATGTTCGTCACACCGCAGCCATGGCCGAACCGCCCGGCTGCCGATGGCTCAAGCTCGCCACGCCGCTTGTCTATCCGGTCGCAAGCCCTACCTTCGCCGAATCGATCGCCGGCCGCCTGCGCGAGGCGCGCGACCTGCTCGGCATGCGATTGCTCCACGAGGAAAGCGACACGGAATGGCGTCTCTGGTTCGAAAGTCAGGGCCTGACTCTCCCTCCATCGCCAATTGCCGGCCCCCGCTTCTGGCACGCCCATGTGATGCTCGATGCTGCGAAGAGTGGACAGGGCATCGCGCTCGCCAATGATTTCCTGGTGCGAAACGATCTTCTGAGTGGCCAGCTCGTTGCGCTCAAGCCGTCAGACGCCGCGTTCGGTCCCGCATCGATCGGCAGCTATCATTTCACCGCGCGGTCTGACCGATGGCATAACGACACGCTTGCCCGTTTCCGCAACTGGTTGATCCGGGAAGCCGGGCGGGCATGATGACGGAATTGAAATCGGGATTTCAGTATAACACATTGATTTTTAAACTGAATATCGCGATGAAATGACAACGACTTGAGCCACCGCGAGCCGAGCAGACCGGCCTCCCACCACGAATGAGCGCCCTCCCGTCGCGCATCTAAGGCAGCGCGCCTTCCCCTTCGGATGCGCAACGGCGGGCCCGACGCACGATGAATCAGAAGCTGGCGCGAAGTCTTCGGACAGGTTGACAGAACTCGCCCCCCTGATAAATGACATAAATACGGACTTTAAGACTAAATACGTGACCACGATTGGAGATGGTATGTCGGCGACCCTCGAAGGCAGGATTTCGAGCTCTTTCAATGCCGGCGCCGCAGGCATTCGCTGGGCTCGAATAGCGACCGGAAATGACATCTTCTACGCCACGCTCGAAGGAAACGTCGCTCTGCCTGTCGATGGCACGCCCTTTGGCGAATGGCGCCACACCGGGGTGTCGTTTGATCTGAACAAGGTCAGACTGCTGCCACCGGTCATCCCGCCCACCTTCTATGCATGCGGCATCAATTATACCGGTCATGCTCATGCCTGCTCGGCCGAATTCAATCGGCCGCTGGACAGCTTCCTGCCCTCCCGACCGCAGATCGGCTATCGCGCGCAAAGCGCTATCATCGCGGCGGGAGAAACCATCGTCCTCCCTGCGGATGCACCGGCCAATATCCAGTGCGAAGGCGAGCTCGCGGTCGTGATCGGCAAGCCGGCCCGTCATGTCCGCGCGCGCGACGCGCTGGATTTCGTGCTGGGCTACACGATCGGAAACGATGTGAGCATCCGGGACTGGCAATTTACCGACCGGACATTCTGGCGCAGCAAGAACAGCGATACGTTCAAGCCTCTGGGGCCCTGGATCGTCACGGGCCTCGACGTCGCCGACATGACGACACGCGTCAGTGTCAATGGAAAGGTGACCGAGCAGTTCGCCACGGCCAATATGCTTTTCAGCGTCGCCGACTATATCGAAGCGATCACCGAGTATATAACGCTTCAGCCTGGCGATGTGATCATCATGGGAACCGACGGGCACAGCCCCCGCATCGCGCATGGCGACACGATCGAGATTGCCATCGAGGGAATAGGCGCATTGTCCAACCCGGTTGTTCGCGCCGAGCCCGTCAATCGTCGATAATGGGAGCCGCGAGTGCCGAGGGCCTGGCTTCGAACTCACGCTGCCAGTTCGCAAGAGCGGGATGGGCCGCTTGCCACTGACGGTCACCGAACCGGAAATCGGCGTAGGCCAGCGCGCATCCAATCGCGATATGCCCTAGGTCGAAACGCGCCATCTCGAGCGCCGGGACCTCCTCTTCCAGCACCGCCAGGGCCCGATCGAGCTTGATGGCGAATGCGGCAACATGGGCATCCGAACGGATCGCCTCCGGCCGCAATTGTTCGCCGCGCCAGGCGATCATGAGATCGAGCATGCCATCACCCAGCGCTTGCCAGCGCAGCGTGTCATAATATCCTTCATCGCGACGCAGGAATGACGAGCCTCGCGAGAGCCCGACCAGAAACTCGCAGATCACGCGGGAGTCGAAGAGCGCTCGACCATCTTCGAGGACGAGGGTCGGGATCTTGTTAAGCGGATTGTCCGCCATGATGGCAGGATTGGGCTGTGTGGTGACGGCAACCGAACGAACACGATCAATCCGGGAATACAGACCAAGCTCGTGCGCGAGGATGACGACCTTTCGCACGTAAGGCGAGCGCGGCGACCAGTGCAGGCGCATGAGCGTCAGCGCAGCTTGACTTCGAACCGAACCACGTCGCCGCGGTAGGTGCTCTCGACCGACAGGACCAGCAGACCATTTTCATCGATCGCTTCGCGATGAAGATGCGCGACCGGCGCATTGAGCGGGATCTGGAGCAGGGATGCAGTGAGCGGATCGGCTGCCCCGATCGTCAGGATCTGGCTCGCCGAACAGAGCTTGACGCCCGGCGTTTCGGCAAGGAGCCGCAGGGCCGTCTTGCTGTGGACATGCTCCTCTTCGATTCTCGATCGCAGGGTTTCCGCGATATAGATGTCGGCAAACATGAAAGGCGCCCCATGTCGCGAATGAAGACGGCGCAAATGGCGATAGGTGGGCGCTCGGGTTGCCGTGTCATGGGCGATATGGAGCGCCTCGTCGTCCGCCTGGTCAGACAGCAATTCCATCTCTGCGTCCTGGGTCGGCCGCAACAGGCCCGACCAGTCGGTCCCGACGGAGCACCACAAGGCTTCCTGCGGCTTTTTGACAACGAAGGTTCCCTTGGCGCGAAACCGCTCGATCAAGCCCTCGTCGGCCAGCAAATCCATCGCCTGGCGAATGGTAGCCCGGGCCACACCACATTCGCTTGCCAGATCGTCGATGATCGGCAGTCGGGTGCCTACCGGCCATTGCCCGGACTCGATGCGTTGCCGGAACAGCGCTGCGAGCTGGATATAACGCGAGACCGAGCTTCGATTGAGATCTTCGGCGATGTTTGCAATCTGGTTCAATTCAACAGACCTTCACGGCAGCCCAGAAGCTTGTTTCGATGCAGGCCGGTGAAATCATGTATTCCCCGGCCTGCAATCTTGTAATGTGGCTGATGCGCGAGCACCAGCGTTAGAACCTGGCCCTGACGCCTGCCGCATAACGCCGCCCCAGCACATCATAGTAGGGGGAAGTCGCCGTTTGGGGGGCGGCGACGCCATTGGTCGTCACCGGCGGATCATTGTCGAACAGATTGTCGACCTTGAGGAACACTGCGAAAACATCGTTCAGATCGTAGTCGGCACTGGTGTTCACGTAAAAGCGCCCCCCCACCCGATTATCGTTGATGTCGATGCCTTCGACGAAGGTCGCGTCACGCTTTCCACCCTGCACCCAGCGAAGCTGCGTGTTGAGGGTGAGCGGACCGTCCCGGTAGATGGTATTGAGATTGACGCGCCAATGTGGAGCGCCGCCTCCTTGCACCTGCCCCGCGCGATCGATTGTGACCCCGCTGGACGTTGTCGCCAGCTTGCCCACATAGGTGCCGAGCAGCCGGAAGCTGATATTGCCGTTCCAGTTCTCCGAGATATTGGTGAGACCGGTGCGGTATGCGACCTCGATGTCGAGGCCCTGCGTTTTCACCTCGTCGGCATTGAAACGGACCGCCGCCACCGAGGTAATGGCATTGCTTACCGGATCGCGCGTGACGCCGCTGCAGAGATTGGTCTGTTTAAGGATGTAGCATCCATCAACCACCTGCTGAGCCGCCAGCAGCGAGATCGCGCCACTGATCGAGATATCATAATAATCGATGGAAAGCTGCAGCCCCGGAAGGAAGCCGGGCGACAGCACGACACCCGCCGTCCAGCTGTCTGCCTTTTCCGGAACGAGATCGGGATTGCCACCCGAAGACCAGTTGGTGGAAATATTCTGATTGGTGAGCGGATCGATGATCTGCCCGGGGTTCGATCCTTGCGACTGGAAAAGCTCGTTAATATTTGGCGCCCGGATATCGCGCGACCGCGTCGCCCGCACTCGAACGGCGTCGTTGAGAACATAATTGAGACCGATCTTCCAGGTCGTGACCCCACCACTGATCGTATAGTCGGTGTAGCGCAGCGCAGCATTGAGATCGAGGCTTCTGGCGAACGGCAGATCGGCAAGCAGGGGCACGAGCGTTTCCACATAGCCTTCGCGAACCGACTGAGCCCCGGACAAGGGCTGGGGATTGAGGACACGCCAGTCTCGCGCCGCCGAGGTCGCATCCACGGTTCCCTCTGTCGCGTCTCGCCGATATTCACCGCCAAAAGCGAGATGGACGTCGCCCGCCCAGTTCTTGAGCAAGGTTCCCTCGATATTGAAGGCAGCGTCGTGCTGCGTTTGGGTCTGCAGCAATTGCATGGTGCCAGTGATATAGTCGACAGCCGATTGTGAGATCGAATTCGGCCCGAACACATTCGCAGGCACGCAACCATTATTGGGGTTGGTCAGGGTCGATCGACACTTGATCGTGCCGGTGGCCGGGTCAAGCACCGCATCGATGGCTGCGAGCCAGCGTGACTGGATGCGGTTATTGAAGATGCGATAATTATATTTGTTGTCAGCATACTGATAGTAAGCGCTCCAGCGCCAGTTGCTGCCAATACTGCCTTCAACGCCTGCCGCGTAGCGTTTCACATCGTAAATGGAATCGGCAATGTTGAATCCCTGCTCCAGTGTCGCGCGTCCAAACCGGAAACTCGTGATATTGTTGTTGATCATCGCTTGCCGGATGGAATCCGGCAAAAACGCATTGTCGCGCTGGATGGTAAGAGACCCGCTATCGTAGTTGGGCGTGATATCCGTCCTTTGGTGCGACCGCGAATAAAGGCCTTCAACCCAGAGCTTGACCGTGTCAGTCAAGTCATAGTCCGCCCGGCCATAAAGGGATCTGCGATCGATATCCGGGGTCAAATTTCCGGTCGGCGAGAAGGTCGATCCATCTCCCCCGACCATGAACACCGCACCGACATACTGACCATAATTGAACGGAATCGGCGTCCCCCCGGGGCCGAATTGGGTTCCGCGCAGCGGGCCCGCCACGATGACGCCGCCATAGCTCATCTGGGAATGGCGCGTGTTGGGGGTGAGGATCAGACGTGGCTGCCCGTTGTTGGAGCCGGCGACATACAGGGGGTTGGCAAACTGAGCCCATTCATGCTGGCCCCATTTGCGCGATGATTGGTCGCTCACTCCGTCGCTGTAAAAGACGCTCCCGGCCAGCACGAAATGCCCTCGCCCGCCGCTGAAATCATCTCCCCAGGTCAACGAGCCGACGCGCTCGAAGCTGTCGCCGCGGCTTGTCAGGCCAAGCTGGCCATAGGCTTCGACACCCTGAAAATCCTTCTTCAGAAACAGATTGACCGCACCGGCAACAGCGTCCGATCCATATGCCGCCGATGCACCACCTGTCACGATTTCGACGCGCTGGATAAGCGACACCGGCAGAATGTTGACGTCCGTTGTCCCTTCCGGACTGGTCGGTGCCATGCGCCGACCATCGACGAGCAACAAGGTGCGCTGAGCGCCAAGCCCGCGCAGGTTGAAGGTGCTGCCGCCGGGGGGCGAGGAAACCATCTGCGTTGCCTGATTCGGGATCAGCGCCGGAATATCTTCCTGAAGCTGCTGCACGCTGTACTTGCCGGTCAGGGCCAACTGCTCTGACGAGACGGCCGTCACGGGTGTGGGCGAGGAGAACCCGGTTATCCGGGATCCCGTAATGACGAGATCCTGATTCGACGCCGCGCCACTGTCGCTGGCCTCAGCAACTTCGACACCCTCCCCCTGCTGCTCGGCAGAGCCGGCCTGGGCGTGCGCGTTCCCGGCAACTCCCATCAGGCAAGCGACAACCAGCCCCAGCCGACTGGCGGAAGTGCGCCATGCGACGCTGTGCGCGGTAAAGGGTAACTGTGGCGCCATGCTGGCAGCAGCAGGATCGAGTCTCAGGATCAATTTGTCCTCCCCAGAAATGCGAGCACTCTTCGGTGCCTATAGGCCTATAAGTCATGTTTATGTCCTTTGTCAAAAGGCCAATGATATGGCTTTTATGGCGTGGCGTTTAGAGCGCTTTTTCCGGACAGCGGCTCATAGGGGAGGCCGGCAGGCGCCCGGAGACGGGATTGGCATAGTGAAAGCAAATCGGACTGACGCTCGGAAAGGTCGCGTAGCCGTCTTCCTTCAGCGGAAAATCCGGTGGGAAATCGCGCAAGAGCTTGTCGGGAGGCGGAGCCGCACGACGGCCGAAGTCGCTCGGCACGCGGGCCCAGCCTTCTGCATAGCCAGGCGAACGCCAGAGATGCCGGATGAGAACTTCGCTGAACCGCCAAGTGCCGTCTTCGATGCGCGCGCTGTCCTCATACAGGCCTGCGGTCATGGAGCCCGGACGGGAATGATTGCTATTGAACTGGAGGAGGCGTGTGCGCAGCCTGGCTGACGTTCCATCGGCATTGCTGTGAATCACGGGCTGAACCCGCAAATGCATCGGAACTGAGCCGCGCGGCCGTCGAAGCGGGCCGTAGCGTGCTTCCTGCATGGCCCCGATCCGCTCCGGTCCGATATAATATCCTGCGGCGGGCGATAGGCGCACGCCATCGGCGGTGAACAGGTCTGCCATGTCCGTCCATTGGAAATCGTCGATCCAGTTCCCCAGCGCGCCTGAGATATTTTCGACCGCGTCGTAGCTGACGGCTCGGGCAAGGTCGCGACGAGGGTCGATCGCCAAAGCGTCAGCCTGAGGCGCCGCCGCTCTCCCCTCCGCGGGATTTGCAACCGATCGCGACCCGGCGGGATAAGCGATGGGCGCTGCCGTCACGGGGTGGCGGTAATGGAATGCGGGTATATCTGACGGGCCGAGGGCAGGAGAGGTTCGATCCGGCGCAAAGGCCGGACCGACCTGGGGTTCGGGCAACCAGCTCCTGGACCAGCCCTGAAAATAGTCGGTGCGCATCTGGGGGAAGATCCGCATGGCCGCAATCCGCCATTTTCCTTCGCGGCGGACATATCTGTTTTCGAACGTGGCAACGGTCCAATAGGCATCGGCTCCGTTCTTGCCCAACATGCCGAATTCCAGGCCGCGGGCGCGTGCTTCGTTGCCGCCGGGCGAGATCGTGACGATCATGTTGAGCTGCAAACGATCGTTGACCTCTCCCTCGCGCAGGCCTGGAGGACCATCACGTTCCAGGCCGCGACGGATGCTGGCTGGTCCGTCCCAGGCCCCGACGCCGGCAATCTCGACGGAGGCGTCGTTCTCAAACAGATCGGCAACATCGTCCCACATCTTGCGATCGACATAATAGCCATAGGCATTTTGAAGATTGCGAACGTCGTCCTCGGCATTGAGCGCGCTGATGCGCCTTGCCAGCGTTGCCTTGTCGGGCACTGCGCTGCGGCGCTTCGCCGCCGATGCATTCCCCCGAGGGATCGGCGTGCCGGCCTGCTCGGGCGTGTAGTGATAGGGAACAATCCCCAGATCTTCGGTGACGTTCGTCCAGCCCCGATCATAGGGCCCGGCAAACTGCGGAAAATAGTGAAGCGTGGCGATGCGCCAGACACCATTCTGCCGCACATATTCGTTTTCCATGATGCCGCCCGCCCATTCGGCACTGCCGCCCCGCCGGCCCCATATAGTGACGACGTGCCAACGCCCTTTGGCATGGTTGCCGTCCGGCGCCATCCTGACCACCGGCGTCATCGCCAGCTCGACGCTAAGCGCTCCCTCGGCCGGACCCGTCGCGGCATCCCCGAGGCGCGCTGTCAGATGAGCCCTTATCGCGGCGCGCCCCGTCACCGTCTCTTCGCCAAAGATCGCTTTTGCATCCTTTGCGTAGAGCTGCGCCGCGTCATCCCAGAGACGATACTGGATGAACTGTGCATGGGCGGTCTGGAGGCGCTTGACCGCCCGCAGCGACTCTGCCTGATCGAGGTCATGGGCAAGTTGTCGGACTTCCGCGGTATTGGCAGGCGTCTGCGTCGAGCCTGGTGCACCAAGTCCAAGTAGGACGGCCAGAGCCGTAGCCACCGGCAGCATCTTGTAGATCATGCATAGTTCCTTGTTCGGCAAATCAGCGTGCGAGCGAAGATTCACATGTCCGCAGGTCGGGGCAGTAATGGGATGGCACGCGGCCACTCACCGGGTTCCGATAGTGGAACCACATGGGCTTCACTTCCGGATAGTGGACGAACGCCGGCCCCGGCGTGAATGCCCCCTCACGGAACGGCATCGCGGTCAGCGGGACATCAGGGGGCATTTTGTCGAGCATCTGCTGCATCATCGGCGGTGTCGTCAGCCGTCTTTTTTCGGTTATTGGCGCCACCCGCGCCCAGCCACCCTTCCAGCCATTGGACACGAAATAGGGTTCATCGATCGCGACGACCGAGAGCTTCCAGATTCCATCTTCAAGGACCGCCGCATCATTGGGATACATGCCGTTCTTGACGGATCCCGCCTCGCCCCAATTGCTCGTGATATGAAAGAGGCGAGTGCGCAGATAGGCGGACTGTGCGTCGTCGGACACAGTGATGACAGGCTGCTCACGCAGATGGATACGGACGGAGCGGCGCGGCGAGGGCATGACTGACACTTGCAGGGTTTCAGCCGCACGGATGCGCGCGGGCCCGGCATAGAAGCCGACGAGGTATTTTTGCCGCCATCCGTCGACGGAGAACAGGCTGCTTTGAGAATCCCACTGGGCGTCGTCGATCCAGTTACCAAATGCGTTCGAGATATTCTCCACCGCTTCATAAGCGATCGAACGATCGAGTTGCCGCCGTAACGCGCTGATGTCATCCCCGGCATTAGCCAGGGTGGCGCTATTCAGAAGCGCCATGGCGCATATGAAGTTCAGGCACTTCACGGCAGCACCCGCCGCGCCTCGCCGAGGAGGTCTTCCGGAACAGTCAGTCCGAGCGCACGCGCCGCCGCGAGATTGAGCGTCATCGCGGCCGGCGGGCGACGAACTGCTATGCTTCCTGGCGACTGGCCCTTGAGGATCGCATCCACAACAATGGCCTGTTCGAACCAGATACGGTTAAAATCCGGGCCGAAGGCTGCCACACCGCCCCCCTGCAGGACCGTCTCGACAAGTGACGCCGTGGGCAGGCCGTTGGCGAGAGCGAGCCCGCCGATCTTGCGGCCATTCATGCTGAACAGGGAGTGCGGTCCGACGACCATTGCCTGCATGCCGTCCGCCTTCATCTCTCGCACCGCGCCTTCAAAGGCGTCGACGCTGCGCGCTTCATAGGGCCGGACCTCGATGCCGCTTTTGGCCCCCTCTGTCTGAAGCGCCCGCAGAGCGCCGGGGGCCGGGGCGTATGTTGGATTGTACAGCATGCCCACGCGCTTCAGCCCGGGCACGAGGCGGCTGAGCAAATCCAGTTCCCGCCTTTGGGTGTCGGCCGCGTCGGCAGTCCCGGAAAAGTCGCCGCCCGGCTGATCGAAACTGCCGGCGACGCCAGCGCCTACAGGATCCAGCGACCAGAAGACGACAGGAACGGCCGACTTTACCGACCTCTTTGCAACCGCAAGCGCCTGAGTGGATGTTGTATCGCCGGCGATGATAAGACGTGGTTGCAGAGCGACCAGTTCGGCGGCTGCGCGCTCGAGGGCGTGATGATCGCGATTGGCGGCGCGGCGCACCCATATGATCGAGTCAGCATCGCGGCCCTGCGCGCCCAGTCCGGCCTTCAGCCGTCCGAACAGCGCCGATTCGGGGCCCAGGTCAACATTGTTGGTGAGAATCGCGATTGTCAGCTCGTTTGCCGCTTGCACTTGGACAGCCATGAAGGTGACCATGAGTGCGAACAGGCATTTCAGACCCCAACTCGACATCCGCCTCTCCTTTATCCTATAAACCAGTCTTACGGTTTTTATGTCGTGTCAGCAAGGCTGTTTCTCCCGATGAGCAGCTTGACTCATTAAAAGCCATAAGACTATCCTTTTATCACATCATGCGTGCTGCATCGCGGCTTAGGAGAGAGTTTTGACGAACGATGCGATCACGCCGAGAGACGCCTCCGGCTCGCAAGCGCCTTCGGCACGAACGCACCTGACAGAGCCGCAGAACGACCTCCTGTATCGACGGGTATTGTGGCGGATCATGCCTCTTCTCGTCATCTGCTATATCGTCGCATTCATCGATCGCTCGAATGTCGGCATCGCCAAGATCCAGTTCATGGGCGACCTCGGCTTCACCAACGCGCAATACGGATTCGGCGCGGGCATCTTCTATCTCGGCTATGTTCTGCTGGAGATTCCGAGCAATCAGTGGCTCGCGAGGATCGGCGCACGCATCACGATCCTGCGGATCATGATCTTCTGGGGGATCTGCTGCACCCTCATGGCGTGGATGTCCACCGCGCCTCATTTCTATGCGTTGCGCTTCCTGCTGGGCGCCGCCGAGGCTGGATTCTTCCCTGGCGTCCTTCTGTATCTCACTTACTGGATCCCGGCGCGTCGGCGCGCAAGGTTCAACGCCATCTTTCTGGCGGCCATTCCTGTGGCCGGGATGCTGGGAGGTCCGCTTGCCGGGCTCATCATGAGCGGGATGGATGGGGTTTGGGGATGGCGGGGGTGGCAATGGCTGTTCGTGCTTGAGGGTCTGCCAGCGATCCTTCTCGGATTGGTCGCCTATGGGGTGCTCGACGACAAGCCATCCGACTGTCGCTGGCTTGCCGAGCATGAACGTGCACAGATCATGGCTGATGTCTCAGCCGATGCGCGAAAGCTCGGAGACAGAGCCCATGCCACCTTCGGCGCCGTGCTCGCTGATCCGGCCTTCTACGCGCTTGGACTGCTCGGTTTTGGTATCATGGTGAGCACGGGCGGCATTTTCTTCTGGTTACCCACGATCATCGACAAGAGCGGCGTTGAGAATCTGCGCGATGTCGGATTGCTCTCGGCACTGCCTTTCATCATCGCTGTCTTTTTCCAGTATTTCATCGCCCGCAGGTCGGACCGACTGCAGGAACGGCGCTGGCACACGTTGATCCCGGCGCTTGTCGGTGCCGTGGGTTGGTCACTCCTCCCTTTCGTCGCCCAAAATACCAGCCTGGCATTGATCGCGCTGGCGGTCGCGACAAGTGGCACATTCTCGGCGATGGGACCTTTCTGGTCATTGCCCTCGACCATGCTGTCGGGGCGTGCGATGGCTGGCGGGATCGCGCTCGTCACGACGCTTGCCGGTCTTGGAAACTTCCTCAGTCCCATCCTCGTTGGCTGGCTGGTTGATAGAACCGGTTCGCTGGCAGCGGGACAATTCTACTTCGCCGGATTGCTGGCGCTTGGTACGGCAGGCGTCCTGGTCAGCCAGCGCAGATTTTCATCGGGGACCGATTGAGGAGCCGGATCGTCTTTCCAGCCCGATCAACCCCTTCTCGAACCTGGAGGAGAATGACATGCCATTTGTCACCCGTGACGGCGTCCGCTTGCACTGGAAACTGGAGGGCGCGTCCAGCAAGCCGCCAATCGTCCTTCTCAACTCGATCGGGACCGAAATGGGCATGTGGGATCGCGCTATGCCATTCATGCTGGAGAATTTCCTCGTCCTGCGGACCGATGCGCGTGGACATGGAGCATCGGACGCATCGCCCGGTGACTATGGTCTTCTATGCTTGGCAGGCGACGTGGTGGCAGTCATGGATGCTGCCGGCATCGAGCAGGCCGTGATCGCCGGCGTATCCCTCGGCGGAATGATCGCCATGGAACTGGCACTGGCGAGGCCAGAGCGTGTAACTGGCCTCGCCCTCATCTGCACGACCGCCACGACTCATGCTCAGATGTGGAGCGACCGGATTCAACGGGTGCGCACCGAGGGCATGGCCAGCATCGTTGAAACGGTAATGGGGCGTTTCCTTAGCCCCGAATTCATCGAGACGTCTCCGCAATATGCCGAAACGATCCGCAGATCCTTCCTTTCCACGCTCCCGGAGGGCTATGCGGGCTGCGGTGCCGCGATCCGGGACATGGCCCTGGTCGATCGCTTGGGCGAGATCGGCGCACCTGCTTTGGTGGTCATTGGCACGAAGGATATTTCGACACCGCTTGCGGGAAATGGCGAACTGCTGCTCGCCAGGATCGCTGGCACAAAGCTCGCCGAGGTTTCGGGAGCTCACATATCTCCGATCGAAGCGCCTGGGGAAGTCGCGGAGGTCCTGGCTGATCATTTCGGGTGAACTGGCTAACGATAACGCAGCAGCGCGCCCCCGGCGCGGCTGCCTTTCATCTTGTTTTGACAGCAGGCTGCGAAGCACGGGCCGAAATAGTGCGGCTCGGTGCCCGGGCAGCAGATCTCGCTGATGGTTCGACACGCGACTTTACGTTCATCGGTGATGCGGGGGCCGCGCGCCGGATGGCTGAGCCGCTGGATGTTGCCCGTGCCAAGCTTGCCTGGAATATAATCAAATCCGCTTGCCCTCAGTAAATAAGCATATTATCCGTTACCGGACTTTTTTCCGGTAATAGGATTGAGCGAGCATGGAGCAGGATCCGTCACGGTCGAGCAATTTGAAACTCCCTGTCCTGGATCGGCGCAATTTCATAACTGCTTTGGGTGGCGCAGCCGCCGTGGCGACCATGAGTAGCGAAGCCAAAGCTGACGCCTTGGAAATGCATCTGAACGATGCCCTCAATTCATCGAAAAAGACGTTTCCCTCGGTCGCTGAGGTCAACGCACAGATCAATACCCGCCCTTATCGTCGCGGCGTGGGAAAGCTGTTCGCGGGCCAGGAAGGCAATGTTGGTTACCTGCCGGCCATGCCCTCCAACCCGACCCTGATCGATTTCATCCGGCTACGCCTCGATGGCTCCAGGGATCATTGCCTCCAGAGCGCTCATCTCGCGAAAAGTCGCGGAATGGATGACGAAGTCGTCCTCGCCTGCCTGCTGCATGATCTGCCAATGTCACTGATGCGCAGCGAACATGGCTTCTGGAGCGCGCAGCTGTTCGAGCCCTACGTCTCTGAACGGACGACCTTCGCCATCCGGCATCACGCGTCCCTGCGGTTCTTCCCCGACGAGGACGCCGGCTATGAATATCCGGACCTGTACCGCAACATGTTCGGCGAGGATTATGTCCCGCCCCCGCATATGCAGGCCGAGTACAAGATGGTTCGCGCCCATCGCTGGTACATGGCCCCGCGTCTCGTCACCGTGAACGACCTCTATTCGTTCGATCCGAACGTGAAGGTCGAGCTGGGCGAATTCGAGGATATTATCGGTCGCCATTTCCGCCAGCCGAAGGAAGGTCTCGGCCTTGACGGCAGTCGTGTCGCGCACATGTGGCGCACGATCGCCAATCCTGATTCACCCTTATAACGACCGGTGCGCGCCACGGACCATCTTTCCGGTCGTGAATGAGGCATGATGCGCTTCCTCACAGCATTCTGTGCGTCCCTGGCATTTCTGTCCGGTAGTCCTGCCGGCGCGGATCCCGCACGGGACATGCTCGCGCGGGATATCTCGCTCACGGAAAGCCTGCGGCGCGTTCGACTGCTTCAGGACAGCTACGCCCAATATGCTCAGTTCGGCCTGTGGGACGACATCGGCCACCTGTTCGCGCGGAAGGGCAGGTTCATATTCGACGGGCAGGTTGGACCGGCGAAGATCGCGAACGGCCCGCGCGAGATCGCGTCCTTCCTGCGAAACCGATATGGCGGCGCGCGCGAAGGACAGTCGCGCGGGGGCCTGTCGGCGATGATGATGGACTCTCCCGTCATCAACCTCGCCGCGGATGGGCGGACGGCGAAGGCACGTTTCCAGACTCTCATATTCCATGGCCATGATGGCAAGGCACGCATCGAAGGCGGCGTGCTCGTCGTCGACTACATGTCTGAGGGAAGCGTCTGGAAGATCGCGACCGCACATTTTTATCCTCAGTTCGAAGGACCTTACGAGGAGGGCTGGACGAACTGGGGAGGCGGCGACCTGCCTGTCCCGCCTTATCATTTCGACCTGACGAATGCCGGCCTCCCCGTTCATTCCGCCACCGCCCCGCCCCGCACGGCCCGAAGCACTGCCTGCCCTGCAGAAGCGCGTGAGCCTGCTCAATGACGAGGATCGGGTCCGGAATCTGCAGGCGATCTACGGCTATTATGCCGACCGCAGGATGTGGGACGATGTCGTGGATCTTTTCGCCGAGGACGCCGTGGTGGAGATCGGGCGGCAAGGTGTCTGGCGAGGCAAGGCGGGGGTTCGCCGCTGGCTCGACGGCATTGGCGAACAGGGGCTGCGCCATGGCCAGCTGAACGACAGGGTCCAGTTCAATGTGACCGTGAAGGTCGCTCCTGGGGGCAACGAGGCCTATGCGCGGGGTATCGAACTGGGAATGCTCGGCGAGGCGGATCGCGAACAGGGCTGGTGGGAGATCACGACGTTCCACAACCGGTTCGTCCGGCAGGACGGCGTCTGGAAGCTACAGGAGATGCGCCGGTTCGTGCAGGCGAAGACGGATATTTTCCTGGGTTGGGGCAAGAGCCGGATTTCCGATCCGGTCCCCGTCGGCGCGACCGCTCCCGACAGGCCAGATGTGCAGGCCTCGCCGGCTGCTCTGGTGCCGGCCTTCCTCGGCAGACACCCGGTCACGGGCAGGCTGGTGCAGGCGAAGGGCCGGGCAAAGCTGGTCGCGACCGGTCCGCTGACCGGCAGGATCGCCGCCGGCAAGGATGCCCCGGTCGACAGCGACGAGATCCGCCGCCGCCTCGATCGATCCAGAGCCTGGGACGGAGCGATGAACGTGGGGGCGGCCTACGGCTTCTACCTCGATGATTCCCGCCCTGCCGGTTTCGCCGGGCTGATCGCCGAGAAGGGCTTCAAGGTGACGCCCGCGATCGGCTATTATATCGGCCGTGACCGGATCCTGGCGGCCCGCGCACCGAGCGCCGAACCGGAGAAGCGGCCCGGCATTTCCTATCATTGGCTGGTACAGCCGGTCTTCCTGATTTCCGACGACGGCCGGTCCGCAACGGGCCACGTCCGCCTGTTCAACTTCCGCACGGGAAAGACGGTCGGCAAGGCCGGCGACCTTTTCGGCGCGTCGTTTTGGGGCGGGATGTACTACAATCAGTATGTGCTCGAGAACGGCCACTGGCGGATCTGGGACCTGACGATCGAGGAGCCCTTCATCAGGTCGCTGGCCTGGAAGGACGGTCTCTGGGCAAAGGTCAAGGATCCGGTTCCCCCGCGCCCCGGCAACGCGGCAGCCGCGGCTTCGAATCCCTTCCCGCCGGATATTCCGATCAAGGCGCTGGGCAAGCGCGCGGAAGGCTTTCGGGGCGGAACGGGGCAAACGATCGAATGGCCTTCGATCATGCCGATGTGGTTCGAGTTTACCAATCCCGTCAGCGGACGCGTCCCTCCGCTTCACCAGACGGACTGCACCCCCTGCCTTGTCAGGCCGGACCTGCGGCTGGATCGCAATGGCTACCAGCGACCGCCCGATGCTCCGGCGGCCAATCGCTCGCCGTAAAGGCCGGCGGCGCGACGATGGACGCTACGGTCGCAATAGACCGCATTCATTGTCGAAACTGTAGAGGCGCGCCGGATTGTCGACCAGCACGGCCCTCAGCAGGCCATCATCACCCAATATCTCGTGGCACAGCCCCAGAAGTGCGAGGTCGTCGGGCACCGGGCCCTTGATATTCGGATGAGGCCAGTCCGTTCCCCACAGGATCCTGTCCGGCGCTGCGTC
Source organism: Sphingobium lignivorans (assembly GCF_014203955.1). NCBI lineage: Bacteria > Pseudomonadati > Pseudomonadota > Alphaproteobacteria > Sphingomonadales > Sphingobiaceae > Sphingobium > Sphingobium lignivorans. Next base: position 3,301,331 of record NZ_JACHKA010000001.1, read on the forward strand.
GACGATTCGCCGCACGAAGGGGATGACATCCCGCCAGGGAGCCCCGGCCGCCGATGCCCTGTCGCATCCGGAAATCTTGATCCACACGTCCGGGCGCCGCGCAAAATCGAGCAGCGCCCGAAAGGGTTCCTGATCCAGCCCTGCACCGGCGTCGATCCGACCCAGATGATCGATGACCGCCGGCACGGGCAGGCCTTCGAGATAGGGTCGCAGCACGGGAAGATCTGCCCCGCCAACATGCAGGACGACATGCCAGCCCAGCCGCTCGATGCGCTTCATCATGTCGCGGAAAGCGTCCAGTGGCGGCGGCGGCGAGAGGTGCGGCAGGAAGTTGTAGCGAATGCCGCGAATGCCGTTCCGGTCGAGAATGTCCAGCGCCTCATCCCCGATATCGAACGGGACCAGGGCGACGCCACGATAGCGCCCGCCGGATGCCGCGATCGCATCGATCATGGCGCGATGGTCGAAGCCATGGGCGTTGGGCTGAACCAGCACCGCCCGGTCGATGCCAAGGCTGCGGTGCAATTCGAAAAGGGCCTCGCGGGGTGCATCTTCCGGTGTGTAGCTGCGGGCCGGGTCGTAGGGGTAGACACTGGCCGGACCGAAGATATGGCAATGCGCATCACAGGCGCCCGCCGGCAGCGCAGGCATCATGAGCCGCGATAATCCAGGCGCCGTGACATGAAGCGACGCGTATTCCGGAATGTCGGCCGCACGCGCGAGCTCCATTCCGTCGCCCGCACCGCCAGCCACGGATCGCTGTCGAGCACATCCGCCGCCGTCAGATCGTAACAGGCGAAATAGGGCGGTGAACCCTCGAAGCAGATCATGCGCTGCGCGAAAACCGTGCCGGGCACTGCGGCAAGTCCGGGCATGTGCTCGGTGTCATACCAGCGCTCGAGCTCGCCCGCCCCTCCGGCCTCGACATCGGTATGCACGACATATCGGAAAGGTGCCGGTTGCCCTGCAGAGGCACCCGCGACGGCAAGGCGAGGTGACAGGAGACTGACGGACACCGGTCCGAGCATCAGCGGTTCCATCAACTCGTCCAGCAGGCCCTTGATGTCCGGAACCGCCGGAACCTGCCGACCCGCGGCAAGATAGGCGGTGACGCGGCCAGTGACGAGGTCCTGATATGCAGCGAAATGCTTGGAATGGCCGGCAAGCGCACGGACCAGCTCTCCCAGCGAGGTCATCAGCGCGTCCAACGTGTCGGCATGGGGATCAAGCTCGATCAGGATCGTAGGGCCCGCGCCGTCACCATTCGCCTCAACGGACATGGAGCGCCTCCAGGAACCGCGAGACCATGTTATATGCCGCGATCGTGGCGGTGAGCTCGACAATGCCCTGTGCGTCGAAGACCGCGGAGACCCGCTCGAACAGTGGCGCGGGCACCTGGATCTGGCGGGTCATGCTGTCGGTATAGTCGAGCACCAGCGCTTCGATCGGATCGAAAGGCGCGCGGTCCCCGTCCCGGCAGGCGGCGATCTTCTCGCTGGAGAGGCCCGCGGCCTGCGCATGCGGCACATGCTGCTCGAACTCGTAGGGAGCCTCGTTGAGCACGGCGATGCGAAGAATGATCAATTCGCGCAGGGCAGGCGCTATGCCGGTTTTCTGGCGGATCGCCGTCAGCAGCGCTTCCCACCCGGCCGCGACCGGCCTGCTGTGGAGAAGAATGCCGTACAGAGCCGATATCCGGCCCCGGCTTGCGCGAATTTGTGCCTCGGCCGCCATACCCTCGGCATCGGCGGCGGGAGGCGCGGGGAGAATTCTGGATGGGTTCATGAGAAAGGTCCGGCTTTGGTGGACAAACAGTCGCGTTGCTCCCAATATCGGTCACTGGAGAGCCAATGGACATTCGGGAACTGCGGTCGTTCATCCATGTCGCACGACTTGGGAGCGTCAATCGGGCCGCCACGCATCTGAACATCGCCCAGCCAGCGCTCAGCCGGCAGCTTCAGAAGCTGGAGGAAGCATTGGGCGTCCGGCTCTTCACCCGGAGCGGCCGGGGTGTCGACCTGACCGAGGCCGGAGCCCTGCTTCTCGGTCAGGCCGAGCAGCTGATCAATCAGTTCGACGCCACGGCCGAGCTGGTCAGCGGCCGTGTTCACCGGGCCCAGGGCCATGTCACCGTTGGTCTTCCCCCGACATGCGGGCTGCTGATCGGCCCCGAGCTGTTCCGGCGCTTTCGCGAGCAATGGCCCAACGCTACTTTGATCCTTCGCGAAGGCATCAGTTCCTCGCTCGAGGAATGGCTCGTCGACCGTCGCATCGACATTGCGGTCATGCACAATCCCCTGCCGATGGCCGGCGTGGAGATCGAACCGCTCCTGCATGAGCACATGGTCCTCGTCTCGCCGCCGGATGCGTCGATCGCGGATGAAATCCGCCTTCGTGACATCTCCCGCCTGCCACTCATTCTGCCTGCGCTGCCGCACAGCAATCGCCGGCTCGTGGAGCGAGCGGTGGCCCAGAATGGGGGCCGATTGTCCATCGTCGCGGAAGTCGACAGCGTGCCGTTCGTCAAGGAACTGGTGAAACGGGGGTATGGCCATACCATCCAGACCCATGCCGGCGCCGCGCGCGAGGAAGCGGACGGCACGCTCTGCCTGCGGCCGATCCGCAGGCCGCAGCTGATGTCGACCCTGGCACTGGGTGTCACGAGCGGCGGGGCCCAGAACTGGCTGACCTCGGAGACCGCACAGCTGGTTCGAACGATCATCCGCTCGCTCGTCGAACGGCAGGAGTGGATCGGCGCTCGAATGATGGATCAGGCCGACTGAGCGCGTCACGACCGCGTCTCCTCGGCGTGCGGGACGGTGCCGCCGCCGCTTATGACAGCGTCCACCTCCGCGGCGGTCCAGCGCTCGAACCGCTCCTTGTCGAACCCGCCCTCCCAGCGCGCGACGACCAGTACCGCGACACAATTGCCTATGATGTTGGTAAGTGCGGTGCAGGTGGCCATGAGGCGGTCGACGCCGAACAGAAGCCCCAGACCGTTCAAGGGCAACTTCTGGACCGTCTGGAGAGTCGCGGCCAGCTTGACGAACGCGCCGCCCGCCACGGCCGTTCCTCCTTTCGAGGTCAGCATGATGACTGCCAGAATTGCGATCTGGTCGGCCAGGCCGAGCGGCGTGTCGGTGGCTTGCGCAATGAAGCCGACTGCCAGGGCCATGTAGATTGCCGTCCCGTCGAGATTGAAGCTGTACCCCGCCGGCACGACGAACCCGACGACGGCCTTGTCGCACCCGCAGGCTTCGAGCTTGGCGATCAGGCGGGGTAGCACGACCTCGCCCGATGCGGTGCCGAGGACGAGCATCATCTCGTCCCGGATCAGGGACACCAGCCTGCCGAGCGATATGCCCAGCGCCATCAATATGCCGCCCAGTACGCACACCACGAACACCAGCGACGTCGCCCAGTAAAGGAGGACGAGCTTCGTCAGGTAGAGGAGGGTTTGCGGCCCGAAGGAGCCCAGCGCAGCCGCGAGCGCGCCGAAGGCACCCAGCGGCGCGAGGCGCATGATGAAGCCGAGAATGCGGAACAGGATGGTCTGGGCTTCGTCGATGCCCCGCAGCAGCGCCGAGTCCGGGCGCACCCCGCCGATGCTCAGCGCCGCGCCGACGAGAAGCGAGACGAACAGGACCTGCAATATCTCTCCATCCGCGAAGGCCCCCACCAGCGTCTTGGGTACGATGCTCATGAGGAAATGGAGAGCCGTGAACTCGCTGGCCGCGCCCGCCACTTGCGCCAGCGCGGGCCCCGAATTCATCATCTGGGCATGCAGCCCGTCTCCGGGCCGGAAAATATTCGCTGCAGCAAAGCCCAGCACCATTGCGACCGTGGTGACGAGCTCGAAGTAGATCAGAGTCTTGAGGGCGAGCCGGCCGAGCTGTTTCATGTCCGCAACATGAGTCAGGCCAAGGACGACCGAACAGAAGATGATCGGGGCGAGCATCATGCGCAGCAGTGCGATGAACAGGTCCCCCAGAGGCTTCATCGAGCGCGCGAAATCGGGCGCCAGCAGCCCGACCAGCACGGCGCAGACAATCGCGATCAGAACCTGAATATAGAGCTGTCCGAATATCCGCATGCTGCGCCCCTGCCCTTGACCTCACTCCCTGAAGACCAGAATTGGCGCAGCGAACAAATACTTTGTCAGCATCCTTCCTTATGCCGCGCCGGCATAATCGACCGGGAAATGTCTTCACTTCCCGGACTTATCGTGACGACGTCTGCTCGGCCTGCCGGGATCAGGACCTAGCGCAGCGCATAATGCCCGTCCCGTCGGGCCAGTCGCCCTGCCCACAAGAAGCAGATCGCTGCCATCAGGTAACAAACAGCCACCATGATCATCGAATAACGGATGCCCTGATCGCCGTGGATGGGCATAAGAAGGTCGTTCAATATGCCGACGGCCAGCGGACCGCATAACTGGCCGAGGAGATTGGCCACGAAGACTTTGACCGCCAGCGCCACCGTCTTCATATTCTCGGGCGAAAGGGCGACGATGACCGCGAAGAGCGGACCTTGCGCCGCTGTGTGAAGCGCACCCGAGATCAGCATCCCCATGATCCAGACGGACCTGGTGTCGCTCAGAAGGAACATGAGGTAAGCGGGGGCTACGACCAGGCACACCAGGGCCGGCACCCCGAACCTCCAGCGTTCGTCCCGGCGGCCCAGTCGGTCAGCCATCCACCCCACGAACAGGATGCCGAAGACTGCAACAAAGCCGCGCGACGGTGTGACGTAAAGGCCCACCTCGGTGACCGTCAGGCCATGTACCCGCACGATAAGCGCCGAGGTCCAGGCGCTCGACGCATTCAGCGCCCCGCCGGTGAACGCGACGCCCAGCATCATCGCGCGAAACGCCGGCACTTTCCACAGGCCGAACATCGCCTGGATCAGTGTCACCACGGGCGCCCGCTCGGCCCGGCCTTCCAGTCTACGCTCCGGTTCCCGGACTGTCAGAAAGAAGATGATAGCGAGCAGGAGCCCGAAAAAGCCCGCGAACTGGAAGGCGGCGCGCCAGCCATGAATGCCGGCGATCCAGGCCGTCAGCGGAAGGAAGACGATGGCATCGATGGCAAAGGCTGTCTGGAAGATGGCAAGCGCAAACGGTCGGCGCTCCCGCGACACGACATCGGAGATCATGGACTGGGACGGAGCGACCCCGGCCGCCTCTCCCGCGGCCATCATCAGTCGACAGATCGCCAGTTGGATGCCGTTCACCGCATAGCCGGTCAGGGCTGTCATGAAGCTCCAGAGAGCGAAACCGGCTGTGATGATGTTGCGGCGGCTGGAACGGTCAGCAAGGCTGGCGATGGGCAGACAGAGCAGCGCATAGACCAGCCCGAAAGCCACTCCCGAAATTAGACCCAGCGCCGTGTCGCTCAGGTCCAGATCGTCCTTGATCAGCGGCAGAAGAAGGCCGAGCAGCGAACGGTCGAGATAATTGAAGGTCGAGACTAATGTGAGGAAGCCCACCGCCCAGGCCGCGCGGACAGAAGTCTGGGTATCGGCCGCGCCCGCTTCAAGGCTGGGAGAGGAGTCTGGCGCTGACGCATTGGACACTTGGCCGTCTCTCCCTTTCAGCTTGTCTGCGCGGCATGAATCCCCCGCCGCATTCTCTTTGAAGACACCCTCCGCAAAACATCATCGAAGATCAACCTCGGACCGGATTGCTGCGCACGAAGGCTTCAGGAAGTTTGCGAGGGCCTGAAAGCAGAATGCTGGCGGCTATGCTCGTCACAACTGCCACAGGGAGCCCCGACCCAACCCCGTCCCGACCGACCTGGCGGCCTGTGCCCATCGCAGTCACGTCGCGTGCGCCCTTTCCCGGGCATGCTTTTCGAGAAAGGCGAGCACCGCCGCGTTAAAGAGGCCCGGGCGTTCCCAATAGGCCGAATGTCCGCATTCCGGAATCACGACCAACTCGCTTCCGGGGATGGAGCGATGAAGCAGACGAGCGATCGGCGGCGGGGAGAGAAGGTCGGCGTCGCCCGCCACCAGCAGCACCGGCATCCTCAACTGTTCGATGTGGTCCAGCGTCACGGGACGGCCAAACGGCTGGCTGACGGGCGGATTGTCGCCGCGCGAGCGCGCATGGAATTCGTTCCACTTCTCGACGCCTTGCGGATTGATCATGCGATAGGAAGGCGCGAGTTCACGAACATCGTGAGGGACGCCATCGTACCAGGGACCGCGCAAGGAGGCCGCCATTCGTCCGATGACCGGATCGGAAGGGGAGAGCAGCGAGCAGGCCAGGCAAAGCGATGCGACACGCTCCGGCCAGCTCACCGCGAATGCCGTGGCGACAAAGGCGCCCGCGGCCGTCCCGACGATGTGACACTGCCTTATATCGAGATGGTCCAGCAACAGGCGCAGGTCGTCGCTCGCGGTCCCGGGATTGGCCGGATCGCCACGCGTGGAGCGCAGAAAGCCTCTCCGCGAATAGCCCACGACGCGAAAGCCCGCATCGGCAAATGGGGCCGCCTGATAGCCCCAGACTTCTCCGCTGCCGGTACCGGGATGCAGAAGAATGATTGCCGGGGCGTTCTTGTTGCCGCGTTCCCAATACCACAGGTCGACCCCATCGAGCCTGGCCATCTCCCCGCGGTCCGCCAGTGAAGCGGGTGGCGCCTCGGGCTCCAGTGGCGAGGGATCGCCTCCGGAGACGCCGGACCGTGCTGCGAGGATCGCGGCTTTGCTTCCTGAGGCCAGTTGGGTTGTAATGACTCCCGCAGCCAGGAAGTATCGCCTGCTTGCCTTCACGCTGCCGATCCTTTCCGCCCGAGCCCGGATTTCAGCACTACAAGATTCCTACCCTGCGGCGTTCCGGGCGCGCCAGGGGGACCTGCCGACCCTGGATCGCCTGACCGGGTGTCCTGGGAGAAGAAGACACCCGGTTGCGCAAGGAACTCGCATCAGAAGCGGAAGCGCACGCCCCCCGTGAGCAGTCGCCCGACGCGATCGTAGAAAGGAGAGCCCGCAGCGCTGGCTCCAGTAATGACCTGCGGCGTAATCGGCGGATCACTATCCAGAAGATTGTTGACCTTGGCAAATATCTCCACCTCGGGCGTGATCTTGTAGCTGCCGTTAACGTCAATATAGGCCCGTCCGCCCACATGATTGTTGTTGATGCTATTGGGACCGCCGCCCTCGAAATAGAGGCTATTGTAAACGCCGCCTTGGACGTAGCGACCCAGAATGCCGAAAAGATAATTACTCGTCCTGTAGGAGAGGGATATGTTGCCGCGCCAGTGCGGTATGCCCGTCCCCGAACCCGTCTGACCGGCTGTTTCCCCGTTCACCGAATTATAGAGCGTGCTCACATAGTTGGCGAGCGCACGAGCGGTGAGGGAACCCGCCGCGACCGGGAAAGAATACTCCGCTTCGATATCCACACCTCTTGTCTTGAAGGTTGCGGCGTTCAGCAAAGTGGCGCGAACATCCGTGATCACGTTCGTGGCCGAATCGCGCGTGATCGCAGAACAGAAGGCCGTTACGCCGATATTGCATCCGTCGACGACCTGCTGGGCAGTCGGCGCCAGGATCGCGGAGTCGATCGAGATTGTGTAATAGTCGATGGAAAGATGAAAGCGCGGCAGGAACAACGGCTCGAGGACCACGCCGACCGTATAGGTTTTCGCCTTTTCGGGCTTCAGTGCGGTATTGCCGCCAGTCAGCTGATTGACGGTGCTCGAACGCGCCGGCGTGAACGAAGTATCGATCACGATTGGGCGGCCAGACGCCTGCCCGGAAAAGAGTTCGTTCACATTGGGCGCACGGATATCGCGCGACACAGTGCCGCGGAAGCGGATGCCCCGAACCGGCGTGTAGGTGGAACCGACCTTCCACGTCGTCACGGAGCCGCTGGTGCTGTAATCCGTCAGACGCAAGGCGCCGCTGACATCCAGTTCCTCGGCGATTGCCGAATCCTTCAGGATGGGCACGCCGATCTCGCCGTAAAGCTCCTTCACGTTGAAACGGCCACTCAGCGTCTGGGCGTTGATCTGCCGCCAGCCGCTTGCCTGGGAAATCGGGTCGGAGACCTGACTGACCTCCTCGGTGCGATACTCGGCGCCAAGCGCGAGCTGAATGTCACCGGCGGGAAGGCTCATCGGGGATCCGCTGACATTCGCCGCGTACACATTCTGCCGCTGTTCGGAACGCGACGTGGACGTCCCGATATAATATGCGACGGCGGCGGCGCTGACCGACCCGGGGCCGAAAAGGTTTGACGGCACGCAGGCAGGATCGTCATTCGTCGTGGACGCATCCACATTGATCCGGCAGGCCGGCTGACCGGTCGCCGGGTTGATGACCGCGTCGATCGCATTCAGCCATCGGGCGTTGATCCGGTTGCTGGCATCGGCCCGCTCGTAGAGATTGCGGGAAATCTGTGCATAGGCGCTGTATTGCCAGCCGGCGCCGAACGTTCCTTCGATCCCCAACGCATAACGCCGCACGGTGGCGATCGTCGTGGTCGACAGAGTGCCATCTTCCTCATTGATGCGACCGATCGTCAACGTTCCGTTTGCGGGAATGAGATCGCGGATGGAGGCCGGCATGAATGCATTGTCGCGACGAAGGACAATCGTTCCGGAATCGATATTCGGATTCTGGTCGGTAAAGGCTTCGCTTCGTGACCACAGTGCGTCGGCGAAGATCGAGGTATCGTCCGTGAAGTCGAAGGAGACCCGCCCGAAGCCTGCGTAACGGGTATAGCGGGGCGTGATGTTCGCGGTCGCCATGGGGGTCCCGCCATCACCGCCTGTCATGAAGCTGGACCCGACATTGGTTCCGAAATCGAACGGAAGAACCGTACCGCCCGGCCCGAACTGAATGCCCCTCAGAGCAGCCGGGCTGTTGAGGGCCGTGACGCCGCCACTGATGAGCTGGGTGGTGGTGGAATTCGGGAGGATCAGACGCTGGGGCTGACCATTTGTCGCCGTGTAGGCCGGGTTGGTCAGAACCGCGTAGTTGTGGCTGCCCCAGGGACGCGTCGATTGGTCGAGCTGGCCCGTATTCCTGTAGAAGTCACCCGCGGCAATGACGTGCAGGCGCCCGCCCAGCGCGGATTTTCCGACCGCGAGAGAAGCACCCGGCTGGCGATGGTCACCATATGTCGTTTCGCTATACTGGACGCTCCCCTTCACGCCCTCCAGTCGTGAGTCGAGCGATATGTTCACGACGCCCGACACGGCGTCCGAGCCATATGCCGCCGAGGCACCTCCGGTCACGATTTCAACCTTGTTGATGAGAACGGCCGGAATGACGCTCACGTCCACGCCGCCACTTGAATCGGTCGCAGCAAAGCGACGTCCATCGAGCAGCAACAGCGTGCGACTGGATCCGAGACCTCTGAGGTCGAGATTGCTCGCGCCGATCGGCGCGCTGACCTGACCGTTGTTCTGGTTGAAGCGCAACGTCGGCACATCCATCATCAGGTCGGTCACGGACCTGATGGCCTTCGCCTCCAGATCCTGCTGCCCGATGGAGGTCACCGGCGTCGGCGCGGAAAATCCCACGAGACGCGTACCGGTGATAACGAGATCCTGCTTGTTCTCCGTCTCGTCGGCGACGTTTGCATCCTCAACCGCTTCCGGCTGCGCAAGTCCTGGCATCGCACCCAATGAAACCGCCAAACACAGCCAGCTCGAGCGAATTCCAAAAGAATTACTGAATTTCAATGGCTTAAACCGCACAGCAGCCTCCCCTCCTTTTACCGGATTATTTTCCGGATTATATGGGCCGGCTACCGGAAAGTTTTCCGATAAACAAGCCATAATCTTATGATGTGGAAAGAGATCCCCCCGAGGCACTGACATCGGGCCAGGAGCGCGCTCTGGCGAGCCTGGAAGAACGCCGGCCGTTCAAAGACCCCCGGCTTTGACAAGGCTTTCGCGCACATCGGCTGGCGGCGTCAGCTTGCCGATTTCGCCACTCGCGGGTGAGCCGATGCTGATCCACCAGCGGATCGCCTGGACCTGCGCGGGGTCGAGCGGCGTCTTGTTGTTCTTGGGCATGAAGTCGACATGGTTTCGCGCCACGGTGATACGATGATACAGATCGCTCTTCCCGGGGTCCTTGGGCACGATGACAGGCCCGGTTTCGCCCCCTTTCATCATTTCATCGTAACGCACGAGCGAAAGGCCGCCCCGCTTCTTGTCGTCGTTGTGGCACGAGGCGCAGCGGTCACGGAAAGCAGGCGCGATCACATCAAGATAGATGTCCGCCTTGGCGATGTCGGTGATCGGCGGGCGCGGCGCCGCTTCCGGCGCAGCCTCTCCAGCGGCCAGTGACCGCAAGGGGCCCGGGGCAAATTCGGTCAGATAGGTCGATCCGTGCGTGAGGTTCCCGCCCAGATGGCCGGTCGCAGTCATCAGGATGAGGACTACCACGAGCGGGACCGGCCATATCTTCGAGAAGATGGCAGGCGCTTCGAGCCGCCAGGCCCAGATCGCGATGGCTGCGAAGGCGAGAGCCGTGCCGGCCCATCGATGAAGGCTCACCCCCGGGCCGGTGAAGCCCGGTTCCGTGGCATGCATATAGCCCAAGGCGACGGTGACCAGCGCGGAGATCGCCCCGGCAAGCCAGGTGAGCGATACTGCCGGTGCGAGCGCGCCAAATCCGGGCCGACGCGACATCGCCTCCATTAGGACCGCCAGAAGCAGCATCCCGATGGGCAGATGAAGAACGAGAACATGAAAACGGCCGAGAAAGAAAATGAAGTCGTTCATCGGCGCGTGGTCCTTCTCGTCATGACGCCTGTTTCCTGGAAGTGATGGCTGGGTTTGCCGATGCTGGTGCAGCAGCTCGCGGTTCGGAACCCGGCGCACCCGGCGCGGCCGTGGGTTTGCGGCGCTCGCACTGGAGCCCGCGCTCCTTGCAGAGCCGCTCGATCAGAGCGATTGTCGTCGGCTTGGCCTGCGCCGGCAGCGTCGCAAGGAACACGCCCTGGGCCCAGGTGAGCGCGGTCCGCCCCTGATCGTCGGCATCCTCCAGCCGCGCGCCTTTCTCGACGAGAAAGCGCACGATCTTGTCGGAACCGCGGTTCGCAGCTCCGTGCAGTGCGGTCACTTTCATGGAATTGGCCGCGTTCACGTCCTGGCCGTATTTCATGCAGAGCTTAATCGCTTCCAGGAGCTGGTCCTCACCCTCGTCGTACGTCTGGTAGAACTGCCAGTTGACCCCCGCTGCGGCCATGAGCGGCGTCGTCCCGCGCCAGGTCGCGAGATTGGGATCTGCGCCATATTTTATGAGGAGCTTCATGGACGTGACGTCGCCCGAAAGTGCCGCGCGCAGGAACGGTGTCTGCCCCGTGAAGTCGACCCACGAGAGCGAACCGCCGTGCATCAGGAACTGACGGATGGGCGGATATTCATTCACGCGGGCATTGGGTTGCGCGCCCTTCTGAAGCAGCAGGTCGATGACCTTGAGCACTGCGGGGCGATCTATGCCGTGCTCCGTGCTGTCGCTCGCATACTCCACGTTGCGAATCTCGACGGCTGCGAAGAGCGGAGTGCGCCCGTACCAGTCCGCAGCGTTCACGTTCGCGCCAAGGCCGAGGAGATATGTGGCAATGTCCATCCGATTGTTCAGAATGGCCATCAACAGCGGCCTGATGCCGTTCGGTTCTGCGCCCTCCAGAGGGGCACCGGCCTCAATGAGCATGCGGGTGGATTCAAGGTCGCCGGCACGGATTGCATAATGGAGCGGCGTGAGCCCGCCTGCGATCGGCGGACGCTGTCCCTGCGTCGGGACGCCTCCGCGGACGATGCCGTCGCCATGCGATCCGTTGCCGAACCCCGGAGGTGTGAACTTGGGCGTATCGCCCACAATCGTTTTCGCATCGATCCTGGCACCGGCTTCGAGCAGGCGCCGCACGACATCCGGATGCGCGTTCCAGGCGGCCAGCATGAGCGGGGTGACGTGATGCGTCTTCTCTGCCGCGTTGACCGCAGCGCCCGCGTCGATCAGCCGGTTCACGACCCCGAGCGAGCCCTGCCGGGCAGCGGCGATCAATGGCGTCTCGCCCCGGACGTCCGGGATGTCCGGCTTCGCCCCGGCCTGGAGCAACCGCTTCACAAGGGCCTCGTCACCCTGTCCGCTGGCGATGTGCAGGGCCGTGGTCCCAAACCGGTTGATCCCGTCCGGGTTCGCGCCATGATCCAGGAGCAGCGACATTGTCGGCTGGTCGGAGAAATGCGCGGCCCACAGGAGAGCCGGAGTGCCGTCTGCGCTGACCTGGCTTGGATCCGCGCCCTGCTCGAGCAGGGCGCGCGCCTCCGCCATCATTCTGCCGCTGGCTGCCTCGGCCATCCTTCGCCCAAGCATGCTAGCCTCCGCCGCCGGCAGCACCGGCGTGCGTGACCGCATGCTCAGCGCCGCGAGTGCGAGCATGGCCAGAATGAAGACAATCCCAAGTGCTGCGGCGAGCCGCGGCACCGCCAGTTTAGAGATCCACGGTTCCGGTGCTGTCGCCGAACTTGTCGACATTGACATTCGCTTTCTGCAGGATTGTTAGAAGGAGATTTGAAAGCGGACGCTTCCCTGACCCCGATCGGATGTGGCGATTGCCCTTGATCGAACCCGAGCCTCCTCCCGCCATGACGATAGGGACAGGGTCATGGTTGTGGACATTGCTGTCCCCCATGCCGCTTCCCCACATGAGAATGCTGTTGTCGAGCAGGCTGCCGTCGCCGTCCGGCGTGCTCTTCATCTTCTCGAGCAGATAGGCGAACATGCTGACGTGATAGGCGTTGAGCTGAGCGAGCTTGTCCTTGTTCGCCTGGATGTTGCTGTGATGCGAGAGAGGGTGGAACGCCTCGCGGACACCACTTTTCGGATAGATCGCGTTGCTGATCTCGACGGCGACCATGAGCGTCGAGATGCGCGTCATCTCCGTCTGCCAGGCGAGCACCTGCAGATCGAACAGCATCTTGATATGGTCCTCGAAATCGGCAGGAATGCCCACAGGCGTGGGCGGCAGGTCGAGGTCGCTCGATGCCTGCTGCTCGGCAAGCGCAACGCGCCGCTCGACCTCGCGGACGTCCGTCAGATACTGATCGAGACGTCGCCGGTCGGCGGCGGGCAGGTTCCGCTGCAGCGAGGAGGTCTGCTCCAGCACGCCATCCAGAATGCTGGCCGCCTGCTGGCGATTGGCGGCGCGCGCATCGCCGTCCCGACCATCGCCGAACAGACGCTCGAAAACGACTTGCGGGTTGCGTTCGACCGGCAGCGGGCTGTGCTCGTCGGACCAGGCGAGGCTGTCACGATAAGCGCAGCTCCACCCTTCCCCGCATGTCGCCGAGCTTCCTTCTATCCCGAGCTCGAGCGAGGGAAGCGGCGTCTCCTGGCCGATCTTCCGGGCGGCAAGCTGATCGATGGTGATGCCGAGACGGTTCTCGTTCTTGTGCATCGCCGCGCCGCTGAGATAGGTCGCACACGAGCTGGAATGATGCGCGGCGGCCGAGCCGTCCTCCGTGTAGGCGAGCGGAAGTCCCATGTCGCTGATCACGTTCAGCCAGGGCCGGTAAGGCTCGAGCGAGCGCAAGGTCGGCGACATCGCGAAATCGGTTCCGTCGGTGGCGGGCGTCCATTTGTCCATCACCGCGCCGTGCGGCACATAATAGAAGCCCAGGCGCGTCCGGCTCGCGGCTCCCGAGACATTCGTCGCGGCAGGCAGCATCGAATCCAGGAAGGGCAAAGCCAGCGCAGCCCCGCCAAAGCCCCTCAGGAGCGTCCGTCGCGACAGGTGCTTCTTTGTGATATAATACATCTCACGCCACCTTTCCGAGTGCTCGGCCTCGCGGCCCCACTCTCGTCTCAGACCTTGATCAGTTCGACTTCGAAACCATCGGGATCCGTAAAGCGGAGCCGCGCCGCGGTTGCGCCACTCAGCGGCTTCGCACCGAGCGACACCAGACCCGCCGACACCTTGACAGGATCGAATGGACCCACCCGGATTCCGACGCGCTTGAAGCCCGTCGCTCCGCCGGGCGACTGCGGCGCGAGGCGGATCGTCGTATCCGCCGCGCGATACCAGATCTCGCCCTTCTCCCTGGCCGGCGTCCGGGCGAAAAAGCGGTCGTAGAAGCGGCTCGAAGCACCGAGATCGGCGACGCGCAGCAGAACATTGTCCATCCCATATGGCTGCACGAGGCCGTAGCCGCGTCCCAATATGCGCTCCGCTGGAATGTTCGTGTCCGTCAGGCCGGCCGGATCCTTCAGTAACTGCAGGCCGATCTTGTCGGGGTCCAGCACGACCCCGCGAGCAGCCGGTGGCAGTCCGAGCGCCGAAAGAGCCGCATTCATCTTGTCGCGATCATAGCCTTCGACGGCCACGCAATAATGATCCATGACCGGCGCCGGCTGGCTGGCGCGACTGCCGATCGCGATATAGGCCTTGCCGATCATCACATAATAGCGCAGCGGCGGGTCTATCTCCTTGAAAAGCCCATGGCCGAACACAGCGCTGTAGAAGCGCGCGGTCGGGGTCACATCCGGCACCATCATCGCAAAATGTTCCAGACCGGTCGTGATGAGCGGAAGTTCATCCCCGCGAAGCGCCGCAGCACTCGCAAGCGATCCGCTCAGCAATGGCAGGCTGGCCGCGCCAATAAGCAATGTACGACGGGCGACATCGGGAACGGTCTCGTGTTCGATCACGCAGCTTTCCTTTTCTTTTCCGCTTGCGATTCTTCGGTCCGGGTTGAGCGGGACGGCGGCCCGAGCGGCCGCGCTGGGTTGGTTCGCGTGAGGAAAGGTTTGCTTTCCACCACGCCCATGATGATCGAGATGAGCCCGTTCCCCTGGGACTTGGAGCGCCGCATCACCTCGCGTACCGCGGGCATTTCATGAGCATTGACTGGCCGCCCGAGCGCATAGGTCATGAGCTTCGAGGTCAGGTTCGCCACGAATGCGTCGGAATATTTCAGCAACGCGCGGTTCAGATCCGCACTGCCGCGCAATGCCGTGCCATCGACCAACGTACCCGATGCATTGATGGGGAACGGCCCGTCATGTGTGCGCCACTTCCCGGTCTGATCGAAATTCTCCATCGTCAGTCCGATGGGGTCCATCATGTTGTGGCAGCTGGCACAGGCCGGGTTCTCACGATGCTGGGCAAGCCGTTCCCGCAGTGTCTGGGGCGTCTTGACGGAGGCATCCAGATTGGTCTCCACACCCGGCGGCGGCGGCGACGGCGGCACGCCAAGGATGTTTTCCAGCACCCATGCGCCTCGAATGACGGGCGACGTGCGGTTGGCGACCGATGTGACGGTCAGGACGCTTGCATGCCCCAGCAAGCCGCGACGCGGATTACCCGGGGGAAGCGACACGCGACGGAAATAGTCCCCTTGCACACCCTTGATACCGTAATGCCGCGCCAGCCGTTCGTTCACGAACGTATAATTTGCATTGAGCAACTCAACGGCCGGACGATTGCCGCGCAGCACGTTCGCGAACAGCAGCTTGGTCTCCCGCTCCATCGCGAAGCGCAGATTGTCGTCGAAATCTTTGCTCTCGCGCTCTGCGCTGGCGAGTTGCCGCAGATTGAGCCATTGGCCGGCAAAATTGTCGACGAACGCATCGGCGCGCTTGTCTGCAATCATGCGGTGGACCTGGCGCTCCAGCTCCGCCGGCTGGGTCAGCTTGCCGCTGACGGCGGATGCCATCAGCGCGTCATCGGGAATGCTGCTCCAGAGGAAGAAGGACAGACGCGAGGCGAACTCGATCGGCGATACCGGATAGACCGAGCCCGGGGCCGCACCGGCAGGCTCCTGCTCAACCCGATAAAGGAAGCGGGGATCGACCAGGATATAAGCCAGCGCTTGCTGAACGCCCGTCTCGAAATTGCCGCGCCTCCGGCCTTGATCATAATACCGCATCAGCAAGTCCATCTCGGCGGACTGCTCCGCCAAGGGCCGGCGGAACGCCTTGCCGGCCAGGCGCGCAACGATACTGCGCGCGCAGACCCGCTCCTCCATCGGCTTGCTCGGATAGCAGCTGAAGATCTTTGAGCGGGCGGCGGTCTTGCCGACGCCCTTGACGTTGAACGGCCCGTTGACCGCGACGTCCATGATCGTGCCCTTCACGTTGAAGGTCGCGTAGATCTCATCGACACCCGGCTCCAGATCCACATCGCGCAATGCCACCGTGACAGGGAACTCGCCGGCGCGGACATGGACCCGCGCTTTCCCCTTGCTGTCGACCGGAAACGCCTTTCCGGCGACCGTCAGATCGACATTGGGCATCTTCCCGCCGCCATATTTCCTGAACAAGGTGATGCCGGGCCCGGCACGCACCTCGACCTCGTAGTCGCCCTCGACCGGGAAAAGCACGTTGAGACGTACGCCGCCGCGCGTGCCGAGCGGCAGGCCCGCTATGTACCGGCTGTTGTCGAGCTTCTGGGGCACGGGAAAGGCCCGCCGCGCGGATGCCATCGTCGGATCGCCCACCGCCAGGCGGCTGATGCGCATGCCGGCGTTCAGATAGCCCTGAACCAGAGCGGGCGATGTAGTGAGGATCTCTCCTATATTGTCGAAACCCTTCGTAGACGGGTCCGGGGGCAGCAGCGTCGTGACATCGACATTCAGGCCAAGAAGGTCCCGGATGACATTGTCATACTCGCTCCGCGTCAGACGACGCAGAACCGCGGGAGCGGGCGACGGCTTGGCGCCATCCAGACTGGACGTGATCGCCTGGATGAGCTCGCGCGCTTCGGCTTTGCTGGGTCGCGGCTCACCCGCCGGCGGCATCATGCCGCTGGACAGGCGCCGCACCGTGGCCTCCCATAGCTCGGGAGCCTTCAACGGATTGGCGAGACTCATCTCGTCGAAGGCCAGCCCCGCCGTCTTCTCGACACTGTCGTGACAACTCATGCAGTACTTGCCGATCAGGGGGTGCGGAGCCTTGGCCAGCATCGCCGGCGATGGCGCATCGCTGCCACCGACCGGGAACAGATAGGCAAGCAGAACAAGCACGAAGACCATGCCGGCGACGGCGAGGTGGCGAATTCCTTTTCCGCCCTCGGCGATCGCACCGCTGTCATGCCCTTGCCAGAGATACGCCCGGAACTGAGCCGGAGAAACGTGCATCATAACCCGAATCCCATGCCCCATCCCCAAAGCCGGAACTATTTCCGATCTTTACCGAAAAACTTTCCGGCTATCGGTATGGCCTACAATGGGGCTTGTCAAGGGAACTCAGTTCAGCATTAATGAAGCGCACCTGGACGCACGGCCCTTCACAAGCGGCACCTGACTGGTCCTGGCAAGGTTACGGCAGAGCAAAAAAAGGGAAAGCCAGTTGACCAAATCGACCACGAACGATGACGAATACATCCCTTCTCTTGAGAAGGGGCTTGCGGTCATTGCCTTGTTCAGCTCAGACAACCCTGAATGGACGCTCAGCCAGATCTCACGAGAGCTCAAGATAACGCCGGGAAGCACTCGAAGAATACTGAGAACTCTGGAATTATTAGGCTATGCGGTAAACAATGATGGCCGATTTCGGCTAACTGCCAAAGTTCTTGGCCTTGGAACGGCGTACCTGTCGTCGCAGCCTTTTTCTCAAGCAGCGGGACCATTGCTCAGGGAACTTGCGACAAAATATCATATCAATTGTAACCTCGCCATACTCGACAATCGCGATGTCGTTTACGTGGCGCGTGCCACTTACAAGGATTTCGAGAACTATTATATTCATGTCGGCGCGCGTGTCCCGGCTTACGCGACTTCATCCGGCAAGGTGTTACTCGCTTCCTTGTCGCCTGAGGAACTCGAAACGCTTCTCGACGGCTGGACGCTGGAAGCATTCACGCCAAATACGATCGCGTCACACGAAAAACTTCGTGAGGTTCTGAATGAGGTTCGCGCGCGCGACTATGCGACGAACGATCAGGACATTTTCCTCGGACAGCGGTCGATCTCTGTCCCGCTTCGGATCGATGGCAAAACGACGGCAGCGATCGTAGCAGCAACATCCGTCAGCCGGACCACGCTTCAGGGTCTCGTGACCGATCTGTTGCCGCCGCTCCAGGCGGCGGCCAGGGAGCTGGAGGAGACAGCGGCCGTTCTTCTTTGATCGCATCTATTTACAGGCTCGCAAATGGCCGACTCCGAAGAGCCGGCCATTTCTCTGTGCAGCCTTTCTGGGACATGACAGGTCCGTTGGCGGGACCCCGGCCCCGCGCTCCCGTGAACGCTCGAACAGGATCCGGTAGCTGCGGCCGGGCATCTTGATATCGTCCACGGCCTTTAGGAAAGCTGGCAGGATGATGCGATGCGTGCGTCAGCCGGCGCGTTCGAAAATGGCTGCCAGGCCCTGGCCGCCGCCGATGCACATGGTCTCAAGCCCGTAGCGGGCCTTGCGACGCCCAAGCTCGTGCAGCAGCGTCGCCATGATCCGAGCGCCGGTCACACCGATCGGGTGTCCAAGCGAAATGCCCGAGCCATTGACGTTGAGGATCTCGTGGCGCTCGTCATTCTCGCTCCAGCCCCAGAGCTTCAGGAGGGCAAGAACCTGACAGGCGAATGCTTCGTTGATCTCGAGAAGGTCGATGTCCTTCCAGTCGAGGCCGGTCCGCTGGAACAGGCGTGCGACCGCCGGGATTGGTCCGATGCCCATGCGCGAGGGATCGCAGCCGGCCGCAGCCCAGCCGACGAACCAGCCTGACGGTTCAAGGCCGAGCGCCTCCAGCCGGTCTTCCGCGACGACAAGACAGGCGGCGGTGGCGTCATTCTGCTGGCTGGCATTGCCGGCTGTGACGACGCCCCCTTCGATCGGTCGCAGGGCACTCAGGCTCTCGATCGACGCGTCCGGGCGGATGCCTTCATCCTGGGCGAACAGGACCGGGTCACCGCGACGCTGCGGAACCGCCACCGGCACGACCTCGGCATCGAAACGCCCCTCGCGCCAGGCAGCCGCGGCGCGGTGGTGGGATCGGACCGCATAGGCGTCCGATGCCTCCCGCGAGATGCCATGGTCCTTCGCCACATTTTCGGCGGTCTCGATCATGCCGGTGATCACGCCATAGCGCTCGATGGGCTGGGACATGAGGCGCGCGCGGGTCAGCCGATCGTGGAGCTCAACATTCCCCATGCGGGCGCCCGAGCGAAGCGCGCTGGTATAATGTTCGACATTGGACATGCTCTCGGCGCCGCCGGCGACCACGACATCGGCGGCGCCGGTCTGGACCATCATGGCGGCCTCGATCACGGCCTGAAGGCCCGAGCCGCAGCGCCGGTCGAGCTGGAAGCCCGGGATGGTCTGGGGCAACCCGGCCGCGAGCCAGGACCAGCGGCCGATCGCAGGCGCTTCGCCGCTCGGATAGCCATGCCCGAAGACGACATCATCCACCCGCTCCGGGTCGATGCCGCTTCGCTCGACCAGAGCCTTGAGGATCGTTGCGCCCAGTTGTCCGGCATTGAGGGCCGAGAGCCCGCCGCCGAACTTTCCGACCGGGGTCCGCAGGGGCGAAACAATGGCGGCGCGACGAAGCTTCATGATGCAGGACTCCTGGGAATGTCTTGGATTGTCAGATGGCGCGTTCGAGCTGCCCTGCGGCGGCTCGCAGGTCCGGCAGGACGGTCTCGATGAGATCGTCGCGCGAATGAGCGTCGGAAAAGGTGGCGATGTTGAGGGCCGCGACCACGGCTCCGTCCCGATCGCGCACGGGAACCGCGAGCGATCGCAAGCCTATCTCCAACTCTCCCTCAACCAGCGCCCAGCGTTGTTCGGCGACCTCGCTCAGCACGCCTGAGAGCTGGCCCTTGTCCACAACCGTCCGATCGGTTCGCGCTTCAAGGACCGAGCTATCGATCCACCCCCTGCGCACGCTGGCGGGAAGATAGGCGAGCAGCACGCGCCCCATCGACGTGCAGTGGCTCGGCAGGGTGCTGCCGACCATCAGGGGCGCCGCGATGATCTGGTTTCGTTCGGCGCGCGCGATGTAGATCACGCGGCCGGGGTCCCGGGGGTCCAGCGTTCCCACGGAGACGGTCTCCTGCAGCCGGTCCCGAAGGCCATTGGCAATCGCCTGACTGGCGCTCGCCAATGGCGTCGAGGTGAGATAGCCGCAGGCCAGCGGCAAGAGGCCCGGCGTCAGAAAGAAACGGCCGCCCTGCTCCCGGACATAGCCGAGCTGAACCAGCGTGTGCAGGCAACGCCCGGCGCTCGCGCGGGTGAGGCCGGTGACGCGCGCCGCGTCGGCATTCGACAACGAAGCCTGCCCCTCGAAGGCACGCAGCACCTCAAGTCCACGAGCCAGGGACAGCATGAAACTGGGATCGCTCTGGCCCGAATACGGGTCACTCTGGTCCAGCATTGACCTCGCTCCCTTTTCCGATTATTGATCTAGTTGTTCGATAATCGAACATATAGGCTAAAGATGTCAGAACGCAAGATATTCAAGGATGCCGATGAAGCGCTCGCCGGCATTGCCTTTGACGGCATGACGATCATGTCGGGCGGCTTCGGGCTCTCGGGAAATCCCGAGCATCTCATCGCCGGCCTCCTGCGCAGTGGCGTGAAGGATCTCACGATCATCTCGAACAATTGCGGGGCGGACGGCTTTGGCCTTTGGACACTGCTCAACAACAGCCAGATCAGGAAGATGATCTCATCCTATATTGGAGAGAACAAACTGTTCGCCGAGCTCTGCCTCACGGGGAAGCTGGAGCTCGAGCTCACCCCCCAGGGTACGCTTGCCGAGCGCGTCAGGGCAGGCGGTGCCGGCATTCCCGCTTTCTACACCAGGACGGGGGTCGGCACGGTCGTTGCCGAGGGGAAGCCGGTCGAGACGTTTGAAGGCGCCCTCTACGTGCGGGAGACCTGGCTGCGCGCCGACCTCGCGATCGTGAAGGCCTGGAAAGCCGATCCGGAAGGCAATCTCATTTATCGCAAGACCGCGCGGAACTTCAATCCGGACATGGCGACGGCCGGCAAGGTGACGATCGCAGAGGTCGAGGAGATCGTGCCCGCCGGAACCTTCGATCCTGACCAGGTGCATACGCCAGGCATTTATGTGAACCGGATCATCCAGGGCCCTTCCTATGAAAAGCGGATCGAATTCCGCACGACCCGCGAGCGTGAAGGAGCAGCCGGCTGATGGCGTGGACGCGCGAGGAAATGGCCGCTCAGGCGGCACGCGAGCTCCAGGATGGCTATTATGTCAATCTTGGGATCGGCATTCCGACCCTGGTCGCCAACCATGTGCCGACCGACATTGACGTGGTCCTGCAATCCGAGAACGGCATGCTGGGGATCGGGCCCTTCCCCTTCGAGGACGATGTCGACCCCGATCTCATCAACGCCGGCAAGCAGACGGTCACGGCCCTGCCCACGTCGAGCTTTTTCAGCTCGTCGGCGAGCTTCGCCATGATCCGCGGCGGCCATATCGACCTCGCGATCCTGGGCGCGATGGAAGTCGCCGGCAATGGCGATCTTGCCAACTGGTCGGTGCCGGGCAAGATGATCAAGGGCATGGGCGGGGCGATGGACCTTGTCGCCGGCGTGAAGCGCGTCGTGGTCGTCATGAGCCATATCGACAAGGCGGGAAGCCCCAAGATCGTTCCGCGCTGCACATTGCCACTGACGGGCGCCGGCGTCGTCGATGCGATCATCTCGGAACTCGGCCGGTTCAATCTGGACCGCGCGACCGAGAGCCTCATCGTTCAGGACATCGCCAACGGCGTCTCGCTGGAGGAAATCCGCCAGAAGACAGAGATTCCCGTCATCGGTTGAGCCGATGAGGGCGATAAGCGGGGCCAGTAGACGGGAGAGCGGAAAAACTGGCGGAGGAGCGTGTTGGCAGCGACGCCCATGCATCGGCCGACCCGACATCCTCCAACCGTGACCAACGCGGTCGACCAGGAGGGATATCCTCCCGACCGATCCGACCGGCGCTCAAACGACCGCAGAGCGATGACCGGACGCTGGGGTTTTGCGAGCGGCAATGGTGCGCTGGCCGGGGGGCACTGCGAGCAAAACAGCCGTTTCCAGGACGAATATCAATCGCCAAGGACGGCGTCTGGAGGCCCGAGCCGGAATCGAACCGGCGTATACGGATTTGCAGTCCGCTGCGTCACCACTCCGCCATCGGGCCTCGGTCGCGGTGGAGCAGCGCGGCTAGCCCAAATCGCACGCGGACGCAATCCGCTTTGCCGGCTCCGTGGCCCTGCTGCGGTGCCAAAGCCATTCAAGCGGAAAATTGTTTCACTGTGCGCTGCAAAAAGACTAGAGAGACAGGCAGCGCCATTTGGTGTATTGTAACAGCAATACAGTTATGTCATCAGGGACGGCATGAGCGAGCAGAATTTCCAGGCAATGCGCCGCGCGATGGTGGAAAGCCAGTTGCGCACGAACGACGTGAATGATCCGGCGATCATCGAGGCGATTCTCGCCGAGCCGCGTGAGGCTTATGTGCCGGCGGAACGCCGGGCCGCAGCCTATACCGACCGCGCCGTTCCACTGGGCAACGGCCGCGCCCTCAACCCCGCGCTGGCCACGGCCCGCCTGCTCGTGGAAGTGGCGCCCCGCGCGGGCGAGCGCGTGCTTCTGATCGGTGCGGCGACGGGCTATGCAGCGGCATTGCTGGCGCGGCTGGGCTGCGTCGTCGTGGCGATCGAGGAAGATCCGGTTCTGGCCGAGCAGGCCGCGCGGCAGCTGCGCGATCGCCCGGGCATTACCCTTCATGCCGGCCCGCTGGCCGCGGGATGGCCGGAAGGCGCGCCTTATGACCTGCTGTTCGTCGATGGCGCGGTGGAAGAGCTGAGCGATGCGCTGATCCAGCAGCTCAATGTGGACGGGCGCGCGGCCTTCGCAACTGCGGAACGCGGCGTCACGCGCCTTTGCGCCGGTGCGCGCTCGGCGGGCGGCTTTGGCGCGCGGGCATTCGCGGACAGCGAAGCGGTCATCCTGCCCGGTTTCGCCCGGCCCAAAGCCTTCACTTTCTGACCAGAGGCCGAAAACCACCATGCCCCTTCGATCGACTGCGCGCCTCGCGATCCTGACGGCCCTGCTCGGAAGCACGGCCCTGCCGGCGGGCGCCGAGACGCTGCAGGAAGCGCTCGCCGCCGCCTATCGCGACAACCCGACGCTGACGGCGACGCGGGCCGGCCAGCGCGCGACGGACGAAAATTATAACATCCAGAAGGCGAACGGCCTCCCCAGCCTGAGCGTGGAGACCGTTTATCAGGAAAACGCCTATCGCGAGATTCCCAATGACTTCCAGCCCGAGCGCACGATCTCGGCGACGGGGCGCATTTCCGCGCCGATCTATTCGGGCGGCCGGGTGCGCAATGGCATGAAGAGCGCGCGCACCCGCATCGAGGCTGGGCAGCTCGACTTGCGGGCGACGGAGCTGAGCATCTTCAGCCAGGTCGTCGCAGCCTATATGGATGTCATCCGCGGCCAGTCGGTGGTGGCGCTCAGCCGCAACAACGTCCAGGTTCTGGAAGTGAACCTGCGGGCCACCAACAACCGCTTCCAGGTCGGCGATCTCACCCGGACGGACGTTGCCCAGTCCGAATCCCGCCTGTCGCTGGCGCGCGGCGATCTCAAGACGGCCGAAGCGCAGCTCATCGAGGCGCGCGAACGCTACATCAATCTCGTCGGGCACGAGCCGGTTGACCTCCAGCCGCCGCCCGCGCTTCCGGGCCTGCCGGCGAGCCCGGACACCGCGGTCGATATCGCGCTTGCGAACAATCCCGATCTCGCGGCGGCGGAGAAGCTGACCGAGGCGGCGAAATATGACGTGCGCGTCGCGCGCGGGCTGCGTCACCCGACCGTCTCGGCCTTCACCAACAGCCAGTACACGACTGACCTCGACTCCACGCCGGATGCGACGATTCAGCAATATGGCAAGACCGTCACGGTCGGCGCCTCGATCGTCCTGCCGCTTTATCAGGGCGGCGGGCCGGCCGCGCAGGTTCGCCAGAGCCAGGCCCGCGAGCAACAGGCGATGGAGCAGCGGACTGCCGTCGAGCGCAATATCATTGCCCAGACGCGTTCGCTCTTCTCGAGCTGGCAGGCCAGCAACGAAGTGATCGCGTCGAGCCGCGTGGCGGTGGATGCGAGCGCCTTGTCCCTCCAGGGCGTCCGCGCGGAGAACAGCGTCGGCACCCGGACCATTCTCGACATCCTCAATGCCGAGCAGGAAAGCTTCATCGCGCGCGTCCAGCTCGTGACGGCGGAACGCAATGCCTATGTGGCGGCTTTCTCGCTCCTCGCGGCGATGGGCCAGATCAGCCCCACGGATTTCGGGGTCAGCAGCACGGACATCCAGGACCCCCGGACCAATTATGGCCGGGTCAAGGGCAAGTGGTTCGACTGGGATGACGATCCGGCGCCGGCGCCGATTTCGTCGCGCACGGTTGACTCGACGACGCAAAACGCGACAGTAACGCCCGAGGGAACCAACTGATCGTCGGGGATTGAATGGGCGCGATGCCGAACGAACCGTCGATGGAAGAAATTCTGTCTTCCATCAAGCGGATCATCGCCGAGGAGGATGGCGCCGCGCAGGCGCCCCGCGCCCCCCGTCGTGCTGCCCCGGCCAGCACCGCCGCAGTCCCGGCCAGCCTGGTCACCGACGATCATATCCTGGAGCTTACCGATGCCTTGCCCGGTGAGACGCACGCCGGCCCAGCGCAGGAGGAGCCCGCGATGACCCCGCCAGCCAAGCCAGAGAGCAAGTCCGCCCGGGCCGAAGCGCCGAAGGCCGAAGCCAGGACGGCAAAGCCGCGGAACAGCGCCGCCCCCGCCGCCTCCGGCCCCGTCCCGGGCGTCATGTCGGACATGAGCACGCAGGCCGCGCGCGAATCCCTCGTCAATCTGTCCCGGCTGCTGATCCGTCCCGAGGATGGGCCGGCGGGCACGCTGGAGGATCTGGTCCGCGAGATGCTGCGCCCGATGCTCAAGGACTGGCTGGACGCGCATCTGCCCGGGCTGGTCGAAACGCTCGTCAAGCGCGAGATCGACCGCATCACTGGCCGAGTATGACGGCCGGGCTGTAGCGCTCCCTACGGGCCGACAGTCCGGCTGATCGTCGGCTTTTCCACTTCCGCCGGGCTTTCGGGCCCGCATGACATCACCCGCCTTTCCCGCGCGCCCGTGCCCATGGCCGGGCTGGCGCGAAAGAGCGAGACTGACTAAGGCACCGCCCCATGACCGAGCTTGCCAAGACATTCGATCCCGCCGCCATCGAGGCGAAATGGTATCAGCACTGGGAGACGAGCGGCCAGTTCCGCCCCGCCCGCCCGGACGCGCAGCCCTTCACGATCGTCAACCCGCCGCCGAACGTGACCGGCAGCCTGCACATCGGCCATGCGCTGGACAATACGCTGCAGGACATCATGGTCCGCTACGAGCGGCTGCGCGGCAAGGATGCGCTGTGGGTGGTCGGCACCGATCATGCCGGCATCGCCACGCAGATGGTGGTCGAGCGGCAGCTGAACGCCAAGGGCGAGAAGCGCACGGACTACACGCGCGAGGAGTTCGTCGAGAAGGTGTGGGACTGGAAGGCGGAGAGCGGCGGCACCATCACCGGTCAGCTCCGGCGCCTCGGTTGCTCCATGGACTGGAGCCGCGAGCAGTTCACCATGGACCCGCATTTCACTAGGGCGGTGGTGAAAGTGTTCGTGGACCTCCACAAGGAGGGCCTCATCTACCGCGACAAGAGGCTGGTGAACTGGGACCCGGGCCTCAAGACGGCGATCAGCGATCTGGAAGTCGAGACCCGCGAGGTGCTCGGCAAGTTCTGGCATTTCCGCTATCCGCTGGCGGATGGCTCGGGCGCCATTTCCGTCGCCACCACGCGGCCCGAGACGATGCTGGCGGACATGGCTGTTGCCGTGAACCCGGACGATGAGCGCTATCGCATGTGGGTGGGCAAATATGTGAAGCTGCCGATTACCGGCCGCCTCATCCCCATCGTCGCGGACGAGCATGCCGATCCGGCACTGGGTTCGGGCGCGGTCAAGATCACGCCCGGGCATGACTTCAACGATTTCGAGGTCGGCAAGCGCGCGGGCATCGCGCCCGCCGACATGCTCAACATGCTCGATGCCGAGGGCCACGTCTGCCAGACGGCGGACGGGCTGATCCCCGAGGAACTGATCGGCCATGATCGCTTCGAGGCGCGCTGGCGCGTCCTCGGGATGATGGAGGAAGCCGGCCTGCTCGAGCGGACCGAGGACCGCACCATCCAGACGCCTTATGGCGACCGCTCCGGTGTCGTCATCGAACCCTGGCTGACCGACCAGTGGTATGTCGACGCGGCGACGCTGGCCAAGCCCGCCATCGAGGCCGTGCGCTCGGGCGCCATCGAGATCGTGCCGAAGACGTGGGAAAAGACCTATTTCAACTGGATGGAGAACATCCAGCCCTGGTGCGTCTCCCGCCAGCTCTGGTGGGGCCACCGGATCCCGGCTTGGTTTGGCTTTTCAAGGGAATGGCTGGCTCAGAACGCCACCAAAACATACCGGGAAATAGCATCGGAGATCTTCAGCGGTGCGGCTCCTGATCAAATTGTATTTGTAGCGGAGACCGAACAAGCTGCGATCAAGCAGGCAGAGCAATATTACGGACCAGACTATCAAGTCGTTACTCATCAAGGCGAAGAAGGCGAACCGCTCACTCTTAAAGACCCGGGAAAGCCCGCCCTCTCGATCTACCGCGACCCCGACGTCCTCGACACGTGGTTCTCCTCTGCCCTCTGGCCCTTCGCCACGCTGGGCTGGCCGGACCAAGAGCCCTCTCCCCTTCAGGGGAGAGGGTTGGGAGAGGGGCGCGCAGAGGCCTCCCCGACCCTGCTTGCCAAGCATTACCCCAACGACCTCCTGATCTCCGGCTTCGACATCCTGTTCTTCTGGGATGCGCGCATGGCGATGCAGGGCATCCATTTCATGAAGGATGTGCCCTGGCGCCGCCTCTATCTCCACGGCCTCGTGCGCGCCGCGGACGGCCAGAAAATGTCCAAGTCCAAGGGCAATGTGGTCGATCCGCTCGGCCTCATCGATCAATATGGCGCGGACGCGCTGCGCTTCTTCATGGCCGCCATGGAGAGCCAGGGCCGCGACGTGAAGATGGATGAGAAGCGCGTCGAGGGCTATCGCAACTTCGCCACCAAGCTGTGGAACGCGGTGCGCTTCGCGCAGGCCAACGGCATCGTCGCCAGCACCAGCGTCGCCGCGCCCGCCGCCACGCTCGCGGTCAACAAGTGGATCATCGGCGAAGTCGTCGGCACGCTCGCCGAGCTGGACAAGGCGCTCGCGGACCTGCGCTTCGACGCCGCCGCCAACGCCATTTATCATTTCGTCTGGGACCAGTTCTGCGACTGGTATCTGGAGCTCATCAAGGCCCAGATCGACGAGGAGACCAGGGCCGTCGCCGGCTGGGTGATCGACCAGATCCTCGTCATGCTCCACCCCTTCATGCCGTTCATCACCGAGGAACTCTGGCATGCGCAGGGCGAGCGCTCGCACGACCTCATCGTCGCGCAATGGCCCGCGCCGCAGGCGGAGATCGATCCGCAGGCCAGCGCCGAGATCGACTGGCTGATCCGGCTGGTGAGCGAGGTGCGCGGCGCCCGCGCCGAGCTGGGCGTGCCGCCCGGCGCCCGGCTCCCCGCCATCGTTAACGAGGCCAGCGCGGAGACGCGCGCGCGCATCGAGCGCACGGCCCCGCCCCTTGCCCGTCTCGCCCGCATCGAGAACTGGGCCTTCGACGGCGCGGCGAGCGGCGGTGCGGCGCAGATCGTCGTCGACGAAGCGACCTTCATCCTGCCGCTTGAAGGCGTGATCGACATCGCCGCCGAGAAGGCTAGGTTGACAAAGTCCCTTCAGGCCGCGCAGAAGGAAGCCAAGTCGCTGGAAGGACGCCTCGCCAACCCCGCTTTCGTCGAAAAGGCGAAACCCGAGGCCGTCGAGAAAGCGCGTGCCGACCATGCCGACAAGATCGCGGAAGCGCAGAGACTGGAGGCTGCGCTGGCGCGACTTGGATAAGACATGAAATCGGGAGCCCATGAGCGAAGACCTGTCCCCCCCGCGCGACGACGCTTCGCCACGGCCCGCTGACGCCGATCCTGAAGACACGGGCTTCGAGCCCGGGCCGCGTCACATCCGTGGCGGGCGGGATCTGACGAGCGGCCCGATCTTCGCGACGCTCGTCCTCTTCACGCTGCCCACGCTCGTCTCCAACATCCTCCACAGCATGAACGGCTCGATCAACTCGATCTGGGTCGCGCATTTTCTGGGGGAAGCGGCGCTGGCCGCCACCGCGAACGCGAACATCATCATGTTCCTCATGTTCTCGGTGATCTTCGGCTTCGGCATGGCCGCCAATGTGGTGGTGGGCCAGGCATTCGGGCGCGGTGATCTGCAGGCGGCGCGCCATGCCTTCGGCTCGGCGATCGGCTTCTGCCTCGGCCTCACTTTCGTCATCGCCATTGCCGGCTTCCTGTGGTCCGAGCATATCCTGGCGACGCTGTCCACGCCGCCCGAAGTGTTCCGCCTCGCGCGGCAATATCTTCACTTCACCTTCCTCGGACTGCCTGCGGGCATGATGTTCGTGATGGTGATGATGGGCCTGCGCGGCAGCGGCGATTCGATGACGCCCTTGTGGTTCATCATCCTGTCGGTGCTGCTGGATATCGGCCTCAACCCGGTGTTCATCCTGGGTCTCGGCCCGGCGCCGCAGATGGGCATTGCCGGATCGGCCTTCGCCAGCGCCATCTCCAGCTATCTCAGCCTCGCCGCGATGATCGCCTATATCTACTGGCGCGATCTGCCGCTGCGTCTGCGCGGGGCGGAATGGCATTATCTCAAGCCCGATTGGGCGTTGCTGCGCGTGGTCGCGGGACGCGGGGTGCCGATGGGCATCCAGATGGTCATCATGTCGCTTTCCACGCTGGTCATCATCGGCTTCGTCAATCGCGAGGGCACGCTCACGGTCGCGGCCTTCGCCGCCTCGCAGCAGGTGTGGAACTATATCCAGATGCCGGCGATGGCGGTGGGCGGCGCGGTGTCCTCCATCGCAGCGCAGAATATCGGCGCCGGGAAATGGCACCGGGTGGAGCAGACGACGCGCGTCGCCATTTTCGTCAACATCGCGCTGTCGGGTGGGCTGATCGGCCTCGTCAGCCTGTTCGACCGGCATATCCTCGCGCTGTTCCTGGAGAATGGCGGCGAGGCGATCGCCATCGGCCAGCACATGATGCACATCGTCAACTGGAGCTATCTGCTTTTCGGGGCGGCGATGGTGATGTTCGGCACGATGCGCGCCAACGGCATCGTGCTGGCGCCTCTGGTCATCCTCACCATCTCGCTCTTCTTCGTCCGCATCGGTTTCTATTATCTCTCCTATCCGTTGATCGGCGTCGA
The DNA here is from genome assembly GCF_014203955.1 of Sphingobium lignivorans. Taxonomy (NCBI): domain Bacteria; kingdom Pseudomonadati; phylum Pseudomonadota; class Alphaproteobacteria; order Sphingomonadales; family Sphingobiaceae; genus Sphingobium; species Sphingobium lignivorans. Next base: position 3,330,721 of record NZ_JACHKA010000001.1, read on the forward strand.
TGGCCTCTGGTTGAGCTTTCCGGTGAGCACCGCCATCTCGCTCGTGCTGGCCTGGCTCTATTATCGCTTCGGCCGCTGGCGGAACGTCCAGTTGCGCGTGCCCAGCCCCCCGCTCGCGCGCGGCACTGCTTAGGGATCCGGGCACGACAGGCCGGCAAAGAGAGGGACGAGAGGCATGAAACGGGTTCTGGTGACGGGCGGCGGCGCGGGCATCGGCCTCGCCATCGCGAAGCGCTTCATCGAGGACGGCGCGCGCGTGCTGACCTGCGATGTCGACGAAGCTGCCCTCAATGGCGCGCTGGAGGCCGTGCCCGGCCTGCTGGGACTGCATTGCGACGTCTCGCGCGAGGCCGATCTCGATGCGCTGTTCGGCGCAGTGGATCATCAACTCGGCGGGCTGGACGTGCTGGTCAGCAATGTCGGCATTGGCGGCCCCACCCTGCCCGCGGACGCCTTGCCGCCCGAGGACTGGCGGCGCGTGATCGACATCAACCTGACCGCGAGCTTCGAAGTGACGCGGCGTGCCATCCCGCTGCTCAAGGACAGCGCGGGCACCATCATCATCATGTCCAGCGCGGCGGGTCGCTACGGCTATCCCAACCGCATCGCTTATGCGACGAGCAAATGGGGTCTCGTCGGCTTTGCCAAGACACTGGCCATGGAACTCGGCCCCCATGACATCAGCGTGAACGCCATCCTGCCCGGAGCGGTGGGCGGCGAGCGGTTCGACCGCGTGATCGAAGGGCGGGCACGGGCGAGCGGCCGGTCCTTCGAGGAGGAAGTGGCGCTGGGCCTCGCCTCGCAATCGCTGAAGCGCATCGTGGCGCCGGCGCATGTGGCGGACCTCGCCTTGTTCCTCACCACGCCGGCGGGGCGCTCGATCTCGGGCGCGGCCCTGCCGATCGACTGCGATCTCCAGCACGGCTGAGCGCCGCGCACCCGAAGCCCCCCCGAATCCGGTGCCCCGCAGCATTGCAGGCCTCCTGCCCTGTTCCTACATTGGCGGCACAGGATTTCGCCAAGGAGTTTAAGGCGTTGAACGGAATGAAGACGGCCATGCTGCTGTCAGCGCTCACCGCGCTGTTCATGGGGCTGGGCTATATGTTCGGGGGTGCTGGCGGCGCGATGATCGCGCTTCTCGTGGCGGTCGGCATGAACCTGTTCACTTACTGGAACGCGGACAAGATCGTCCTGCGGATGCACAATGCGCGCGAGGTCGACATGGCCAGCGCGCCGGATTTCTACGGCATGGTGCAGGGCCTCGCTCGCAATGCCGGCCTGCCGATGCCGCGCGTTTACATCGTCGAGGATCCGAGCCCCAATGCCTTCGCGACCGGGCGCAATCCCCAGAATGCCGCCGTGGCCGCCACCACCGGGCTGCTCGCCATGTTGTCGCGTGAGGAAGTGGCGGCAGTGATGGCGCATGAACTGGGCCATGTGCGCAATCGCGACACGCTGGTCATGACCATGGTCGCGACCATCGCGGGCGCCATCTCGATGATCGCCAATTTCGCCCTGTTCTTCCGGGGCGGCAACGGCAATGGCGGCAATCCGCTGGCGGCCATTCTCGCCGTGCTCGTCGCGCCTTTCGCCGCAATGATCGTGCAGATGGCCATCAGCCGCACCCGCGAGTTCGGCGCGGACAAGGCAGGCGCCGAGATCAGCGGCAATCCGGGCGCGCTGGCGTCCGCCCTCGCCAAGATTGCTGGCGCGGCGCAGCGCCGCCCGCCGCAGGCCGTGACGCAGAATCCGGCCGCCGCGCAGCTCTACATCGTGCCGACCGGCGTCTCCGAGCTGTTCTCGACGCATCCCGCGACCGAGCGGCGCATCGCGGCGCTGCAGGCGATGCAGCCTGCGGGCCCCGTCTCGGCCCCGGCCGTGCGGCGGCGCGCCCGCTCCGCGCTCGATCCGCTGGGCCGGCCCTGATCGGCATGGTTCTCGCGCCGGACGCTGATGCGCTGGAAATGCTGGCACGCCGCGCCATCGCGGCGATGCCGCCGCTGTTCCGCGAGCATCTGAACGGCATCGCGATCCAGATCGAGGAATTCGCGAGCGAGGCCGTGCTCGCCGAGCTGGGCATCGAGGACCCGTGGGACCTCACCGGCCTTTACGAGGGCCGCGCGCTCACCGAGCAGAGCATCTGGGATTCAGGCGGCCTGCCCCCGGTCATCCGCCTCTACCGGCGCCCGCTGCTGGAGGAATGGGTCGACACCGGCGTGGCGCTCGACGCGCTCATCGCTCATGTCATCGTCCATGAGGTCGGCCACCATTTCGGCTTTTCGGACGAGGACATGCACGCGATCGAGAAGGACATGACGGGCTCGTAAGCGGATACGGACCCGCGCCGTCTCAGCGCCCCTGGTTGCGCCAGCGATTGACGGTGCGCTCGAGGATTTCCTCTTCCCCGCCGGATTCCCGCCACAGGGACGAGAAGACCGGATCGGCCGAGGCCGGGCGCCGGCTCGCCTCGAGATCGTCGAAGGCCACGCGGATGGGCACGGTCACGCCTTCGCCGCACACCACGCATTCGCGATTGCGCAGCGCGGGAATCGCGTCGAGGAAGCCGCGCGATCCTTCCGGCATTGCCGCCTTCACGAAATTCTGGTCCCGGTCGTTGTTGAGGCGCATGGAAATCAGCGTACCGCACTGGGAAAGCACGCCTTCCGCGAGGTCCGAGGGACGCTGGGTGATGAGGCCCAGCGACACGCCATATTTGCGGCCTTCCTTGGCGATCCGCTCCAGGATCTTGCGGACCGACTGGCCCTCGCCAGTGGTGCTGGAAGGAATGTAGCGATGCGCTTCCTCGCAGACGAGCAGGATGGGCTTCTGTTCCTCGTCGCGCGACCAGATCGCGAAATCGAAGATGAGGCGCGCCAGCACCGAGACCACGACATGCGTGATCTCCGAAGGCATGGTGGAGGTATCCACGATGGAGATCGGCTTGCCGAGCGCGGGCAGCCGGAAGACCTTGGCAAGGAAGGCCTGCATTGAGTCCGCCACCAGCATGCCCGAGAACATGAAGCTGAAGCGCGGATCGGACCGGATTTCGTCCAGCCGGGTCCGCAGGCGCAGATAAGGCAGCGTGTTGGTGCTCTTGTCGAGCTTGCCCATCTCGTTGGCGAGGATCGTCGCGAGATCGGACAGAAGATAGGGCACCGGCGAATCCACGGTCAGCCGCCCGATGCCTTCCGCCGCGCGGTTGCGCGCGCGCGCCGCCAGCAGGCACTTGGCGAGGATGTCGCAATCCATCGCGCGTTCCGGCCCCCGGGACGTGACGAGCACTTCGCAATGTTCCTCGAAGTTCATCAGCCAGTAGGGCAGTTCGAGATTGGTCGTGTTGTAGACCGCGCCGTTGGTCTCGAAGGCCGCGCCATATTCGCCGTGCGGATCGATCATCACGATGTGGCCCTGCGGCGCGAGATCGCAGATGCGGTGCAGGATGAGCGCGGCGGCGGTCGACTTGCCCGTGCCGGTGGAGCCGACCAGCGCGAAATGCTTGCCGAGCAGCGTGTCCACCATCAGCGCGGCCCGCGTCGTCGCGGTGGGATAGACGGTGCCGATCTCGATGCGCGCGCCGTCATGCGCGGAATAGATTTCCTGCATGTCCGCGTTGGACACGGGATAAAGCTGGGTGCCGGGAACCGGGAAGCGCGTGACGCCCCGGCGGAAGCGGAAGATGCGCCCGGTGAGCTGCTCCTGGTCGCCTTCCCCCACGAAATCGATATCGGCGACGATATGGCCGGGATGACGCGGATCGAGCGACAAGGTGCGGATCGTGGCGACGATCCAGCAGTTGCCGGTCCGCATCTTCACCTGGCTGCCGACCTGCCCCGCCATGGCGACGCTGCTGTCCTCATGCACGCTCAGCGTCTCGATCGCCTGGATGTCGATGAGGACACGCGCCGATCCACCCGAGATGCCGGAAACCAGGCCGATGACGAAATCGGAGAGGCGGCGGCGGGGCGGCGCCTCGGCGGGATCGAGGCCCGAAGGCCGCACCGGCGTCGGCTCCAGCGGGCGTCCCGCGCTCATCCCGGTCATGAAGTTCATGCGTGCAGCGCTCCCACCCTGTCCATCAGACAAGGGCGCTATCAGCAAGGCGTAAACAAAATCCTGCGCCGGGGTCGGCCGCCGAAGCGCGCTTCCGGATCCCCCCCGGGGCTCAGGCCGGTGGCAGCCGCTGGGCGACATAGCCCGCAGCCAGCCCCATCACGAGCGCCAGCGTCACGGCCGCGATGCCATAGGCCAGGTCATGCTCTTCCGCGAACTGCCCTATGAGCCGCTCGAAGCCGGTCTTGTGGACTTCGATTTCCCGGGTGGCCGCCGCCAGCACGCGGCCATTCTGCACCAGAAATGTCTCCGCCGTGTAAGTGCCGGTGACGACACGCGCGGACAGCGGCAGGCGCGCGCGATAAAGCACGCCGTCAGTGATCTCCACCGTGCCGGGCGCTTCCAGATAAAGGCCGTTGCGGGCACGCAGATCGTTGAGCCCCCGCGCGAACCGGCCGATCTCTGTCGTGCCGCTCAGCGATGACGGGGAAAGCTGCAGCTTGTTGAGGCCGAATTCGTAGATCGCGGCCGTGCGCTCGTCGACCAGCTCGTCGATGGCGCGGGAGGACGCGACCGCATAGAAGCTCGGCGCCGATCGGAAATCGATGCTGTCGGCGTTCACCCAGATGCCGGCGATCTTCTGCTTCTCGCGCATCGTGATCGACTGGCTCGGGCCCTTCAGCACCACGATGATGTCCGCCGGCTCCTCCGGCACGCGTCCGCCCGGGTAGAGGATGGCGCCGAACAGCAGCAGCTCCGCCCCCGTGAAGCTGAAGCGGATCTCCACCGTGCGCTGCGACACGTCCGGCACGAGCTGCGGCGCCGCCTGCTGCGCGCGCGCGGCCTGCCCTGCGGCGAGCAGCCCCAGCGCGGCCAGCAGGAGGACCAGGCGCCTCACTGCACGGTCACCGTATAGATTTCGTCCGGCCGCCAGCCGAGGCCGAGCGCCATGCGGATGGCGACGACGAGGACGATCAGCGCCAGTGCTACGCGCAGATATTCGGGCGGCGCCTTCATGGAGATGCGCCCGCCGACCTGAGCGCCGATCACGCTGCCGATGAGCAGCAGGAAAGCGAGGACGAGGTCCACGGCATGGGTCGTCATGGCATGGGCGATGGTCGTCGCCATGGTCACGAACAGGATCTGGAACAGCGATGTGCCGATCACGAGCTGGGTCGACATGCCGAGGATGTAGATCATCGCGGGCACGAGGATGAAGCCGCCGCCAATGCCCATCAGCATGGTCATGATGCCGGAGAAGACGCCGAGCAGCAGCGGCGCGAAGGGCGAGATGTAAAGGCCCGAGGCATAGAAGCGCCAGCGCAGCGGCAGCGCGGCCACCAGCGGATGATGCCGCCGCTTGCGCGCTTCCGGACGCTCGCCGCGCCGCGCCATCACCAGTGCGTGAATGGCCTCGCGCGCCATCAGCAAGCCGATCGAGCCGAGCATCACCACATAGAGCAGGCCGATGACCGTATCGATCTGGCCCAGCCGGTCGAGGATACGGAAGATGACGGTGCCGATTGCCGCGCCGATGATGCCGCCGACGACCATGACGCCGCCCATCGGCAGGTCGACGGTCTTGCGGCCGAGATGGCTCATCACGCTGGAGACGCTCGCGCCCATCACCTGAGTCGCTGCCGAGGCGGCCGCGACCGTCGGCGGAATGCCGTAGAAGATGAGCAGCGGCGTCGTCAGGAAGCCGCCCCCCACACCGAACATGCCGGAAAGCAGGCCCACCAGGCCGCCCAGCCCGATGATGACCACCGCATTCACGGACAGGTTCGCGATCGGCAGATAAATGTCCATGTCGTCCTCGGTAGTCGCAAAGCCGCCGCGCCAAAAGGGGCGAGCCGCTCCGGCGGCTAAAAATCTGCCACCAGCGTGATGGCTGGTCCGCTTGCCGGGCGCGCGTCGCCCCCGATCCGCAATCGCCACTCGCCGCTCAGGCGCATGGTGCCGGCGCCCGTCGGCACCCGCAGGCTGATTTCCGGCCCGAGATCGAGGCGGGATGCGCCGGGCTGGGCGCCGCCCGAGACGCTCGCACCGGCCACGAGCCGGAACGCCCTCTCCTCCGGCGCGAGCACATAGAACAGGCTGGCCTTGCCGTCCGCGAAGGCGTCCGGATCGTCCAGCCCGACGACTCCCGCCTGCGCATAACCTTCCGCTTCCAGCCGGGGCGCCACCGCGCGCGGGCCGAAGCCCCCCGCGGCAATCAGGGCGAAGGCGCTGCGCCCGCCCGGCCCGAGCTTCTGGCGCCGCTCAGCCATGAGCGAGACCGGGCCATTGGCCGGCCGCCACGCCAGCCCGAGCGCGGCCTCCTCGGACGATGGCCCTGCGAAAGCCCGGGAAGCGCGCAGATAGAGCGCTACCGGCCCCGCCGAACCATCATGCAAGCGATAGTCGAGACGCGCACCGGCCTGCGAGCCGCCGAGCAATGGCGCGGAAAGGGTGCTGCCCGTCATCTCCGGTCGCCAGAGCAGCCAGGCCGTGCCGGACCATCGCCGCCGCCCGGTCATCGGTGGCGCCACGGGGTTGGACGTCCATGCCGCACCCGGCGCGGGCCCCGGTTCCGGGTCCGCTGCCCCCCACGCGCTCCCGCCCTCGCCATGCATCTCCTCCAGCAGAGCGGCCGCGAAATGCGGCGCCTCAGCAGGCACGAGGTCGCGTCGCTGATTCGCGGCCGGGCCGTGGATCTGTCCGGTCCGAGATCCCAGCGAAGAGCGGCGTCGCGACCGGAGAGGGGAAGGCGACGCGAGCCCCACGCGCTCCTCATCCGGGGGCGCTTTCAGCGAAAGCATGACGTGAACGACCCGAGGCGTTCCGCCAAGCCATGCCCATTCCGACCATCCGGCCGCGAGAGCACCCCAGACCAGCGGCGCCACCAGCAGTCCCGCGCGTGCCGCCACCCAGCCGCCCAGCAGCCACCCGAGGAAGCGCATCGGGCGACCGGACGCGCTCATGAGCGCGATGGCTCCGCTGCGTCAGGGAAGCGATGGGTTGTCTTGTCCCACACCAGCCGTTGCCCGCGCAGATGACGCACATAAATGTCCACGGCACGCCGCACCGCCAGCATCGCGATGATATTGGCCACCAGCGAACGCGGCACGGAGAGCAGCGCTTCCCACCAGCCATAAGCGCGCCAGACGAAGATCATGCGGACCAGCAGGCGCCAGCCGAGAATGACGCCGGTGATCTTCAGCAACCATGGCAGGGGCCAGGGCAAGGGCGCGCTCGCCCGTCCCGCCAGCTCCGCGATAGCCACCAGCCCGGCCATCAGCAGGCCGAGATAGGCCGCGAGCAGGACCAGTGCGGCCAGCGCGGCGCGCCGGTCGCGCAGTCGCATCCAGCGCTCGTGCCAGGAGCCGGACCAGCCCATGCGGTCCCAGCCGGCCAAGGCGATGCCCACCGTCCAGCGCGCTTTCTGCCGGACCGCCGCGCCCAACGTATCCGGGAAATATTCGCGCGTCGCGATAAGCGCGCCGTCTTCGTCGCGCATGCGCACCAGCACGCCCCGGTCGCCTGCCTCGCCGATGCGCAGGCCCAGCTCATAATCCTCGGTCAGGCTGTCGGGATCGAATGGCAATTCCCCGCGCGCGGCGGCGATGCGCCCGAGCACCCGGCGATTGAACCCGCAGCCAACGCCGGCGGACGGCAGCGCCGCGCCCAGTGCCTCCCGCACCGCCAGTGATTTGCCATGATGCTCGGCGAACTCGTCGCAATAATGGCCGGCGATCCAGCGCGAGCGTGCCGAGGCGAGCGGCAGCACCGGAAGCTGGACGAGGCCGAAGCGCGGCGCGAGCAGGCCAATGAGCCGCAGGGCATCGCGGTGCACGACGTCTTCCGCGTCATGAAGAACGACGGCCAGCATCTCGCGGCCCTGCGCCTGTTCCCATGCCCGCATGGCGCCCCAGAGCTGATTGAGACAGTCCGCCTTCGTGGTGGGGCCCGGCCGGGGATTGAGGACGAGCGACACGCGCGCCCCGTCCGGCCCCGCCGTCACTTGCCGGACTCGCTCCAGGGTCACCGGGTCATTGGGATAGGCGCCGACGAAGAGATGGACGTCCTCGTCACGCCACTTGTGCAGGCATGCGCGCAGCATCGGCCCGATCACCTCGCCCTCGTCCCACGCAGGCACGAACACCGCGATCGGCCCCGCCCGGCCAGGCGGCGGGAGATCGCAGGCCGTCATGCGCGCGATGCGCGAATAGATGGTGATGGAGCGCCACAGCCGGCGCGTGGCATAGAGGCCGTCAATGGCCAGGTCGTCCAGCCCGCCCAGTAGCAGGCCGATCGCGGCGAACAGCAAGAGTTCGTTGCGCAGCAGCTCAGCAGCCGTCAGTGCCAGCCCCATAGCCCCCCGTGGGTCGACGCCTCTCCCCCCCTGCGCCGCGCCGTCTCTATCGGGCCAGCAAGGTGGAAAATGCAAGGACCAATGACGATCGGCGATCCGCGGTGCGATGACGCTCCGTCGGCACCTCCGCCCGGGGCCCTGCCGTCGCCTTCGGGCCCGGCTCCGACCATACGCTTCGGCCGGCGCCGTTTGACGCTCCGCCGGGGCTTCTCTAACGAGAAGCCGCTATGGCCACGGCGTCCCGCGCATCTCCCCCGGCATTGATTGCCGCCCCCGCCGGCGCTGCGCGCGGACGGCGCGTGACGGTCGGCCTGCTTGGCGGCTCGTTCAATCCCGCGCATGGCGGCCACCGCGCCATTTCGCTGTTCGCGCGCGAGGCGCTGGGGCTCGACGAGATCTGGTGGCTCGTCTCGCCGGGCAATCCGCTCAAGCCGCGCGCCGGCATGGCGCCGCTGCGCGCCCGCGTGGCAAGCACCCGCAAGACCGCGCGGGGCGCACCGATCCGCGTCACGGCCATCGAGCGGGATCTGGGCACGCGCTACACCGTGGATACGCTGCGCGCGCTGCGCCGGCGCTATCCCCGCATCCGCTTCATCTGGCTCATGGGCGGCGATAATCTCGCGCAATTCCACCAGTGGAAGGCCTGGCGCGACATCGCGCGCGGAACAGCCATTGCCGTCATCGCCCGTCCGGGCTATATTGGGAAGGCTTTAGGCTCACCTGCCATGGCCTGGTTGCGGCGTTTCGTCCGACCCGCGCGCCAGAGTAAAAGCTGGACGACATGGAGACTGCCGGCGCTCGTGCATCTGCGCTTTCGCCCTGATCCGCGATCGGCCACCCTGCTGCGGCAGAAGGCCCCCCATTGGCACCGAAGCTTTGCTTTTGCCGCGCCGCGTGACGGCGTGACCGGTCGCCGCATACCGAAGGAGTGACATTGCCCGACCCTTTACCGACCCGGATCGCCAGCCCCGCCAATGACGTGGGCCATCTTTCCAACGGCTTCGAATCGCCTGCCGACCACCTGCTGGGCATCGTGCTCCAGTCGCTGGACGACGATCAGGCCCAGGATGTCGTCAGCATCCCGCTCGCAGGCAAGAGCAGCATCGCCGACCATATCGTGATCGCTTCCGGCCGCTCCTCGCGCCAGGTCGCCGCCATCGCGCAGAAGCTCGCCGAGCGGATCAAGGAGGCTACGGGCCGCCATGTCCGCATCGAGGGGCTGCCCGTTGCCGACTGGGTGCTGATCGACGCGGGCGATGTCGTCGTCCACGTCTTCCGCCCGGAAGTGCGCAGCTTCTACAATCTCGAGCGCATGTGGGGCTTCTCGGACGCGCCGCTGGCCGCTGGAGAAGCCTGAGCGCGGTCAGCCGATCCGCCACGCCGGCAGGGACCGGGCGCGCACCGGAGCCCGGACCGGGCACCGGGCAGCTCGTCCGGCCGGGCCGAGACCGGCCGGCGCGCAGGCGATGCCGCCTATCCTCGCCGCATAAATCCGGCCAGCAACGGACGTAAGCGATGCTTCTCCACATTCTCGCGCGGGGGCGCATCGGCCGCTCCCCGGAAGCCGAGCTGGTCGAGCGCTACATGAAGCGCGTCACCTGGCCGACCCGCATCACCGAACTGCCCGATCGGGGCGGCAAGGTGCCGCCGCCGCCGCAAACTCCTGCCGTGGCCGTCATGCTTGACGAGACGGGCGTGCAGATGAGTTCCATGGCATTCGCCGAACGCCTCGGCCGCTGGCGCGACGACGGGATGCGCGAATGCCGCTTCCTCATCGGCGCCGCCGACGGCTTCTCGGACGAGGAGCGCGCGGCCGCCAGCCTGCGCATCGCCTTTGGCGCCATGACCTGGCCGCACATGATGGCGCGCGCGATGCTGGCCGAACAGCTCTGGCGCGCCACAAGCATCCTTGCCAATCACCCTTATCATCGCGAGGGATAGCGCATGATCGCCTTGCGCCGCCCCGCTGTCCTCCTACCGCTGCTGCTGGGGATCGCGCTGCTGCCGGTCGCGTTGCTGGCGCAGGGCGCAGGGCAGCCGGTCCCCGGAACGAGCCTGGACGAGGAGCGTGCGGCGCTCCTGCGGGCGAGAGCGCAGGCGGAGGAGGCCCGCAAGCGCAGCGAGGCGCTGGAAGCGAGCGCGCGCAAGGCGGCGAACGCGGCGGACCGCACGCGCGACCAGATCGCCGCGCTCGCCGCGCGCATCCAGCAGAGCGAGGCGGATCTGCGCGCGGGCGAAGCGCGGGTCGGCATCATCGCGCGGCTCCAGCGCGCGCAAGCGAAGCGACTCGCCGAGCGCCAGACCCCCATCGTCCGGCTGACGGCGGCGCTCCAGCAGATCGCTCGCCGGTCACCCGTGCTCACGCTGGTGGAACCCGGCACGGTGGGCGATGCGGTTCATCGCCGCATCGTCCTCGCACAAGTGATGCCGGTGGTGATGGCGCGCACGCGCGACTTGCGGGCCGAGATCGCCCGCAGCGCCGACCTGCGCGAGAGCGCCGAGGCGGCAGCCGGCGCCCTTGCCCGCACCCGGGACGGCCTCGCCGCGCAGCAGCAGACGCTCGCCAGCCTCGAGCAACGCCAGCGCGTCGCCTCGCGCCAGTTGCGGGACAGCGCCAGCCTGGAGATCGAGCGATCCCTCGCGATGGCGGAGGAAGCGCGCGACATCGGCGAGCTCATGCAGACCATCGAGGAAGCGGGCGTAATCCGCGACGCCCTGCTCGCTCTCCCCGGCCCGGTCCCGCGCCCGGACACGCCCGATGACGCCCCCCTCCCGCGCGAGAATGGTGGGCCGGCAAACGCGGCGCTGTCCGGCGATGGCGCGCGTCCACCCATTTACCGCCTGCCCGTCGTCGGCGATGTCGTCACCGGATTCGGCGAGGTCAGCGAAAGCGGGTTGCGCGCGCGCGGCCTCACCATTCTGACGGCGCCCGGCGCCACCGTCGTCGCGCCCGCCGCCGGCCGCATTGCCTTCGCCGGCCCCTTCCGCGGCTATGGCCAGATCGTCATCATCGAGCATGGCGGCGGCTGGACAAGCCTCGTCGCCCGGCTGGACCGGGTTTCGGCGCAGGTGGGGGACATCGTGCGCCAGGGCGATCCGCTCGGCGCCACCGGCCCCGGCAAGCCCCGATTGCTCGTCGAACTGCGCCGGCAGGACCGGCCGATCGACATCGGCGCGCTGCTGCGATGAGACAGGCGCCGTTCAGCATCGCGTAACGCTTCGCCGCGCAGGATGAGGCAAAGCTAGGCAGACCCGGCAATCCCGCCTATATCGAGCCCGAAGCGTCTTTTCGAAAGCCACGCAATGTCCAGTGCCCGCCGCACATTCCTGGTCCGCTCCGTCGCCATCCTCGGCGCCATCGCGCTCGTGCCCGCCTCCACCTCGGCGGTGACGGAAAGCGAGAGCGAGACCTTCAAGCAGCTCGACCTGTTCATGGACGTCTTCCAGCGCGTCCGCTCCAGCTATGTGGAGAAAGTCGACGACGCGACGCTCATCAAGGGCGCCATCGAGGGCATGCTCTCCAGCCTCGATCCGCACAGCTCCTATCTGGACGTGCGCGACTTCGAGAATCTGAGGACGCAGACGGAAGGCAGCTATGGCGGCCTTGGACTTTCGGTCACGCTGGAAGAAGGCGTAGTGAAGGTCATTGCCCCCACGGACGATACGCCCGCTGCCCGCGCCGGCATCAAGGCCGGGGATTACATCACCCATATCGACGGCAAGCTGATCTACGGCGGCTCGCTCGACGAATCGGTCGACAAGATGCGCGGCGCCCCGGGCACGACCGTCAAGCTGACCATTGCCCGCGCAGGGCGCGACGAGCCCATCGAGCTGGAGCTGACCCGCGCGATCATCGACATCAAGCCGGTCAAATGGCAAGTGAAGGGCAATGTCGGCGTCATCAAGATCGTCAGCTTCTCCGCCAACACCGGGGCGGACGTGCGCAGCGCCATCCGCAGCATCGAGAAGTCGCTGGGCCACAAGCCGACCGGCTATGTGCTCGACATGCGCTCCAATCCGGGTGGATTGCTCGACGAGGCAGTGAGCGTCTCGGACGTGTTCCTGGAAAAGGGCCAGATCGTCTCGCAGCGCGGCCGCCTGCGCGAGGACACGCGTCCTTATTATGCCCGGCCGGGTGACGATACCAATGGATCGCCCATTGTCGTGCTGATCGACGCCGGCTCCGCGTCCGCCTCGGAGATCGTCGCGGGCGCCCTGCAGGATCATGGCCGCGCGCTCGTCATGGGCGAGCGCAGCTTCGGCAAGGGCAGCGTGCAGACGCTGCTGCCGCTCTCCTCGGACACCGCGCTGCGTCTCACCACCGCGCGCTATTACACGCCCAATGGCAAGTCCGTGCAGGAAGGCGGCATCGAGCCCGACATTCTCGTGCCCCAGCTCTCCGATCCGGATTACGCCAAGCGGCCCCGCTATCGGGAAAGCGACTTGCGGCGCCATCTCATCAACGAAGCGAAGCTCGACCGCAGCGAACTGGAGACCGACACCAACACCGATCCGCGTTTCACGGCCACGGCCGAGGAACTGGAGAAGCAGGGCATCGAGGACTTCCAGCTCCAGTACGCGCTGGAGACGATCGGGCGACTGGCGCCCTCGTCCCAGCTTGCGGCGGCGAAGAAGGTGGCCGGGCAGAAATAAGATGCGGCGCGAGGCTTTCCTGTCCTTCGCCCGCTTCGTGGCGATCATGCTGCCGTTCGGCCTGCTCGTCGGTGCCCTCGTCTCCCAATATGTCGGGGGGCTTTTCCCCTGCGAAATGTGCATGTGGCAGCGCTGGCCGCATCTGCTCGCAATCGCGGCGGCGATGGCGGCAATCGGCCTGCGCCGCAATCCGTTCGGGAGCGGCGTCTTCACCCTGCTCGCGGCGCTCTTCATTGCCACGAGCGGGCTGATCGGCGTCTATCATGCCGGGGTCGAATATGGGCTGTGGGAAGGCGTCACCACCTGCTCCACCATGGCCCGGCCCACGCCCGGCCAGTCGATGCTCGACAGCATCATGGAAGCGCGGCTCGTGCGCTGCGACGTGGCTCCCTGGTCGCTGTTCGGCATTTCCCTGGCCGGTTACAATGCCCTCTTCTCCCTGGGCGGCGCGCTGCTGATCTTCGCCCTGCTGCGCAAATGGAGCCGCTCATGACCTCCCCCGCACCCCATCCGCCCCGCCCCGGCGCCGGACGTGCCGATCGCGCGGCGATGCTGCGTGTCGATCAGGCCGGAGAGTTCGGCGCCGTGCGCATTTATGCAGGGCAGCTCGCCGTGCTGGGGGACCGGCACCCGATGAGCCGGCAGATCGCGCATATGGCGGCGCAGGAAGAGCGGCATCGGGCGCATTTCGACCGGATGATCGTGGAACGCGGCGTGCGGCCGACCATCCTGCAACCCTTCTGGCATGTGGCGGGTTTTGCTCTGGGTGCGGCCACGGCCCTCATCGGTCCGGAAGCCGCGATGGCCTGCACCGCGGCGATCGAGACTGAGATCGACGACCATTATGGCCGGCAGCTCGAGGAGATCGGCGAGGATGATCCCGCGCTTTCCGGCGCCATCGAGGAGTTTCAGGCCGAGGAAGTGGAGCACCGCGATACGGCGATCGCGCATGGCGCGGAAGCGGCCCCTGCCTATCCGCTGCTGTTCGGGATGATCCGTCTCGGTTGCCGGGCCGCCATTGCCCTGTCACAGCGTTTCTGAATCACAGCGTTTCTGAAGAAGGAAGTTCTCCCATGCGCGCCCCGCTCCTCCTCCTTGCCCTTGGCACCACCCTCATGGGCCTTCCCATGGGCAGCGCGGCCATGGCGCAGGACGTGCCCGCCATCGGCCCGCAGGATACGGAGAAGGTGAAGCAGGTGTTCGTCTATGGCGACGATCCCTGCCCGGCGAGCAGCGGCGATGAGATCGTGGTTTGCGCCCGCATGCCGGACAATGAGCGCTATCGCATTCCCAAGGATCTGCGCACCGATCCGCTGGACCCCAAGGTGCAGAGCTGGGCGAACCGCGCGCGCTCCATCGAATATGTCGGCCGGGAAGGCATCGACAGCTGCTCGCCCACCGGCGGCGGCGGCTTCACCGGCTGTTTCCAGCAGATCGCCCGCGCCGCGCGCGAAGAGCGCCAGACCATGCTCGGCAGCGCGACCTGGGCGGACGCGGTGGAAAAGGCCCGCTCCGAACGTCTCGGCAATCTCGATGCCGAATCGGAAGAGATCGAGCAGCAGGCACGCGAGGAAGAAGCCGAGGCTGCCCGCCTGAAGGCCGCGCAGGAAGCGCAGCAGAAGAAGCAGAAGGAACAGGGCCCGCGCGAACCGCAGCCGCAGTGACGCGGCCTCAAAGGAAATAGCGCAGCTTCACCGTCGTGTGCGTCACGCCCGCACCGATGTGAATCACGGTCGCCTCGAATTTGGGCGGGCCGAACATGATGCGCGGGTTGCGCGAAAAGCCGATGCCCTCGCGCGGGATGCCGAGCGTCGTGTCGAGCCGGGCATTGCCATTCTCGTCATGCAGGATGAGCAGCGCATAGTCGCCCGGCGGCACTTGCGCGAAGGACAGCGTCGCAGCGGGGCTCGCGGCAATGCTGGCCTTCATCGCGGCCGGATCGTCCTCGCATTTCGGGAAATGAGCCGGATCGCGGGTGAGGCAGGCGCGGATCAGGCCGCGCGCGGACCGCAGCCCCTCGAAGCGCACGGTCAGCGCCCCGCTCGCGCTCCCCGGAGACACTGTCGGATCAGCGCGCGCGGCATCCACGCCACCGGTCAGCGCCGCCAGTCCCGCAAGCCCCGCCAGCACCCCGAGGCACCCGCGTCGCACGATAGTCGCCGGCGCCCTCATCCTTTCCGCGCGGCGGGCGGCGCCGCAAAGTCGCCGGAAAGCCCCCGGTCCGTGCCGCAGAGCCGGTCCCACACGCGGAAATAAAGTCCATAGTTGCACTGATATTGCTCATGATGGCGCTGGTGATGCGAGGCCGTGATGAGCCAGTCGCCCAGCCGCCCCCGCACCAGCCAGCGTGGAAACATTTCCCAGCCCATGTGATTGGTGACGCCCATCACCGTCATGATCGTGAGCACGAGGCCCAGCGCAGCGACATGGATGGGAATAAGGAACACCAGGACGGGGATCACGACCGCGCCGGTCAGCGCTTCCCATGGATGGAAGCTCATCGCGGCCCAGGCGGTGGGCGGGCGGCTGGCATGGTGGACGGCATGCGCCACGCGGAACAAGGCCGGGCGGTGCATCAGCCTGTGGGTCCAGTAGAACCAGCTGTCATGCGCTGCGAGATACGCCAGCACGGAGAGCGGCAGATACCAGAGCGGCCAGGCATGGAGATCGGTATAGATCAGCGTCCAGCCCCGGTTCTGCCAGCCCCAGGCCACCAGCCCCGCCGGCAGGCCGAACACCAGCGCCGAAAGCAGCGACCAGCGCACTTCCCGCCCGATCTGCCCGCCCTGCCCTTGGTAAAGTCCCGGCCGCACCAGCCGCGTCGCCAGTGCGAAGCCGCCGCTGGAAAGCAGGTAACGCACCGCGATGATGGCCGTCATGGCCAGCATCGAGGCAAGGATGATCGGCACGGCCTGCATGGGCGCCCCTTATAGGGAGCGGGGACGCGAGGAAAGCGTTTGCGCACCGGACCGTCGCATCCCGGGCATATCGGCTTCACCGTTTGACCTAAAGTATATGATATACTAGCCTCTCGCAATCCGCGCGTCTTGCGGGCATCGGAAGGGGGGACTGCATGCACAGCGGAAGACAAGGCGGCGCCTTGCGGCGTGTGGCGCGACTGGCAATGGCGGCGCTGGCGCTGCTCTTCTCCGGTATGGCGCTTGCCGGCCCCCCGGTTCTCATCAGCGGCGTGACAGTCATCGACGGCACCGGCGCCGCGCCCCGGCCGGGTCAGGACGTGCTGATCGACAAGGGCCGGATCGCCGCGATCGGGCAAGGGCTGAGCGCGCCGCGCGGTGCCACGCGCGTGGACGGACGCGGCCGCTATCTGCTGCCCGGCTTCATCGACAGCAATGTCCACGCGACCGTCTATGGCAATCCCGCGCGCCGGGACACCTCCTCGCGCTATGCGGACCGCAACGAGGACCTCGCCCTCGAGTTCGCGCAGCGCCAGCTCAAGGCCGGCGTGACGACCATCCGGGACAGCTATGGCGTGCTGCCGCCGCTGCTCGCCGTGCGGGACCGGATCGCCCGGGGCGAGGCGACGGGCGCGCGCATGCTCGTGGCGGGCAACATCCTCGGCTGGGGCGGCCCCTTCTCGCTCACTTACTCGCTCACCGGCGATCGTGACCTCACCCTGTTCCAGGAGCAATGGAACGACATTCTCGCGCAGGGCATGGGCGAGGAACTGATGGACATGACGCCGGAGGAACTGCGCGTAGCCGTCAGTGCCTATCTCGACCGGGGAGTCGATTTCCTCAAATATGGCGGCACCAGCCATTTCACATTCCCCTCGCTGATCGGCTTCTCGCCGCGCCAGCAGCGCGTGATCGTGGAGGAAGCGCACAAGCGCGGCCGCATCGCGGAAACGCACGCGACCAGTCCGGAAGGCCTCTACATCGCGGTGGAAGCGGGCATTGACCTCATCCAGCATCCCGAGATCCTCAGCCGCGATTATCCGCAGGAGCTGATCGACCTCATCCTGAGCAAGGGCACGCTGTGCGCGATCCGCGCCAATATGGTGACCGGCGCGGTGCGCCAGCGCCAGATCGAGAAGCGCGCCGCCGCGCTGGCCTCGATTGCGAAGATGCCGCCTGCCCGCACCAGCACGGAAGTGCGCCGGCGCGCGGTCATGCGTGGCGAGGATGACGAGATCCAGCGCCGCAATGCGGAGCGGCTCATCAAGGCAGGGTGCCCGGTGACCATCGCCACGGACAATTATCTGGGCGACGCCCCCGAGTTCCGCCGCAGCCCCAAGACGCCGGATCAGGAGCCGGGCGAAGGCAGCCTGCTCGCGATCGAGGGGCTGGTGGAACTGGGCATGAGCCCCATGGACGCGATCGTCGCGGCGACGCGCAACGGTGCCCGCGCGACCGGCCGGCTGAACGAGCTGGGCACGATCGAAACCGGCAAGATCGCCGATCTCCTGCTGCTCAGCGCAGACCCGACCGCCGACATCCGCAATATCCGGCGGCTGGAGCGCCTGTTCTTCGCTGGCGAGGAAGTCGATCTCGCGGCCCTGCCCCACACGCGGCTGTTCATGGAAGCGCCCGCGCAGGAGTGAACGGATGGGAATGGCCCGCGCGAGGCGGGCCGTTTCGATCCACGCGACTTCCCTGTTCTGATTTGCCGCGCGATGTTCTAGGGCTCGCGCATGAAGTCCGCGCAACCCGTCGATCTTGCCATTGTCGGCGCCGGCCTTGCCGGGGGACTGATCGCGCTGGCCCTGCGGGCAAGGCGGCCGGATCTGCGCACGGTGCTGATCGAGGAAGCGCGCTATTCCGGCGGCAATCAGCTCTGGTCCTGCTTCGCGCATGATGTCCCGGCGGAGAGCCGCTGGCTGATCGAGCCGCTGATCGTGCATGGCTGGGGCGGGCATGAAGTGCGCTTTCCCGGCCAGCAGCGCCGCATCGACAGCGGCTATGCGACGCTCACCAGCGAGCGTCTCGGCATCCGCCTCCACCGCGCCATGCCGGAGGGGGACCTGCTGTTCGATCAGGCCGCGACGGCCCTCGCGCCGCATGCGGTCACGCTCGCCGACGGGCGCACGATCGAGGCGCGCGGCGTGATCGACGCGCGCGGCCCGGGGGACATGAGCGCGCTTACGCTGGGCTATCAGAAATTCGTGGGCGCAAGCTGGGTCTGCGACCGGCCCCATGGGCTGTGCGAGCCGATCATCATGGATGCCACCGTTCCGCAGCATGATGGCTACCGCTTCGTCTACACGCTCCCCCTCTCGCCGACCGAGCTCTTCATCGAGGATACTTATTATGCCGATGATCCGGGCCTCGACGAGCCGCTGCTTTCCGCGCGGATCAGCGAATATGCCTGGGCGCAGGGCTGGGACGGGGAGGCGCGGGGCCATAGCGAGACCGGCGTGCTGCCGGTCTGCATGGGCGGCGACTTCGAGCGCTACTGGGACGCGCAGGCGCCGGGCGTCGCGAAGGCGGGCCTGCGCGGCGGCTTCTTCCATGCGCTCACCGGCTATTCCCTGCCCGATGCGGTGCGAACGGCGCTTGCCATCGCCGCCATGGACGATCTCTCGGGACCGGCACTGCATGCGGCGCTGCGGGCCCGGGCGCGCGCCCACTGGCGCGGCCAGGGCTTCTACCGCATGCTCTCCACCCTCCTGTTCCGCGCCGCAGACCCCGACGAGCGCTGGCGGGTGCTGGCCCGCTTCTATCGTCTTGACCCTGCCCTCATCGGCCGCTTTTATGCCGGCCAATCCACTTTCACAGACAAGATGCGCATCATGATCGGCAAGCCACCTGTGCCTGTGAGCCGCGCCATCCAGGCGCTCGGAGCCGCCAAGCCATGAAGAGAGCAGTCATCATCGGCGCCGGTTTCGGCGGCCTCGCGCTGGCCCTGCGCCTGCAATCGGCGGGCATCGCCACCACGGTCGTGGAAGGGCGGGATCGCCCGGGCGGTCGCGCTTATGTCTGGAAGAAGGACGGCTTCACCTTCGACGCCGGGCCCACCGTCATCACCGATCCCGATTGCCTGGCCCAGCTCTGGCGCCTCTCCGGCCATGACATGGCGGAGGATGTGACGCTGCTGCCGGTCAGTCCCTTCTACCGGCTGAACTGGCCGGACGGCACGAACTTCGACTATGGCAATGACGACGTGCTGCTCGACGCCGAGATCGCGAAGCTCGATCCCGCCGATGTCGTGGGCTACCGCAAGTTCCTGGCCTACAGCACCGAGGTCTATCGCGAGGGCTATGAGAAGCTCGGCCATGTCGCGTTCCTCGACTTCAAGTCGATGCTCAAGGCCGCCCCGGCGCTGGCGCAGCATCAGGCCTGGCGCTCGGTCTACAGCATGGTCTCCAGCTTCGTGAAGAACGAGAAGCTGCGCGAGGCGCTGTCCTTCCATACTCTGCTGGTGGGCGGCAATCCGATGACCACCAGTGCCATCTATGCCCTCATCCACAAGCTGGAGAAGCAGGGCGGCGTCTGGTTTCCCAAGGGCGGCACCAATGCGCTGGTGAGCGGCATGGTGACGCATTTCGAGCGGCTCGGCGGCACGCTGCATCTGGGCGATCCGGTAGCGACGATCGAGACAGTGGGGGACCGCGCGAGCGGCGTCACCACCCGGTCGGGCCTGCGCTTCGAGGCGGATGCCGTCGCCAGCAATGCCGATCTCATGCACAGCTATGCCGATCTTCTGTCGGGCCATGTGCGCGGCGAACGGCGCGCGCAGGCGCTGGCGGGCAAGCGCTGGAGCCCCAGCCTCTTCCTCGTCCATTTCGGCATCGAGGGGACATGGCCGGGCATTCCGCACCACATGATCCTGTTCGGCCCGCGCTATCGCGGGCTGCTGACGGATATTTACGAGCATGGCGTCCTCTCGCAGGATTTCTCGCTCTATCTGCATCATCCCACGGTGACGGACCCCGATCTCGCGCCGCCGGGCCATTCGACCTTCTATGCGCTGGCTCCGGTGCCCCATATGGGCAAGCTGCCAGTCAACTGGGACGAGATCGGCCCCATCCTCGCCAACCGCATCCTGGACGAGGTCGAGCGCCGGCTCATCCCGGACATACGCGCGCGCATCAAGGTGCAGTTCTCCTACGCGCCCACCGATTTCGCGCGCGATCTCAATGCGCATCTGGGCAGCGCCTTCAGCCTCGAGCCCCTGCTCACGCAAAGCGCATGGTTCCGCGCGCACAACCGGGATGATGTCATTCCCAATCTCTATTTCACCGGCGCGGGGACGCATCCCGGCGCCGGCATTCCCGGCGTGGTCGGCTCGGCCCGGGCCACCGCCACGCTGATGCTGGAGGATCTTGCATGAAGACGTTCAATCGCCTCGCCGTCTATTGCGGTTCGGCCACCCCGGCCGATCCGCAGTTCATGGCGATGGCGAAGGAAGTGGGCGCGGAGCTGGCGCGCTGGGGCATCGGCATCGTTTATGGCGGCGGCCGCGTGGGCCTGATGGGCGCGGTGGCCGATGCGGCGATGGCGGCGGGCGGCGAAGTCATCGGCGTCATTCCCGAGGCGCTGGTCGGCGCGGAAGTCGCGCACAAGGGCCTGACCGAATTGCATGTCGTGCCGGACATGCATGCCCGCAAGGCGCTGTTCACCAGCCTGGCGGACGGGTTCGTGACGCTGCCGGGCGGCGTGGGCACGATGGACGAGCTGTGGGAAGCGATCAGCTGGGCCCAGCTTGGCTATCATAACAAGCCGGTGGGCCTGCTCAATGTCGCCGGCTTCTACGACCAGCTCATCGCCTTCGACCGGCACATGATCGAGACCGGCTTCATCCGGCCCGCCCATGCCGGCATCCTCATCGCCCGGAACACGCTGCCCGATCTGATCGACGCGATGGCCGCCTATCAGCCGCACGAGACGATCTTCTCGATGAAGGCGGCGCGGCTTTGAGGCACCGGACAGCGCAGGCGCCAAGGCGCGGATGACGTGAGCGAGGCGCGCGCCGCGCTTGTCGCGCATGCCCGGGAGAGCATCGCGCGGGGGTCGAAGAGCTTCCGCACGGCCTCCCGCCTGTTCGACCGCACGACGCGCGAGCGGGCATGGCTGCTTTACGGCTGGTGCCGCGCCTGCGACGATATCGCCGACGGGCAGGACCATGGCGGCACAATGCATGCGACATCCGATCCGGCGCGCCGGCTCGCCGATATCCGCGCGCGGACGCAGCGGGCGCTGGGCGGGGCGGCGGGCATCGATGATCCCGCCTTTGCCGGCCTCGCCGTCGTCGCAGCCGAGTGCGCCATCCCCCGCCGCTATATCGACGATCTGATCGAGGGCTTCGCGCTCGACGCGGCGGGCTGGCGACCGCGCACGCAGGAGGACCTGCTCCTCTACTGCTATCATGTCGCCGGCACGGTCGGCTGCATGATGGCGATCGTGATGGGCGTGGCGCCGGACGATGCGCCGGTGCTGGACCGCGCCTGCGATCTCGGCCTTGCCTTCCAGCTCGCCAATATCGCCCGCGACATCGCCGAGGATGCAGCAGGCGGACGCTGCTATCTGCCCAGGGACTGGCTTGTCGAAGCCGGTATCGACCCTTCCGATCCAATGGCCCCGGCTTCGCGGGCGGCGCTCGCCGGTCTGGCGCGCCGCGCCGCCGATCTGGCGGCGCGGTACGAAGCGAGTGCCCGCTACGGCACGCCTGCCTTGCCGTTCCGCTCGGCCTGGGCCGTGCTCGCGGCGGCCGGCATCTATGGCGGCATCGCGCGGCATGTCGCGGCCGATCCGGAGCGCGCGCTCGAAAGCCGTGTCTTCACCTCCCGCGGCGAGAAGCTTGGCTGGCTGATGCGCGCCGCCGCGCAGGCCGCCGCACGTGGGCGCCTCCCCGCACCTGGCCCGCGCGACCCTGACCTATGGACTCAATCCCGGATCGCCCCCGGACGAGCGGCCATTTGATCGGGATCAAATGCGCACAGGCAAAAAGCTGCTCGAATGTCCGGCGGGAGGCGCCGATGATTCCGACACGCCATGATTATTATCGCCGCAGGGCGCGCGAGCACCGCAAGCTCGCGCTGGCCGCCGGCGAGTCCGAGCAGCGCGCAATGCATGACCAGCTGGTGCGCGCTTATGACGCGCTGGCGAAACAGTATCGATTGCGCCAGATCGTGCGGCTGAAGATCTGACGATGCTTCGGGGCCGGTCGACACCGGCCCTGCACCGCCCGCTCCGGCCGGACGTGCCAGGGGCGCGACCCGAAGGCCGCGCCGCCCGGTTCAGAAGCGCATGCCCACGCCCAGCAGGACGTTGTCGCGCTTGAAGCCGCCGCTGATGGTGGCGTCGCCATCGGCGAGCGAATAGTCCGAATAGTCGGTGTGGACATATTCGAGCTTCACATAGCTGTTGGCGAGCAGATTGACCTGCACGCCCGCGCCGGCATGCCAGCCGTCCATGTTCTCCGAGAGGGTGAAGCTGTCCGCCGCCGTCACATGGTCGATATATTCCATGCGGACCTGCCCGTTCGAATAGCCGCCCTTGGCATAGAGCAGCACGCGCGGCGCCACGTTGAAGCCGGCGCGCGCGCCGAGCGTGATGTTGCGCCCCGCCTTCACGCAGGTCTCGACTTCGGTGTAGACTTCCGCGCATTGCTTGGCCGACGATCCCTCGATGCCGGCATAGGCACCCAGGCTGAAGGCGCCGAGCCCCAGGTCATAGCCGATCTCGCCGCCATAGATGACGCCGTCGTCCTTCTCGCTCGACGTCACGACATCGGCGTCGGCATCGCCCTGCGTGTGCTGGTCGATGGAGACCCTATCCCAGCCCGCATGCACGTCCGCGCGGAAGCTGCCGATGGTCTGCGCCTGCGCCTGACCCGCCCAAGCGGCCGACGCCGCGAGAAGGGCAGCGAGCACGATCTTCTTGTTCATAATAACTCCGTCATGTTGGCGCCCAACCCACCAACATCAATGACGGAGACATTGCGGACGAACCGTGACGAAACCGCACGGCTCTCGTCAGCCAAGCGCTGCCCCCAGGGAGTCAGCCCGCGCCCGGCCGGCGCCTATTCGATGCCGGTAAAGACGAACTTCTGCACCCGCTGGCCCTGATTGACCTCGGACGTGTAGATATTGCCGTCCCTGTCCGTCACCATGGAATGCAGCCAGATGAACTCGGCCGGGCCCTTACCGTTCGCCTTGCCGAAATGGCCGATGATCTGGTGTGTCTCGCGCAGCAGCGTCCAGACGCGGCCATTCTCCATGTCCGTGACGTACATATATGTCTCGTCCGGCGAGAAGGCGACGTCGCTCACCGTGCGCAGCCCGCCCGTTTCCGGCGCGATCAGGATGTCCTTGACGAACACGGCCTTGCCGTCCGGCCCGTCCCGGAACATCTGGATGCGGTTGTTGCGCCGGTCGCAGACATAGAGGTCGCCGTTCGAGCTCTTGACCACGCAATGCACGATGTCGCCGAACATCGGGGAGCGCGGATTGGCCCCGCCATCGGCCGTGCTCGCCGCCATGCTCTGGTCGAAATCGCCTTGCCGTGCCGGCGCATCGGGCGCGCTCGCATAGGCGCCCCAGAAGCGGCGGAAGGCAGCGCTCTTCGCATCGAAGGTGATGACCCGCTTGTTGATATAGCCATCGGCGATGAGCAGCTCGTCATTGTGGCGATAGATGTCGGCGGGGCCGCCGAGCTTGGCCTTGTCGAGATTGCCGCCGGTGGCGCCGCGCGTGCCGAACTGGCCCAGATATTTGCCGTCCATGCTGTATTTGACGACGACATGATCGTCCTTGCCGTTGCCGCCGATCCACACATTGTCTTCCGCGTCCACGAACACGCCGTGCGTGCTGGCGGGGAACTGGTTGACGCCGTCGATCTCCGGCGCGGTGGACTTGCCGTCCCACGCGGCCAGCACTTTCCCGTCCGGCGAGAGGCGCAGCACGGTCGGCGCGGGCTGGCGCGTCGGGCCCGGGTCGCGCACGGAATGCGGGCGATGGACGAGCCAGATATTGCCTTCCCTGTCCGTGGAAAGCCCCGCAACCTGGCCGATCACCCAGTTCTCGGGAAGCTGCGGCCAGGCCGTATCCGCCTTGAAGCGGGGGATCGGCGTGCCGGAGACCAGCGCCGTCTGCTCGATGTCGACCAGTCCCGCGCGCGTGCCGCTGCCCGGCTGCGCGCCCACCTGACAGGCTGCCAAAGCAAGGAAGGAGAAAGCGAGCATTGTCTTCGCGGTCTTCACGGCTGGCATGAGAGGCTCTCCTGACAAGATGTCGGGTGGGAGACTGGCGGCAAGTGACTGATTCGGCAAGGCTCAGCTGTCCCGCACGGCACGACGCGAAATGCCGGAACCATTCGCCCGATGGGGAATTTCTGACGCGCAAAACATTTGAGGGCAACACCGATGGATCCGCTGTGGGATCGCACTTATCTCCAAAGACAGATCGACAAGTCCCGGGAGCTGGCGCACGCGGCGCTGCATCCGGACGTGAAGGCCATCTATCTGAGCTATGTACAACATTATGAGACGCTGCTCACCACGCTGAGCAAGCGCGGCGCGCAACCGGCGCAGGTCTGAGGCGACCGCCGGGCGCCGGGCCAGGATACGCCGGGCCCTTGGCGCGCCGGCACTCTTTTCGAACAGCGTCGGCCCTTTACGGAAACGGGCGACCGGCGCTCAGTTCACTCGCTCGCAGCGGAAGATGCGGCTGCGACCAAGCTTGCAGCGATGCCCGCCGAGCGCGGCTTCCTCGATCTCGAAACTGTCGCCCGCGCGGGGCGAAGCGCGCAGCTCGATTGTCTCCGTCTGGCGCCAGACCGCGCCTTCCCGGGTTGTGATGACCAGCTTGCGATCGGCCGCGAGGCGTGCGCTGGCGACTTCCGTCTGCAGCGCCCGGAGCGGCGGCGGGGGCGCGGCAGGCGCGGGTGCCGGAGCGGCAGGCGCGGCCTCGGCGCGCTGCGCGGGCGCGGGCATCGCTGGAACCGCGGGCGCCGTCGGCGGCGGAACGGGCGCCGCTTCGGATCGCCCCTGCTGGCCGAAGGACTGGCGCGCTTCGTTCATCTCGCGCTCGCTGTCCAGCACGCCGCTGCCGCGCAGCACCTGATCGATGCAGGCATGTCGGGCCGGCGCGCCGGTCTGCCGGGCACATTGCACCACCGCTTCCCAGTTCGCCGCCGCATCCCCGGCTGGCTGCGCATGACCGGCCGCCGCCGGCAAGGCAAGGACGGCGAGACCGATGGAGATGGCAATCCTCATTCGCGTTCCTCCTGTCCCCGCTTCGGGCGGGGTTTTGAACGACCGGGCATCTATCCCCGAGGCCCGGTCACCGCACAAGGTCTTTCCGGCGCGGAAGGCGGGCGCGGCGCTCCGCCAGCGTGTCCTCCCCGCTTTCCGCTTTCCGCTTTCCGTCACCGAGGGAAAAAAGGACGGTCTCGCGACAAGCGCCGCGAGACCGCTCAGGGGGAAGAGGAGCCGGCGCATGGTTGCAGCATGCGCCCGCCCTGTCGGAGGGGCTGCCTCCGGACCTAGAAATCGACCCTGACGCCCACATAGAAGCGGCGGCCCAGCACATCATAGGTGCCCGCCGGGTCGGGCTCGCCCACGGCGGCGGTGGTGCCCGGGATGGCGCCGATGATGTTGGGATCGCGGTCGAACAGATTGTCGATGCCGCCCCGGATCTGGAACATGTCGTTCAGCCGGAACTGCGCCGAGAGATCGAAGATGTCGTAAGCGTTGGTGCGGGTCTGCGTGGCCGTGCTGTTGGTCACCCGCGCCGCATTGCGGGCCCGGGGGAAGTGGCGCCAGTTCATGCTCACCGTGCCGGGACCGAAGTCATAGCCCAGCGTGGTATTGAGCTTCCAGCGGAACTGCGCGCCATAAGGCGGCACGAAGATGGTCGAGCCGATCGAGTTGGCATAGTCGAAGACCGGGCCGCCCGGATTGTTCTGCACCTTGTAGTTGATGAGATAATTGTAGACGATGTTGGCGAACACCGCCCCGGTCTCGCCGATGCCCGGCGCCGGCAGGCTCCAGTCGAACTGCACGTCGATGCCGGAGGTCTGGATCAGGCCCAGATTCTCGAAGCTCGCCGTCGTCGCGATCCACTGGCCATTGGTCGTGTTGCGCGAGATGCGCTGGCAATATTCGTTGTTGGGATCGTAGTTCGGGTTGTTGCCCAGGCTGTTGAAGCATTCCTGGTAGACCAGCTGGGTGGAAGCGGGTGCGATCGCCCCGTCGATCGTGATGTGGTAGTAATCGACGGAGAGGCGGAGCGCCCGAAGAGCCTCGGCGTCGAAGGGTGAGTTGACCACGGCGCCCAGTGTCCAGGTCTTGGCCTTCTCGTTGTCGAGATTGGCATTGCCGCGCTGCAGGTCGCGGCCGAGCGCGAAGTAGCTCGGCACGTTGCCCACGAAGTTGTCGCCGATCGGAACGCCGCCCGAGAGCGCCGAACAGAGCGCCTGCACTTTCGCGCGATCCGGGTTGGACGCCACGTTGCCGTAAGTGGCGCGCGTGAACATCGAGCAGGGGTCATGATCGGGCCAGGGCACGGTCTGGAAGACCGGCGGCTGATAGAGCTCGGCCACGTTGGGCGCGCGGTTCGCCTGCTGGTAGCCGCCGCGCAGCTTCAGCCAGGGATTGACGTCCCAGTCCAACGTGGTCTTCCAGGTGAAGACGCCGCCGGTCGTGCTGTAGTCCGAATAGCGCGCGCCGGCATTGAGCGTGAGCGAGCGCACGAAGGGAAGATCACGCAGGATCGGCACCAGCACCTCGCCGTAGATCTCCTTGACGTTCACGTCGCCCTTGGTCGGCGAGGTATCGAACAGGCCGATGGTGAGCGAGGTCGTGTTGGTCGTGGAGAAAGCCGGGTCCGGCCGATACTCGAAGTCGTTCTTGCGATAGGCCGCGCCGAGGGCGAAGCGCAGGTCGCCGGCCGGAATCTCGGCAAGCGAGCCCTGCAGGTTCAGTTCCACCTGATCCTGCGCGAGGATCGTCTCGGTGTTGATCGGCGCACTGATGATGTCGATGCAGTCCTGGCTCACCGGCGTGTTCACAAAGGGATTGAGGCCGCTGGTGCAATGCGCCAGCATGCCGGTCCGCCCGTTATTGTAGTCCGCCCCGGCGCCGTAGTTCGGCCGGTTGATGAGTTCCTGATAGCGCGCGAGATCGGCGAAACCGCGGTAATTGGTGTTCTGCGATGTGCGGCCGTGCGACATGAAGATGTCGTAGGTCCAGTCGCGCACGCCCAGGTCGCCACGCGCGCCGAACAGCACTTCATAAGTATAGGTGGTGGTCGAGATCTGCCGCGGCCCGAGATAGTCCATCTGCTTGTACAGCGTCCAGGGCGCGTTCGGGTTGGCGCGCGAGTTGAGGATGGTCGCCAGTTCCGTGGGCACCGGATGCGCCGCATCATAGGGGATCGTCACCGACCACTGGTTGAAGGCCGGCGAGTAGCCGATGACTTCGGTCGTGGTGTCGTTCTGGTCGAAGCTCGCCTGCGTGTAGAAGGTCAGATTGTCGCTGACTTCGTAATGCGCCGCGGCGAACAGCGAGTAGCGCTCCAGCGGGCTCGACAGGAAGCCGGTGTAGCTGTTGGGCGAGAGCAGGCCGTTGTTGAGGAACTTGTTGTCCGGGTACAGCGATCCGGTGAAGCCGGGTGCCCGGGTGCCGGAACGCACGCCCGGCGAGACCGTGAACAGAGTCGCGCCGGCCGTGGTCGGTGCGGTGTTGAAGAAGAGCTGTGCCGTGCTGGGCACGTCGCCCGGGACGAAGCCCTTGGCGCCGAACACCGCATCATAGGCGGCCTGCGTGCCGTTGGTGGGCAGATAGCCGCCGAAGTTGGGCCAGGCGTTGCGGCCGGGCGTGTTCGGGTCCGTGAAGGCCGCCTCGAAGAAGGGCCGGTCGCGCAGATAGACCTGCGTGCGCTTCTGGTAAGTGAGGCCGATCATGGCATTGCCGCGATCGTCCGCGAAGTTGGAGCCGAGCAGCGTGGAGACCTTGTACTGCTCGCCATCGCCCCGGAAGGTCTGGCCGGCCTGCCCGTCGATCTGGACGCCCTGGAAATTGCGCTTGAGGATGAAGTTGACGACGCCGGCCACGGCGTCCGCGCCATAAGTGGCACCGGCGCCGCCGGTGATGATCTCCACATTGTCCACCGCGGCGGCGGGGATCGTGTTGAGGTCGACCACGAGGCTGGCATTGGCGGGCTGCGTGCGGCGGCCGTTCACCAGCACGAGCGTGCGGTTGCTGCCCAGGCCGCGCAGGTTGACCGTCGCGATGCCGGGGCTGCTGGTCGGTGTCGACTGGATGTCCGTCGCGCTGGTGATCTGGTTGGCGCCGGTGCCGAACTGCGGCAGCTTGTTCAGGCTCTGGTCGAAGCTCACTTCGCTGGACCGATTGAGCGCGTCGGCGGACAGCGTCACGATCGGCGTGTCGGAGGAATAGTCGCGGCGCGCGATGCGCGATCCGGTGATGACGATGGCCTGGTCTTCCGGCGCGGCGGCGGCCTGCGGCGTCACCGTGTCCTGGGCCAGTGCGCCGGCTGGAGCAAGCGCAAGCAGGTAAAGCGCACTACCCACGAAGAGCGGCGCGCGGACAGAGTTCGAGCGATAACGATGTTGCATGGTCCTCCCCTCCTATGTGCTGTGAGGTCGTTGCCCCAGCGTCGTCCGGATCTTTCCGGTGCGATGCGCGCCAGAATACCTAGCAATATAGCTATTGCAACATGATTTATTCGTGAGGAAGGTTTTCAGGCCTGAACGATTGAATCCGATATCTGCCGGGAACGGGCGCCACAACGCCGCTCCGCCGGCCTCCCGCAGCGGCAATTCTCCCCCGGTCTGCCGGTCATGCGGCGCCGGATTCGGCTCTTCGCGATGATCGTTACTGCCAGGATTCCGGCCTTCGCGAGACACGGATGATCCGGCGGACGGGGCGCTTTATCCCGCGCCGCGCATCTTCAGCGCCCGCTCGCGCAGGCGGGCAAGGCCGGCCTCATGGATTGCGGGCACGCCGCAGAGCAGGCCCGGCACGCGCGGGTCCGGCTTGTTGAAGCGGATCGGATCGCCGAGCGCGTCGGTGACGATGGCGCCTGCTTCCTGCGCGATCAGCGTGGCGGCGGCGATGTCCCATTCCCCGCTCAGGCGCAGGCCCGCGACGAGATCGGCTTCGTTGCCCGCGACCATCGCCATGCGCAGCGCGATGCCATTGGGCTTGGGCACCATCCGGTAATCCATGTCGACCCCGCGCATCGTGTCGAGCGGCACGCGCGCGCCCGCCAGCGTGGCCTGCGCCCCCACGGCAAGCCGTGCGCCATTGCGAAAGGCGCCTGCCCCGCGCGCGGCCCACCAGCGCTCCTGCCGGGCAGGCGCGGCCAGCACGCCCAGTTGCACGTCGCCGGCTTCCACCAGCGCGATCGAGATCGCCCATCCGGTGCGCCCGCGCACGAAATCGCGCGTGCCGTCGATCGGATCGACGACCCAGGCAAGCGGCGCATCGCTGCGTCCCGGTGTCTCGGCGCTTTCCTCGGAGAGCCATGCCGCGTCCGGCAGCAGCGCGCCGAGCCGCGCGCGCAGCAGTGCATCGACGGCAAGGTCGGCTTCGCACACCGGCTCGCCGGGCACTTTCTCCCAGGCCTTGCGGCTGGGCTCGCCCGGCGCCCAGTCCAGCATCGCGCGCGCCGCCGCTTCGTCGGCGATCGCCAGGAGATCGGGCAGCAGGCGATTATTCGCCGGCAATGGTCATCCCGTCGATGCGCAGGGTGGGCACGTTGATGGCATAGCGGAAGCTGAGGTCGTTTGCCGCCACGAGGCGCGCGAACATGTCCCGCAGATTGCCGGCGATGGTCACTTCCGCGACGGCATGGCCCACCGAGCCATTCTCGATCAGGAAGCCCGAGGCGCCGCGGCTGTAGTCGCCGGTCACCGGATTGACGCCATGGCCGATCAGTTCGGTGACGTAGAGCCCGCGCGAGACGTCCGCCATCAGCTCATGCGCCGAGGCCGTCCCGCCTTCGAGATGAACATTGCTCAGGCCCACGCCCGGCGCACCGCCGCCGCGCGTCGCGTGGCCGGTGGGTGCGAGGCCGAGCTGCCGGGCAGATGCGCTGTCCAGCAGCCAGTCGGTCAGGATGCCGCCATCCACGATGCGCTTCATCGCCGTCGGCAGCCCTTCCCCGTCGAACGGGCGCGAGCGCAGGCCGCGCTGGAGATGCGGATTGTCGATGAGGTTCAGCGTCGCGGGCAGCACCGGCTCGCCGCGCCGGTCGAGCAGGAAGCTCGCCTTGCGTGTCACCGCCGGGCCGGAGATCGCGCCGATCAGGTGGCCGATCAGGCTGTTGCCCACGCGCGGATCGAAGATGACCGGCATGGTGCCGCTGGCGACGCGCTTGGGGTTGAGCCGTCCGACCGCCCGGCTGCCCGCGCGCGTGCCGATGGCGTCCGCCGCCTCCAGGTCGCGCAGCTTGCGGGCGGTGTGGCTGGCATGGTCGCGCTGCATTCCCGCGCCTTCGCCGGCCAGCACGCTGGCCCAGAGCGAGTGGCTCGTCCCGGCATAGGCCCCGGCGAATCCATGGCTGGTGACGAGCGCGACCTGCGCGCGGCCGAAGCCGGCGCCGCCGCCTTCCGAATTGGTGACGCCGAGCACCGCACGCGCGGCATCTTCCACCGCCAGCGCGCGTTCGCGCAGCGCGGCGGGTTCGGGGATTTCAGGGTCCTCGATGTCGAGCGAGGGCAGTTTCTTGCGCATCAGCCGGTCTTCCGGCGCGAGCCCGGCATAGGCGTCTTCCGGCGCTTCCCGGGCCATGGCGATGACGCGCTCGACGAGCGTGTCCAGCGTGCGCGGCGCAAGATCGGACG
Organism: Sphingobium lignivorans; assembly: GCF_014203955.1. NCBI lineage: Bacteria > Pseudomonadati > Pseudomonadota > Alphaproteobacteria > Sphingomonadales > Sphingobiaceae > Sphingobium > Sphingobium lignivorans. Next base: position 3,361,552 of record NZ_JACHKA010000001.1, read on the forward strand.
AGGAGACGCTGGCCGAGCGATGGCCGACGAACACGCGCAGCCCGATATGCTCGGATTCGGAATTCTCCACATCCTCCAGCTGCCCGAGGCGGACCGTCACGCCCGAGGACGCGTCGCAGCCATAGACCGCGTCGGCGGCGTCCGCGCCGGCGCGGCGCGCGGCGGCGACGAGCGACTGGGCGCGATCAAGGGCTTCGTTGAGGCTGAGCATGGAGAGGGTCGTCCGGAATTCTGGAAAGGAGGCTGCGCTTTAGACATGCTATATAGGGGACGCAATGCGGCTCCGCCAGCGAGCCCCCGCCGGCGCGCCTCACCCCTTGGCTTTCAAACCCCGATGCAGCGTCTCACTCGCCCAGCCAGTGCCGCAGCATATGGTGCGCCACCGCAACCGGCGTGGGCGGCTGGAAGCGCGCGTCCGGCGCCTCGGCGAGGGCAGCGCGCACCTCCTCCCGGCTCACCCACATGGCTTCGGCGACTTCCTCCAGATCGAGCGTCAGCGCGCAGTCGAGCGCCTGCGCCGTGCAGGCGATCATGAGCTGGGAGGGGAAGGGCCAGGGCTGGCTGAACAGATAGTCCACGCGCCCGGTGCGGATGCCCGTTTCCTCCCACAGCTCGCGGCGCACCGCTTCCTCGATCGTCTCGCCAGGTTCCACGAAGCCCGCCAGCGCCGAGAAGCGCCCGGGCGGGAAGCGCGCGCCCCGCGCGATCAGCACCTTGTCCTCATATTCGGCGAGCATGATGACCACCGGATCGGTGCGGGGGAAATGCTCCGCGCCGCAGGTCCCGCACTGGCGCGACCAGCCGGCCTTCACCGGATGGGTGGGCGATCCGCAACAGGCGCAGAACTGGTGGCGGTCATGCCAGTCGACGAGGCTGCGCGCACCGGCATAGAGCGCCGCCTGATCGGGGCGAAGGTGCGGAACGATCTGCCAGACCTTCGGGGGAAAGACCGGCGGTTCGTGCGGCTTCTTCTCCACATGGAGCGCGATGAACAGCGGCACCCCGTCTTCCTGCAGCCCGAGCAGCGCATGGTCGGCAAGGCGCGCGCCGGGCTCGATCGGACCGGTAGCGAGCATGCCTTCATCGTCCGGGAGCGGATCGAGCCCATCGAGCCGCACGACGCGCGCGCGCGTGTCGGCCCAGGCGACAGAGAGCCGTTCGGGATGGACGCGCAGCTGGTCGGCACGGTCGAGCGTGCTTCCGGTGAAGGTGATTCCCCGTGCCTCGGGCGCGACGTTGCGGTTCATCATCCTTCCTCTCTCTCCTCGTCCTCATCGGGCGTCTCCTCGCGCACCGCCTGCGCGACGCGGGCGAACAGCGTCGGCAGCCCGGCTTCGCCGATCCTCCCGAGCGGCCACCATTGGCCATCGCCCAGCGCCTTGGCAAGCGCAGCGGACGAAGGCGTCACGGAGAGAAACAGGCGCGCGACGCTCAGCTCCAGCGCGAAATGGGTGAACACATGGCGCACCCGCCCTTCGATCAGCAGCCAGTCGCCGGGCCATGGGGGCGGCACCGTCTGCCCGTGATCTTCACGCCACTCGCTGGTGGGAAAGCCCAGCATGCCGCCGAGCAGGCCCCGCGCGGGGCGGCGCTGCAGCCACACCGCGCCCTCCGCCTCGATCCACCAGGCGGTGCCACGCCGTTCGGGCCGGGCCTTTTTCGGCGCCTTGACCGGGAAGCGCTCCGGGTCGCCCGCCGCGCGCGCGGCGCACATCTCCGCCAGTGGGCAGGCAAGGCAGGCGGGCTTGCGCGGCGTGCAGATCGTCGCGCCGAGGTCCATCATTGCCTGGGCGAAATCGCCGGCATCGGCCTCCGGCGTGATCCGGTCGGCAAGCATGCGCAGCTCGGCCTTCGCGGCCGGCAGCGGCGTCTCCACCGCGAAGAGGCGGCTCACCACGCGCTCGACATTGCCGTCCACCACCACGGCCCGGCGCCCGAAGGCGATGGCAGCGATGGCGGCGGCGGTATAGGCGCCCACGCCCGGCAGCGCCCGCAGCCCCGCCTCGTCATCCGGGAAGCGCCCGCCCGGCAAGGCCGCGACATGGCGCGCGCAGGCCAGCAGATTGCGGGCGCGCGCATAATAGCCAAGGCCCGCCCACGCAGCCATCAGGTCGCCATCCTCGGCGGCCGCCAGCGCCGCGACGTCCGGCCACCGCGCGAGGAAGCGCTCATAATAGGGAATAACGGCCGCCACCGTCGTCTGCTGGAGCATGATCTCGGACAGCCAGACCCGGTAGGGATCGGGCGGCGGCTCCCCCGGCGGGCTGCGCCAGGGCAGCAAGCGGGCATGGCAGCGATAATGCGCGAGCAGAGCGGCCGCCACATCGCGCTGCGCCATCAATAATCCGTCGACGGGCATGGCCCGGCTATGGCATGGACCCGGGGATGACGGAAACCCCCGAGAAGAAGACGCCGCGTGCACGCAAGGCAAAGGCCGGCAACATCGCCGCAGCGGCCGAGCGTCCGCGTGTCGGCGCGCCGCGCGCCATCGCGGATCTGATGCCGGACATCGGCCGGGCGGCGTTCCGCAAGTTCGGCTTCATCCAGTCGAGCATCGTCACGCGCTGGGCGGAGATCGTCGGGCAGCGTTATGCGGAACTGACCAGCCCCGAATCGATTCGCTTCCCGACCGGCCGGCGCTCCGGCGGCACCTTGCAGCTCGTCGTCGCCAGCGGCCATGCGCCGATGGTGCAGCATGTCGTGCCGGAGATCATCGAGCGGGTGAACCGCTTCTTCGGCTATGACGCCGTCTCCCGCGTGGCGATGCGCCAGGGCCAGGTCGTGCCGAGCGAGCCCGTGCGCCGCCCGCCGCCCGCCATGCTGCGCCCCATCCCGCAGGAGCTGGGCGAGGGCCTGCGCGAAGTGAGCGATCCGGAACTGCGGTCCGTCCTCGAATCCATGGCGCGCGGCCTTGCCAACGCGCCCCGGCCGCCGCGAATCAGCTAGTTTGATGCGCGGGGCCGCCGCCTGTTTCCCACCAGCCTGCTTCGGGAGGTTTTGACGAGATGCTGCGCCGTTTCCTCTCCTGTCTTGTCCTGCCCTTCATGCTCGCGGCGCCGGCCGTCGCGCCGGCCCAGCAGCGGGCGGCCGCCACGGACTGGACCAGCACCGTCACCATCGGCTCCAATGGCGCCTTCATCCTGGGCAATCCCAAGGCGCCCAACCGGCTCGTCGAGTATCTGAGCTACACCTGCTCGCACTGCGCGCATTTCCAGGCGGAAGGCGCGCCGCAGCTCAAGGCGCAGTGGATCCGGCGCGGCCTGCTCAGCCTCGAATTCCGCAATTATGTGCGCGATCCCTTTGACCTTGCCGCCGCCATGCTGGCGCGCTGCGGCGGGGCCGCGCGGTTCGCGGGCAATCACGAAACGCTTTTCGCCGGCTTCGAGGACTGGATGAAGCGGGCGCAGGCCTATGCGGATGCCCAGAAGGACGCCGCGCCCACCGAGGACCGGGTCGAGCAGATCACCGACATCGCGGACAAGACTGGCCTGATCGCCCGCCTCGCTCCGCGCGGCCTTGCGCCCGCCGCGCAGCGCCAGTGCCTTGCGGACAAGCAGGCGCTCAGCCAGGTGCTCGGCCTCACCGCAAGCGCATGGGATTCCAAGGAATTTTCCGGCACGCCCTTCTTCATCCTCAATGGTCGGCCGCTGGCGGACGTGCATGACTGGGCCGGGCTGCGGCCCCTGCTGCCGGCATTGCCCCGCTCCGGCAACTGAGCTAGACCCGCCGCATTTCCCGTCTCTACCTTCATTATGAGGCCCATCATGAAACGCCTTGTCGCTCTCCCCGCCGCTCTGGCCCTGATCGCACTTGCCGGCTGCGGCCAGCAGGATAGCGGTGCGAACGCAAGCGCGCCCGGCGGCAATGTCGCCGCCAAGGCCGCACCGGCGGGGTCGAGCTGGGCGCAGCAGGTCGTCGCGACGCCCGAGGGCGGCTTCCGCATGGGCAATCCCGATGCGCCGATCAAGCTCATCGAATTCGGCTCCTACACCTGCCCGCACTGCGCCGACTTCACCGAGCAATCGCACGAGCCGCTGGAGCGCGACTATGTGAACAGCGGCAAGGTGAGCTTCGAATATCGCAACTTCGTGCGCGATCCGCTGGATATCGCGGTGGCGCTGCTCGCGCGCTGCAGCGGGCCGGAAGCCTTCTTCCCGCTCAATGTCCAGTTCTTCGGCTATCAGGAAGGCATGATTCGCCAGCTCCAGTCGCAGGGCGAGGGTGCCTATCAGGCCGCCCTCACCTCGCCGCCCGAGCAGCGCTTCATCAAGGTCGCCGAGCTGGGCGGCCTGATCGAGTTCGCGAAGCAGCGGGGCATCCCCGAGGAGAAGGCCCGCCAGTGCCTGGCCGACGTCAAGACCGCCGAGGCGCTTGCATCCGGCGTCCAGCGGGATTCGGAAAAATATCAGATCACCGGCACGCCCACGCTCATCCTGAACGAGAAGCGGCTGGAGAATGCCGCGACCTGGCAGGCGCTCGAGGAGCAGCTCAAGGGCGCGGGCGCCTGATTGGACGCGGCCGGCGCACAGGGCGGCGCGATCGACCCGGCGCCGGAAACGGCCGGCGGCCCCGGCCGGGCGATGGAGCTGCGCCGTCTTAAGCTGACCGGCTTCAAGAGCTTCGTCGAGCCCACCGAACTGCGGATCGAGATCGGGCTGACCGGCATCGTCGGCCCCAATGGCTGCGGCAAGTCCAATCTGCTTGAGGCCATTCGCTGGGTGATGGGCGAATCCAGCCCCAAGTCCATGCGCGGCGGCGGCATGGATGACGTGATCTTCGCGGGCACGGCCACACGTCCGGCGCGCGATTTCGCCGAGGTGAGCCTGCTCGCCGTTCAGCCCCCCGGCACCGTGCTGCCGTCCATCGATCTCGGGCCGGAAGGCGAGCTGGAAGTCGTGCGCCGCATCGAGCGGGGCGCCGGCAGCGCCTATCGCGCCAATGGCCGCGACGTGCGCGCGAAGGACGTCTCGCTCATCTTCGCCGATGCTGCCACCGGTCCGCACAGCCCGGCGCTGGTCAGCCAGGGCAAGATCGCCGCCGTCATCGCCGCCCGGCCCGCCGAGCGCCGCGCGATGCTGGAGGAAGCGGCCGGCATCGCGGGCCTGCATGTCCGCCGCAAGGATGCCGAGCAGAAGCTGCGCGCCAGTGCTGCCAATCTTGCCCGGCTCGACGACATCCTCGCCGAGATGGACGTGCGCGCCGCCAGCCTGCGCCGTCAGGCCCGCGCGGCGGAGCGCTACACGGAACTCAGCGAGAAGATCCAGCTGGCCGAGGGTCGCGCTCTCTTCGCGCGCTATCGGGAAGCGGCGCAGGCCGCCGATCAGGCTGCCCGGGACGCGGAGACCGCCGAGGCGCTGGTGCGCACCGCGCAGGAGGCCCAGGCCGCTATCGCCGGCGAGGCCCAGCAAGCCATCGATGCGCTCGCGCAGGCCCGCGCCACCGCCAACAGCGCGCGCGAGGCCGCGGCGGAAGCCCGCTTCCGGCTCGAACGCCTGTCCTCGGAGCGGGACGAGTTCGTCCGCCGCATCGCCGATCTCGAAGGGCAGCTTGCCCGCATGGCGCAGGATCAGGAGCGCGAAGGCGCGCTTGCCATCGATGCCGCCGGGGCGATCGAGCGGCTGCAGGCGGAAGAGACGACGCTTGCCCAGCGCCTGAAGGAAGCGCGCGCCTCCCTCCCCGCTTTCGCCGCGCGCCTCGCCGAGGCCGAGCGCGCCAGCCGGGACAGCGAGGTTTCGCTCGCGCAGGCAATGGCGCGGCTCGCCGGCGAGCAAGCCGAGCGCCGCGTCGCGGAGGCCGGGCTCGCCACCGCCCGCCAGAAGCTGGCACGCGCGCAAGGCGAGGTCGAGCGCATCGCCACCGCGCTCGCCCAGCTGCCCGATCCGGCCCCCCTTGCCGAGCGGCAGGGCGCGGCCGAGCAGGCCCGCACGCAGGCCCTCGCCGACCGTGCCAATGCCGAGCAGCTCATGGCGGCCGCCGCCCTCGCGCGCGAGACGCAGACCGAGGCCGTCGCCACTCAGCAGCGCGTGCTGGCGGCGGCGAAGGCCACGGCGGCCGCGCTCGACAGCGAGGCGCGGGCCCTGGAGAAGGGCCTTGAAGGCGCGGGCAAGGGCGATCGCGCGATCGACAGCATCGGCGTCGATCCCGGCTATGAGCGCGCGCTGGCCGCCGCGCTCGGCGACGATCTCCAGGCCGCCCTCGGGGAGAATGGCCGCGCCCGCTGGTCCGGCGCCGCGATCACCACGGACGATCCGCCGCTGCCGGCCGATTGCGAGCCCCTCGCCGCGCATGTGCGCGCGCCCGACGCGCTGGCCCGGCGGCTGGCGCAGATCGCCGTCGCGCCCGAGGATGGCGGCCAGCCGCTCCATGTCGGCCAGCGCCTCGTCACGCTGGACGGGCGCCTGCGCCGCTGGGACGGCTTCGTCGCGCAGGAAGGCGGCGCGGCCGCTGCCGAACGCCTCATTCGCATCAATCGGCTGGAAGCGATCGCGCGGGAACGGCCCGGCATCGTGGCCGCGGTGGACGCGGCCGGTCAGGCGCTGGCTGCGGCGGAAGAGGCGCTGCGCCAGGCCAATGCGCAGGAGCGCGCCGCTCGCGCCGCCGCATCGGCCGCCGAGGATGCCGCGCGCGGTGCCGAGCGCACGCTGGCCGAGGTCGCGACCATGCTGGAGCGCGTGGCGGGCCGCCGCGCCGATCTGGACCGGCGCGCGGCCGAGGCCGCTGCCGATCACGCCGCGGCGGAGCAGGACATGACCGGCGCCCGCGCGGCGCTGGATGCCTTGCCGCAGGGCGAGGAAACCGCTGCCGAGGTCGCGCTGTTCAAGACCGCTGCCGAACGGTGTCGCGCCGCAATCGGGCAAGTGCAGGCCGAGCAGACCATGGTCGAGCGGGCGATCGGCACGGACGAGGAGCGTCACAAGGCGATCCGCGCCGAAGTCTCCGGCTGGCGCGCGCGGGCGGGTGACGCGGCGCGGCGCATCGCCGACATGAAGGCGCGCGCCGAGACGCTGGGCAATGATCTTGCGGCGATACGCGGCCGGCCCGAAGCCCTGTCCGCCGAACTCGACGCGCTGGCCGTGAGCGCGCGCGAAGGCGCCGAGCGCGCGGAAGAGGCCCGCCTCGCGGAGGCCGCCGCGCAGGATGCGCTCAGCGCGGCGGAAAAACGCCTCGCTGCCGCCAACGAGGCGCTGTCGGCCGCGCGCGAGGCTCGCGCCGGGGCGCTGGCCCGCGCCGAACATGCCGTCGCGCGCCGCAAGGATATCGGCCAGGCCTGCGGGGAGCGCTTCGCCTGCCCGCCGCCGGTGCTGCCCGGCAAGCTCGGCTTCGCCAGCGAGGAAGTGGGCCATGCCGCCGACGAGCAGGCCCGGCATGACAGGCTGGTGCTCGATCGCGCGCGCCTTGGCCCGGTCAATCTCGTGGCGGCCGCCGAGCTGGCCGAACTGGAGGAAACGCAGTCGAAAAGCCGCGCCGAGAGCGAGGAACTGACCACCGCGATCAATCAGCTGCGCGGCTCCATCGGCCATCTGAACCGCGAGGGCCGCCAGCGCCTGCTCGCCGCGTTCGAAGCGGTCAATGGCCATTTCCAGCGCCTGTTCACGACCCTGTTCGAAGGCGGCAGCGCGCATCTCGAACTCATCGAGAGCGACGATCCGCTGGAGGCGGGGCTGGAGATCATGGCCCAGCCGCCCGGCAAGCGCCTCACCACGCTGACGCTCCTGTCCGGCGGCGAGCAGGCGCTCACCGCCGTGGCGCTGATCTTCGGGCTGTTCCTCACCAATCCCGCGCCGATCTGCGTACTGGACGAAGTCGATGCGCCGCTCGACGATGCCAATATCGAGCGCTTCTGCGGCCTGCTCGACCAGATGGTGCGCGACACCGCGACCCGTTATCTCATCGTCACGCACAATGCGGTGACGATGAGCCGCATGCACCGCCTGTTCGGCGTCACCATGGTCGAGCACGGCGTGAGCCGGCTCGTCTCCGTCGATCTGCAGGCCGCCGAGGAGCTTCTGGCAGCGGAGTGAGCGCCCTGCCGTGGAGAACCTGGTCCATAGCTCCCTCCGCGGTGACGATGAGAAATTTACACCATCACATGCTGGGACCAAATATCTAACCCATCTCCAGCAGAACATGTTCGTTAATAGCTTCGCTTATGCGACGACCGCCTGAATGGGACGCTGATCTCATCGCTGGCCCACGATCGGCTGGCGCCGAGAAACTGGTGCGACGATTGCAACCATAAACGCCCAGGTAGCGCGATAGGAGGGGTAACGCCCGCAAATGCTGCCAAGTCGCTTGCATAACACCGCTCGGATCGGCACATGGCAACCTGGACTGCCAGTTATATGCTTCGCTGTCCTGCCTTTACAACCCAAGCAGCAGAGTCCTTCGATGCAAGTTTACTGGATCGCTTCCTACCCCCGATCGGGCAACACGTTTCTCCGCATTGTTTTACATCGCTTGTTTTTCGATGCTCGCTCAAACCTGCTGGATGATCGTCTTCCCGAATATGACCCAGGAAACCCTATCGAATTTATCGCAAAGGCGGAACGGATTTCGGAATCGACAGGCGTCGTTTGGGGAAAGACACACGCGCCGGCCCCTCTCGAAAGCCCCTCGGTAAAAACCCGCGGAGCATGCTATATTTACCGTCACCCGCTCGACGTCTTTTTGTCAGGACTAAATTATATTTACCTTCAGGCAGATAATTCTCGCTTTCGAGAATACTTCATTGAGGGAATTCCAAAGTCCGTTAAGCAAATCGCGCACGATGGCGAGCTAGGACATTACTTCGATCTTTTTTTAAGAGAAGATGGCCTTCAGCCGTTCGAGGCATTTTCAGGAAAGTTATCCGAAAATTTGCAGAGCTGGGCGGAACGGCATTGGTCGGATCCGCAGCGCATTCTCATCGTCAATTATGGTCGACTTGTTTCCGACACCGAGGAAGTTATCAAACAATTGCTACAGTCCGCCGAAATTGACCGACCAGATGCAGAGATCGTCAAAGCCGTTGAGTTCGCCAGAGCCGTGACCAAGCCGGACGGTGCATTCTATTGGCGCGGCGAAGGCGGTACATTCCGGAAATATCTTACGGCTGAGCAAATCGACATCTATTTTAATCGGTATGAAACGACCTGGCGACGTTTTGGGATCGAGCATCAAAGGTAAGAACGATTCACGTTGTTGAATAGCTTGGACGGTGTTGACAAAATCAAGGAAGTCCATGTGCTTCGACGAAGGCATATCTGTCCGTTATAAAGCAAGCATAGGTCGGAAGTCGCCTTCTTCTTTAGGGCTACAGCGCAGCTTGTCCCTGCGCGATAGCGAAATCGGAGCTGTCCTATTGGATAGGATTGAATCATGAAGTGTTGGAGCGCTGACGTCTTGGCTCTCTCTCCGCGAATACAGTAACATGCTAGCGAGCCCCGCAGCGGCAATGTCTTCGCTGATAGTGTAACTTTGTGCGACTTTGGCATCTAGGCCGGCGGGTTTGACAGACGACCTGCTAGGATCCGCCGCTCGAATTTATTCCCGCCGCCTAGAAAACATTGGCAGGAAGGGTGCCTGTTCAACGGAAGAAATGAATATCGATTAGCCCTAAGGGGGCTACATCTCGAACGTCAGCTTGACGGATGGCGCGCTACGCTCCGCTTCGCCGTGATACACCGCTTCGATATTGTTGCCGTCGGGATCGAGCAGGAAAGCGCCATAATAATCGGGATGATATCTGGCCCGCACCCCGGGTGCACCATTGTCCCGCCCGCCCGCTTCGAGACCCGCCGCGTAGAAGGCGTCCACCATCGCGCGATCGGCGGCCTGGAAAGCGAGATGATGGCGGCCGGTCAGGACACCGGCAGCCTCCGGACTGTCGGGCCCGGAGACGAACAGTTCATCCGCCCAGAAGTCATGCGGCGAATTGCTCTGCACGGGAATGTTCAGCACCTTGAAGATCGCCTCGTAGAAGCGCCGGCTCGCTGCCAGGTCGGCAACCACCAGTTGAATATGATCGATCAGTCGCCCGCGATGCAGTTCCATCAGAGCCTCTCCTTCGTCCCCTCGCAACGCAAGGGCCGCTCTTCGGTTTCGCCGCAGGAATGCCGGATGCCCGATCGGATCGCAAGGCAGTCATGCCCGGCGCGGCAAAGGGACGACCCGAACAGGAAGGCGGGCGAAGGCCTTCCGGCCTTCCCTGCACATTACCGCTGAGCGGAATTCCAGCCCGGCGTCAGCTGCCTCCGCGTCTCAGTTAGGCGCCTTGCTGATGTCCACCTTTTCGACCCATTCGGGATAGAAGGTCGGCTCGCGCGTGGACCAGCCGGCGGCGGTCGCGGCGGCTTCGCTGATCGACTGGAGCAGCGCGCGGCGGCGCTCGGGGTGGAGATGCGGCAGACTGGCGGCGGCGCAGAAGGCCCCCGGCAGCCAGGGCCGCGAATGCGCGCCGATCAGCCGCTCGTAGAGGAAGCGATAAGCGGAGAAGCTGTTGAGCCGGTTCTGCCCGAGATCGAAGGCCGAGACGGTGACCAGCGGCGCCATGAACGGCTCGACCTGATCGAGGCCGCTGTCGTCCGGCACCCGCGCCTTGATTTCCTGGAGACGGTCATAGAGGCGGGTCTGTGCGCGAATGCTGGCTTCCTCCACCACGTCGCGCCCCCAGGTCTGCATGGGTTCGCCGCGATGCAGGGCCACGTCGAGCGAGCGGCGGATATAGCGCTGGGTCGCGGCGGGGAAGGACGCGAATTCGCGCAATTCCGCCAGGGCGATGGCTCCGTCCGTCGGCTTAGCGTGCTGACCCATAGCTGCCTCCATCAATCGTGTCGTAACGTGATGATGAGCCCATGCGGGTTACTGGGAGCTTAAGCATCCGTTACGCAATATTCATGCAGCATAAGGGATCAGATTCCCTTGTGCGCCGCAACAGAAAAATGCGAAACATCGCACCGGAGCGGCACAAATTCTCGCCTTGAGTGGCAGAAAAAGGATAAATTCCGGGAGAAAACGACGCGTCGGGCCCTTCGCTCCACGAATGCCGCATCGCGAAAGAAAAACAGCGCCTTATCGCCAGTTCGTCATCGAACCCGCGCCCCGGTCACAGGCCGGGTGCGGGAAGTCTAGCCGCTCGCTGCGCAGGTTCAAGCCCCGCCGCCTCGGTTCGTCGCATCGCAGCTACGCCACGACTCATCGATCCGGCAAAGTCCCGGTCCAACCCGGGAATGGGCCGCCTTCAGATCGCCTTTGCCGGCTCGATCCGGGGCGCGCTCCTGAACAGTTCGCCGAAAGGATCGTCCTCGCCCTCAGGGGCGGGCGCCTCGCGCACGGTGGCGCGGCGCATGTCGCGCCGCTCGTTCCAGTCGAACTGGCCGCCCTTGTGGAACACGGCGAGATTGTCCCAGATCACCATGTCGCCCGGCGCATAGTCGACGCTGATGACATATTTGTCCTGGGTCACGAAGTCGTTGAGATAATCGATCAGTTCGCGGCTCTCTTCCCAGCTCCAGCCGACCACGCGATAGCAATGCGCCCCGGCGTAGATCATCTTGCGGCCCGAGCCCTTGTGCGGGGAGACGAGCTTGTGCACCGGCCGGTGGCGCTCCTCGATCTGCTCGCGCGTGATGTCGGCGCCACCCTGCTTGCGCGACCACCAGAGGCTGTGCTCGCATTCGAGCGTCTCGATGCGGTCCTTCACATCCTGGGGCAGGTCGTCATAGGCCGAGCGCGCGTCGGCAAACCAGGTCGGCCCGCCGGTCGAGGGCACCTCGACCGCGCGCAGCATCGAATAGGATGTGCGCAGGTCCATGAAGGACGAATCGGTGTGCCAGATCTGGTCGCCCTTGCGATAGGTCGTGGCAGCCGGGTCCCAGTTGATCTCGCCCTGCGCGTTGAGATTGCCGGCATTGAAGAGATAGAGGCGCGGCCTGCCCTCGCGGGGCGGCAGGCTTTCGAGATGGCCGAAGTTGCGCGCGAAGGCGATCTGCCCGTCATCGTCGAGCCCGGTAGCCCGATAGACAGTGACGCCCCATTGGTCCTGCAGGGCAATGAGCTGCTGTACCGTCTGCGGGTCCAGCGGCTTGCTGATGTCCACGCCGGAAATCTCTGCGCCGAAGCGGGGGGTTATGGGTGTAGCGGTAACAGCCATGACAACTCTCCTATCACGATAGGTATCTGTCGTGAATTGCGCTAGTTGTCAAGTTCCACTCTGGAAACGCGCTTGTCCCAGCCGGAAGCCGGCCATCCCTAACAAGGACCGGGCACCCGTTACGGCGCCCGCCCCTCATGCGCGGCGATGGCCCGGACGATCAGGGCTGGCGCGGCCCGCACTGGCTGTAGTCGCCCGCCTTGCAGGCCGCGACCGCCGCTTCCCAGCGCGCCTGGTCCTCGGCGGCCTTGGCCTTGATGGCGGCGACCTGCGCGTCATGCTCGCGCAGCGCCCGCTTGTAGGCGACGTCCCGCGCCGCCTGCTCCTCGGCCACAGCCGCCTTGCGCGCCTGATAGTCCGCGACCAGATCGGCGGCCAGCTTCGCCTGCTCGGCATTGAGCGCGCGGCGTTCCTCCTGGATTTCCGGCGGGTCCTGCGCCAGCGCGCCGCTTGCCATGCTCAACAGGGCTGCCGTGAGAAAAGCGCCCCGCATCAAGCTGCCATGTCGCATGTCTGTCTCCTTGCTGTCCATGTTCGCTGCCGTCCCGCCCGCGCGCCTTCCGGCGAACGCCGCAGGTGGAGGCTGCCCCTGAAATAGAGCCCGCCACCTTGACCTGCCATGACCAGGATCAAGACGGCGCGCCTCCCCTTCTCGCGAGACCATGCGACGACCCGTCGCCACCTGCCCTTGTTATTGCCCCCCTGCACTTCCTATCTTGCCCTCTGGATTCCCCGGAAGAACGAAGATAGAACAGCGGACATGAGTCTCACGACAATTTCCGTGCGCGGCGCGCGCGAGCACAATCTCAAGGGCGTGGACGTCGATCTGCCGCGCGATGCCCTCATCGTCATCACGGGCCTGTCGGGTTCGGGCAAGTCGAGCCTTGCCTTCGACACCATCTATGCCGAGGGCCAGCGGCGCTATGTCGAGTCCCTCTCGGCTTATGCGCGCCAGTTCCTGGAGATGATGCAGAAGCCGGATGTCGAGCATATCGACGGTCTCTCGCCGGCCATCAGCATCGAGCAGAAGACGACGAGCCGCAACCCGCGCTCCACGGTCGCCACCGTCACCGAGATCTACGATTATATGCGCCTGCTCTGGGCGCGCGTCGGCATCCCTTACTCGCCCGCGACCGGCCTGCCGATCAGCGCGCAGACGGTCAGCCAGATGGTCGACCGCGTGCTCGCGCTGCCGGAAGGCACGCGGCTCTACCTGCTCGCCCCGGTCGTGCGCGGCCGCAAGGGCGAATATCGCAAGGAGCTGGCGGAATGGCAGAAAGCCGGCTTCACGCGCGTGCGGATCGATGGGGAGTTCTACCCCATCGAGGAAGCGCCCGCGCTCGACAAGAAGTACAAGCATGACATCGAAGTGGTGGTGGACCGCATCGCGGTGAAGCCGGACATCGCCCAGCGCCTCGCCGAGAGCTTCGAGACCGCGCTCAAGCTGGCGGATGGCCTCGCTTATGTCGATCTGGCCGATGGGACGCTCGACTCCCTCGCCCCTTCAGGGGAGAGGGCCGGGGAGAGGGGCAACGCGTCCGAATTGCGCGAGATGCCCCAGAGCTTCAGCGCCGAATCCTCCCCCCTCCCCCCTGAAGGAGGGAGGGCTAACAAAGGCATGAAGAACGCCGGCATCCCCGCCAACCGCATCATCTTCTCGGAAAAATTCGCCTGTCCGGTCAGCGGCTTCACCATTCCCGAGATCGAGCCGCGCCTGTTCTCGTTCAACGCCCCCCAAGGCGCCTGCCCGGCCTGCGACGGCCTCGGCGAGAAGCTGGAGTTCGACGAGCAGCTCGTCGTCCCCAATGAGGCGCTGAGCCTCAAGAAGGGCGCCATCGTTCCCTGGGCCAAGTCCAACCCGCCCTCGCCATATTACATGCAGGTGCTGGCCTCGCTCGCCAAGGAGTTCGGCTTCAGCCTCGAGACGCCGTGGAACGAGCTGCCCGGCGAGGTCCGCCTCATCATCCTGCATGGCACCGGCGGCAAGCCGGTCACGCTCACCTTCCAGGATGGCCGCAAGTCCTATGATGTGCGCAAGCCCTTCGAAGGCGTGATCGGCAATCTCAATCGCCGCATGCTGCAGACGGAAAGCGCCTGGATGCGCGAGGAACTGGGCAAGTTCCAGACCGCCCAGCCCTGCGAGACCTGCGGCGGCGCGCGCCTCAAGCCCGAGGCGCTGGCGGTCAAGGTCGCCGGCACGGATATCGCCACGCCCACCCGCATGTCGGTCGTGGACGCGCTCGCCTGGTTCGCCGCGCTTCCCGCGCAGCTTGGCGAGCAGCAGAACCAGATTGCCCGCGCCATCCTCAAGGAGATCGACGAGCGGCTCGGCTTCCTCAACAATGTCGGCCTAGATTATCTCAATCTGGATCGCACCAGCGGCACGCTCTCCGGTGGCGAAAGCCAGCGCATCCGGCTCGCCAGCCAGATCGGCTCGGGCCTCTCGGGCGTACTTTACGTGCTGGACGAGCCCAGCATCGGCCTGCACCAGCGCGACAATGACATGCTGCTCGTGACCCTCAAGCGGCTTCGCGATCTCGGCAACACCGTCATCGTCGTGGAGCATGACGAGGATGCGATCCGCGCCGCCGATCATGTCGTGGACATGGGGCCGGGCGCGGGCGTGCATGGCGGCACCATCGTGGCGCAGGGCAGCCTCGCGGACGTGCTGGCGACGGAAGGCTCGCTCACGGCCGATTATCTCACCGGGGCGCGCGAGATCGCGGTGCCGGCGCGGCGCCGCAAGGGCAGCGGCAAGAAGCTCACCGTCAAGGGCGCGCGCGCGAACAATCTCAAGAGCGTGACCGCGAGCATCCCGCTCGGCACTTTCACTTGCATCACCGGCGTCTCCGGCTCGGGCAAGTCGAGCTTCACCATCGACACGCTTTATGCCACCAGCGCCCGCGCGCTCAATGGCGCCCGCGTCATTGCCGGCGCGCATGACAGGATCGAGGGGCTGGAACATCTCGACAAGGTGATCGACATCGATCAGTCGCCCATCGGCCGCACCCCGCGCTCCAACCCGGCGACCTATACCGGCGCCTTCACCAACATCCGCGACTGGTTCGCGGGCCTGCCCGAGGCGCAGGCGCGCGGCTACAAGCCGGGGCGTTTCTCCTTCAACGTGAAGGGCGGCCGCTGCGAGGTCTGTCAGGGCGACGGCGTCATCAAGATCGAGATGCACTTCCTGCCGGACGTCTATGTCACGTGCGAGGAATGCCACGGCAAGCGCTACAATCGCGAGACGCTGGAAGTGAAGTTCAAGGGCCACAGCATCGCCGACGTGCTGGACATGACGGTGGAAGACGCGGTCGAGTTCTTCAAGGCCGTGCCACCCATTCGCGACCGCATGGCCATGCTCGCCGAAGTGGGTCTTGGCTATGTGAAGGTCGGCCAGCAGGCGACGACGCTCTCCGGCGGCGAGGCCCAGCGGGTCAAGCTCGCCAAGGAGCTGAGCCGCCGCGCCACCGGCAACACGCTCTATATCCTCGACGAGCCCACCACCGGCCTCCATTTCGAGGATGTCCGCAAGCTGCTCGAAGTGCTCCATGCGCTCGTCGAGCAGGGCAACAGCGTCGTCGTCATCGAGCATAATCTCGATGTCATCAAGACGGCGGACTATATCATCGACCTCGGCCCCGAAGGCGGCGTCAAGGGCGGCGAGATCGTCGCGACCGGCACGCCCGAGCAGGTGGTGAAGGAGAAGCGCAGCTACACCGGCCACTATCTCGCGCCGCTGCTGGCAAAGGGCAGCGCGAAGGTGGCAGCGGAATAATCGCCCGCCCCGTCAGGGGAATGGCGAACGGAGCGCTGCGCGCGCCGGGGTGGCAGATCTGACCGGTGCGGCAACGCCACGTCCCTGACAGCGCCGCGCATTGCGCCGCACGAGGATCACGGCTCCCACGCGCAAGCCGGTTAGCCTCCCCCGCGGAACCGCCTGCCACGCCCGTCCATTCTCCCCGGTGGAGAGGCGGACGCTCTGTGCCCGTCCTCCGCTCTGCAATGAAAGGCCAGACTCATGACTATTCCCCACGCCCGCGCCCTTTTCCTCGCGCCCGTCGCTCTTGTCCTCGCGCTGCCGCTCGGCGCCTGCAGCGACTATGGCAATGACCGGCCGCGTTACGGTTATCGCGGCGACGGCCATCGCGGCGGCGAGCATGTGATGGGCCGGAACGACCGGGTCTATCGGGATCGCGACGGCAATTATTACTGCCAGAAGCCGGACGGCACGCGCGGCACCATCATCGGCGGTCTCGCCGGTGGCGTGCTCGGCAACGTCATCGCGCCGGACGGCAACAAGACGCTGGGCACCATCCTTGGCGCGGCGGGTGGCGCGGTCATCGGGCGCGAGGTGGATCGCGGCCAGGTGCGCTGCCGCTGAGCCTCCCGCGCGCGACACGGGCCGGCCCTGCCCGCCCGGCAGGAACCGGCCCTGCCGCCGCACGTTGGCTGCTGGAGAGCGGGGCGCATTCGCCCCCACGAAAGGAGAGAATCATGCTGAGAACTTTTCTGACCGGCGCCGTCGCTGCGTTCATCGGCAGCCGGCTCATCCGGGCGAACCGGGAAGGCAAGCTCGAAGGACCCAAGCAGCGCCTGCGCGAGGGCGCCGAGCGGGCGCGATCCCGGATCGATCAGCGCTGGAGTGATGCGGCCAGGAGCGCCCCGTCCGGCCGCCGCGCGCCCCCGCCCGCGCCCAAAAGCAAGGCCACCAAAACGCCGGCAATGGACGACGTCTCCAGCCCCGCCGCGGCGCATCCCTGGCCGGTCGATCCCAAGGCGATGCCGCAGGAAAGCTGAACCGCAGCCCCGGGCTTCAACCGGGGTCGCTAGGGCAGAGCTCGCCCGCCGCCCAATGACATGGGCGGCGGCGGCCCGGTCAGCGGCGTTCGACGAGGCGAATCAGCGCCTCGCTCTGCTGCTTGCGCAATGCCCCCTCGACGCCCTGGTCCTTTTCCAGCGCTTCCCGGATGCGGCAGATCTCGATGTCGGTCAGATGCTCGATGCCGATATAGTCGTTCCGCGCCGTCTTGACCGCGCGGATGAGCTCGTCGAGCTTCACCTGCATCGCACTCGCATCGCGGTTCTGGGCATTCTGGATGAGGAACACCATCAGGAAGGTGACGATCGTCGTGCCCGTGTTGATGACCAGCTGCCAGGTATCGGACCATTGGAAGATCGGGCCGCTGATCCCCCACACGATGATCGTGCCCAGCGCCAGGAAGAAGGTTTTCGGCTGACCGGCGAGTGTCGCCATGCGGCTGGCGATATCGGAGAAGAAACGATCCATGGACATGCAGCTCCGTCGGCGGGCGACCATGCGGCCCGCGGGGTGATACCTGCGATGCGTCGGCACGGCGCGCGCGTCAATCGGCTTCTCCCCGGCCGGACTGCCGCCGGAGCGCCCTGCCCCTTTGCGCGCGCCGCGCAGCGCTCTATATCCAGCCCATGCCCATTCCCGCCTCCCCCATTGCCGCCCGCTCGCGCCGTGCCGCTGTCGCGCTGGCGCCGCTTTGCGCGCTCCTCGCCCTTTCCGCCTGCGCCACGCCGGAGGCGCAGCTGCGGCAGGGCCTCGTCAATGCCGGGCTCAGCGAGCCCATGGC
The DNA here is from genome assembly GCF_014203955.1 of Sphingobium lignivorans. Taxonomy (NCBI): domain Bacteria; kingdom Pseudomonadati; phylum Pseudomonadota; class Alphaproteobacteria; order Sphingomonadales; family Sphingobiaceae; genus Sphingobium; species Sphingobium lignivorans. Next base: position 3,379,282 of record NZ_JACHKA010000001.1, read on the forward strand.
GCGCTGCATGGCAAGGCCGATGGTGGAGAAGCTCAGCACCAGCCAGCTCATGAAGCTGCGCTCGCTCGGCAAGACGGGCGATCTCGATCCGCGTCGCACCAGCTATAACGAGCTGATGCGCCACCTGCGCGCGATGCAGGATCCGGAGATCATTCGCGTCACCGCGTCGGCGGCGCTGGGCTGCTCGCTCGGCTGAGCAGCGCCCGCCCCGCCGGATCATTTCGCAACTTTGCAACGCACTTTCCGGCGCAGGGCGCTATGGCGCTCCCAATCCCTCTCGCTCAGGAAAATGCGTCCATGAACATTCATGAATATCAGGCCAAGGAACTGCTCGCCAAGTTCGGCGCCCCCGTGCCCGCCGGTTTCGCCGCGCTCACCGTGGAGGAAGCCGTCGAGGCCGCGAAGAAGCTGCCCGGGCCGCTTTATGTCGTGAAGGCGCAGATCCACGCGGGCGGCCGCGGCAAGGGCAAGTTCAAGGAGCTCGGCCCCGATGCCAAGGGCGGCGTGCGCCTCGCCAAGACTCTCGAGGAAGTCGAGGCCCATGCCAGGGACATGCTCGGCAACACGCTGGTGACGATCCAGACCGGCGAGGCCGGCAAGCAGGTCAACCGCCTCTACATCACGGACGGCGTGGACATCGACAAGGAATTCTACCTCGCCCTGCTCGTCGACCGCGCCAGCGGCCGCATCGCCATGGTCGCCTCGACCGAGGGCGGCATGGACATCGAGGAAGTGGCGCATTCCACGCCCGAGAAGATCCACACCATCACCATCGATCCGGCGACCGGCTTCATGCCCCATCATGGCCGCCGCGTGGCTGCCGCGCTGGAGCTTTCGGGCGATCTCGCCAAGCAGGCCGCCAAGGTCGCGGGCGCGCTCTACAAGGCATTCCTCGGCACCGATGCCAGCCAGATCGAGATCAATCCGCTCGCCATTGCCGGCGGCAAGATCCAGGTGCTCGACGCCAAGGTCGGTTTCGACGGCAATGCCCTGTTCCGTCACCCAGACCTGATGGAACTGCGCGACGAGACCGAAGAAGACCCGATGGAGCTGGAGGCGAGCAAGTACGACCTCGCCTATATTAAGCTGGATGGCGACATCGGCTGCATGGTCAACGGCGCCGGCCTCGCCATGGCGACGATGGACATCATCAAGCTCAACGGCATGTTCCCCGCCAACTTCCTCGACGTAGGCGGCGGCGCCTCCAAGGAGAAGGTGACGGCGGCGTTCAAGATCATCCTGTCCGATCCCGCCGTGAAGGGCATTCTCGTCAACATCTTCGGCGGCATCATGCGCTGCGACATCATTGCCGATGGCATCGTCGCGGCGGCCAAGGAAGTGAACCTCTCCGTGCCGCTGGTCGTGCGCCTCGAAGGCACGAACGTGGCGCAGGGCAAGGAAATCCTCGCCAACTCCGGCCTCGCCATCGTGCCGGCGGACGATCTGGGCGATGCCGCTCGCAAGATCGTGGCCGAAGTGAAAAAGCTGGGCTGAGCGCTTTCGCGCTGCCGCTACGGAACGGGCGCTCCCGCGAGAGGGGGCGCCCGCTTCGCATCCGCTCAAGCCGGAACAACGGCGGCGCAAAGCAAAATTTCGCTGATTTCCGGCGCGCTGCGCTCTATAGACAGCGCGTGAAGACAGGCCGCGAGGCCTGTGCAATCGCGCAAAATGCTATAGAGAATAGCGATCAGGCAATGTCTTGCGGAGAGCTTCCATGAAGATTCTTGTCCCGGTGAAACGGGTGCTCGATTACAATCTCAAGCCACGGGTGAAGGCGGACGGCAGCGGCGTGGACCTCGCCAATGTCAAGCAGAGCATGAACCCATTCGACGAGATCGCGGTGGAGGAAGCCATCCGCCTGAAGGAGAAGGGCGTGGCGACGGAAGTCGTCGCCGTCTCCATCGGCGAGCCCAAGGCGCAGGATACGCTGCGCACCGCGCTGGCCATGGGTGCGGATCGCGCGATCCTCATCACGCATGACGGCGTGGCCGAGCCGCTCGCGGTCGCCAAGCTGCTCAAGGCAGTGGCCGATGAGGAACAGCCCTCGCTCGTCATCCTGGGTAAGCAGGCCATCGACGATGACAGCAACCAGACCGGCCAGATGCTCGCCGCGCTGCTCGGCTGGGCGCAGGGCACTTTCGCCAGCAAGGTCGAGGTTTCCGGCGATACCGCCAATGTGACGCGCGAAGTGGACGGCGGCCTGGAGACGGTGGCGCTCAAGCTCCCCGCCATCGTGACGACGGACCTGCGCCTCAACGAGCCGCGCTATGCCTCGCTGCCCAACATCATGAAGGCCAAGTCCAAGCCGCTCGCGCAGAAGACGCCGGCTGATTATGGCGTGGACATGACGCCGCGCATCACCACGCTCAACGTCAGCGAGCCACCCAGCCGGCAGGCGGGGATCAAGGTGTCCAGCGTGGACGAACTGGTCGAGAAACTGAAGGCTCTGGGAGTTGCGGCATGAAGACGCTGGTTCTTGTCGAGCATGACAATGCAAGCCTGAAGGACGCGACGCTCCACACCGTGAGCGCTGCGGCCAAGCTGGGCGAGGTCCATCTGCTGGTCGCCGGCGCGGGCTGCGCCGCCGTGGCGGACGCGGCTGCGAAGATCGCGGGCGTGGCAAAGGTCCATCTCGCCGATGACGCGGCCTATGCGCACCAGCTGCCCGAGAATGTGGCCCCGCTGGTCGCGACGCTGATGGCCGATCATGACGCTTTCCTCGCCAGCGCCACGACGGCCGGCAAGAACATCGCCCCGCGCGTGGCTGCCCTGCTCGACGTGATGCAGATCAGCGACATCATCGCGGTCGATGGGCCGGACACGTTCACGCGGCCCATCTATGCGGGCAATGCCATCGCGAAAGTGCAGACGAGCGACAAGAAGCTGGTCATCACCGTGCGCGGCACCGCGTTCGAGAAGGCAGCGGCCGAGGGCGGCGCCGGCACGGTGGAAGCCGTCGCGGGCGCGGGCGAAAGCGGCCTTTCGAGCTTCGTCTCCGAGGAACTGGCCACGTCCGAGCGGCCCGAGCTGACCGGCGCGAAGATCATCGTCTCGGGCGGTCGCGGCCTTGGCAGCGGGGATAATTACCACGCGATCATCGAGCCGCTGGCCGACAAGCTCGGCGCCGCCGTCGGCGCCAGCCGCGCCGCCGTGGACGCGGGCTATGTCCCCAACGACTATCAGGTCGGCCAGACCGGCAAGATCGTGGCGCCGGAGGTCTACATCGCCGTCGGCATCTCCGGCGCGATCCAGCATCTCGCGGGCATGAAGGACAGCAAGACCATCATCGCCATCAACAAGGACGAGGACGCCCCGATCTTCCAGATCGCCGACATCGGCCTGGTCGCGGACCTCTTCAAGGCCGTCCCGGAGCTCACCGAAAAGCTCTAAGGGACAGCGGCGAAACACTCGCCGACCAGAAGACAGAAGCGGGCCGGGCAACCGGCCCGTTTTTTTATGTGGGGGCGGTGTGCATCGCTCGCCCATTGTGAATGCGCTCGGTCGGCATCCACCTCGATTGCCGAAGCCTGCACAATGAGAGATAATGTGCGCCATGACCGATTGCAGCGAGGAAGCGACCGCCCTTTTCACTCGCTTTGCTGAAAGGCATCGGCTCACCTACAGCGTAGAAACCGATGTTCCGATTGAGGTTCTTTGGCGGTTTCCGATACAAAATGGGCTATCCCTGCCCATCACTCTGGGACTTCAGAACTGCGACGAACTTAACTTCGGCGTTGAACATTTCTGGTCTTTCTTTCCCTTTGAAGAAAGCGCTTCATTTTTCGAAGATGTGCTCGATGCATGGGTTGCTGGCCAAGCGCGGATCGTCCCTATCGCGCTCGGTGGACGCGCCCTTCAGCGTCTGGACGGCGGCCGGTGGAAAACCATTTACCGCGCGAATTGCCTTCTTCCAGTGCCACGAAATCCAAAGCGCACCATCACCAACGATCGGTCTCGCCAGCTATGACGTCCGGTCCCGGCTGCCGGACGCCCGATTCCCCTACTGCGCCAAGACATCAATGAAGCTGAAGTTCCCGGTGGAACAAATAAGCTCAATTTTGCGACGCGCGCCAAGCTTCAATTTCATGGAATGCTGAATGCCTGCGATTTCAAGCACTATGTCCTCATCCCGAACGACGATCTTGAATGCTAGCCTTTTTCCCAACTCGACCGGTCCCACTATATGATCGGAGCTCGGCCTGTCCTGATCCTTGCTGGCGAAGGAGAGACGCATTGAAGCGTCCTTCGTTATGACGCGCTTTTTCTGCACAGTGGTCAGCAACCTGACACCTACCCAGCTTCCGCTATCGATGTCAGCGATGCGGACCTGGGCACTGGGCGCCCACTTGGCATTGCCATACATCGTCTCCGCCTGCAGAAAGCCGGACAGCTCCTGCTGGTCAGGCGCTTGCACCACCTCCATCATCGAAAAATGGCCCGGAGCGGCATTGCAACGGAAGGTAATCTGCCCTTGTTGCAGCTCTCCATGTGCCGGCTGAGCAGCAACGCCGGCGCAGGCCAACGCAATCCATATCCTCCGCATAAACTCCCCCTCGTCCAAATCACGTCACTGCACCGTTCCCGGGATTGAGACCGGAGCCCCACCCCCCTCAATAAGCCAGTGCGCAGCCGTCCGCCCGCATCTCGCTGGCGGCGGCGTAGACGCGGGTGTCGCCGTCCATGCGGTGCTCCACGCATTGATAGCGCCCGAAGCCGCCATCGGACTCGCCGAGCGTCCAGCCCATGCCGGCCAGCGCCTGCTTCGTCGCTTGGGGGACGCCGCTTTCCAGCCGCAGCAGGCCTTTGGGCCCCAGCGTGGGATCATCCTCGCCCATGGTCTCGGACGAGCCCTCATGGTGCCAGCGCGGCGCATCGCCGGCGGACTGGATCTCCAGCCCATAGTCGACGCGATTGACGATCACCTGCGCCTGCCCCTGCGGCTGCATGTCGCCGCCCATCACGCCGAAGCTCATCCAGGGATCGTCCCCGCGCGTGGCGAAACCGGGGATGATCGTCTGGAAGGGCCGCTTGCCGGGCGCGTAGATGTTCGGGTGGCCATCCTGCAGGCTGAAGAGCTGTCCGCGATCCTGGAACATGAAGCCGAGGCCGTCCGCCACCAGCCCTGATCCCATCCCCCGGAAGTTCGACTGGATCATCGACACCATCAGCCCCGAGGCATCGGCGCAGCTGAAATAGGTGGTGTCGCCCCGGCTCGGCGCCTGCCCGGGATGGACCGGCGTCAGGATGCGGTCCGGGCGGATGAGCTTGGCGCGCTGCGCGGCATAGTCCTTGGAGGCCAGCCACTCGACCGGCACCTGCGCGAATTGCGGATCGGCATAATAGCGCGCCCGGTCCTCATAAGCGAGGCGCTTGGCCTCGATCTGGAGGTGGATCGACAGGGGCGACTGGAAGCCGGCCGCGTCCATGTCGAAATGCTCTAGGATGTTGAGCATCTGCAGCGTGGCGATGCCCTGCGTGTTCGCGCCGATCGCGTGGACGGTGGCGCCGCGATAGTCCGTGCGGGCCGGCTCGATCCATTCGGAGCGATGCGCCGCCAGATCCGCCTTGCGCAGCCAGCCGCCGATGCGCCGGAAATAGCGGTCGATCACATCGGCGATCTCGCCCTGATAATAAGCGTCGCGCCCCCCGGCCGCGATCGCCCGATAAGTGCGGGCGAGATCGGGATTGCGGAACACCTGCCCTGCGCGCGGCCCCTTGCCGTCGGCCATGCCCCAGGTGCGCAGCGCATTGGCGGTTTCCTCGATGCCGTTGTCGCTGCGGGCGAACAGCGCCATGCCGCGCCGGATGTAGAAGGCGATCATGTCGGGCACCGGCGCCCCGGCTTCGGCCAGTGCGATGGCGGGCTCGAACAGGCTCGCCCAGGGCAGCTTGCCGTAGCGCTGGTGCATGGTCCACCAGCCGTCGACCGCGCCGGGGACGGACACGCTGATCGCGCCGTGGGAGGGAAGCACGCCATTCTTCGCGCGGCTGCGCACCGTCTCCAGCGAGAGGCCGCGCGGCGACCGGCCCGATCCCGCGAGCCCCACCACCTTGCGCTGCGCCGGGTCCCATATCATCGCATAGACATCGCCGCCGATGCCGCAGGCCGTGGGCTCCAGCAGGCCGAGGCAGGCATTGATGGCGATGGCCGCGTCCACGGCCGATCCGCCGCGCCGCAGAATGTCGATGCCCACCTGCGTCGCGAGCGGGTGCGACGTGCCTGCCGCGCCGTTCAGCCCGTAGACCGCCGTGCGCGACGCGAAGGATGCGCCGATGGGCCGATCACCGGCATGGACGTCCGGCCGCATATAGCGATCCTCGCCGGCCGGCCATGCGGGCGCTTGCGGCGCGGCGGCCTCGCCGCCGGACGCGCCCGCTCCCTGCGGACGGGCAGCGGCAAGGGCGGGCATGGTGGCGGCGGCCGGCAGGGCGGCCAGGAACGTGCGACGGCGCATGGCGAAATCTCCTCTTTGCGCCATCCTCATCGCTCGATCGCGGATGGGCAACAGGAATATCGCGCGCGCCGGTCAGGGCCGGTCAGGAAGGCCGGTCAGGTAGAGGACGGACGCCCGCCCCCTGCCCCGCCGTCACGTCAGGACGGCGCCCCGTCCTCCTGCGTCGAGACCGGTTCCAGCCCCGCCGCCAGCGCATCCTCGACCGTCTCCAGCCAGATGAACTCCAGCTTGTCGCGGGCGCTGATCGGTATGTCGTCGAAGTCCCGCCGGTTGCGGGCCGGCAGCATCACGCGCGTGATGCCCGCGCCCGCCGCCGCCACGACTTTCTCCTTGATGCCGCCCACCGGCAGCACCAGCCCGCGCAGCGAGATTTCGCCGGTCATCGAGGTGTCGCTCCGCACCGTGCGCCCGGTGAACAGCGAAGTGAGCGCCAGGAACATCGCCACGCCCGCGCTCGGCCCGTCCTTGGGCGTCGCGCCCGCAGGCACATGGACGTGGACGTCGTTCTTCTCGAACGTCTCGCGCGTGATGCCCAGCGCATCGGCGCGGCTCTTGACGAGGCTGAGCGCGGCCTGCGCGCTTTCCTTCATCACGTCGCCCAGCTGCCCGGTGAGGATGAGCCGGCCATTGCCCGGCATCATCGTCGCCTCGATGAAGAGGATGTCCCCGCCCACCGGCGTCCAGGCCATGCCTGTCGCCACGCCGGGCACGCTGGTCCGCTGCGCGACTTCGTTCTCGAAGATGCGCCCGCCGAGGATCTCCTGCAGATCGTCGGGCGTGATGTCGACATGACTGGCCGTTCCCTCGGCGATGCGCACGGCGGCATGGCGGATGGTCTTGCCGATCTCGCGCTCGAGGTTCCGCACGCCGGCCTCGCGGGTGTAGAAGCGGATGATCGCTTCCAGCACCGCGTCGCTGACGGTGACTTGTTCGGCCGTCACGCCGTTCGCCTCGAGCTGCCGCCGCACGAGGTAGCGGCGCGCGATGGCGAGCTTCTCTTCCTCGGTATAGCCGGCCAGGCTGATGATCTCCATGCGGTCGCGCAGCGGACCGGGGATGGAGTCCAGCATGTTGGCGGTGGCGATGAAGACGACCCGCGAGAGATCGAACGGCAGCGCCAGATAATTGTCGCGGAACGTGCCGTTCTGCTCGGGATCGAGCACTTCGAGCATGGCGGCGGAGGGGTCGCCGTGCATGCCCTGTCCCAGCTTGTCGATCTCGTCGAGCATCATCACGCAGTCGCGCGTGCCGGCCTTGCGGATCGCCTGGATGATGTTGCCCGGCAGCGCGCCGATATAGGTGCGCCGGTGGCCCCGGATCTCCGCTTCGTCATGGACGCCGCCCAGGCTCACGCGCACGAACGGACGGCCCATCGCCCGCGCGATCGACTGGCCGAGCGAGGTCTTGCCCACGCCGGGCGGGCCCACGAAGCACAGGATCGGCGCCTTGCCTTCCGGCGCCAGCTTGCGCACCGCGAGATACTCGACGATCCGCCGCTTGATCTTCTCCAGCCCGTAATGGTCCGCGTCCAGCACCGCCCGGGCTTCCGCGATGTCGATCGGCTTTTCCTCGGGCAATTGCCAGGGAAGCTCGGTCAGCCAGTCGAGATAGGTGCGGATGATGCCATGCTCGGCGGCGCCGTCGGGCGTGCTCTCCAGCCGGCGCAGTTCCTTGCGTGCCTGCGCCTCCACGTCCGCCGGCATGCCGGCCTTCTCGATCTTCTCGCTGATTTCCGCCACCTCGGCGGCCTTGCCGTCATCCTCGCCAAGCTGGCGCTGGATCGCGGCCATCTGCTCGCGCAGCAGCGCCTCGCGCTGCCGGGAGCCGAGCGTTTCCTGCACGTCCCGGCCGATCTCCGCGGAGAGGCGCAGCACCTGCAGGCGCTGGGCGAGCGCGCGCGACACCTTGTCCAGCCGCACGTCGAGCGCGACGGTTTCCAGTATCTCCTGCTTCTCGTCCGCGCCCATGTCCAGATAGGCCGCGACCGTGTCCGCCAGCGTGGACGCCGAGCCGATGTTGCGGATCGCGTCGCCCAGGCCTTGCGGCGCCTGCGGCAGAAGCTCCACCGTCTCCAGCGCCTGCCGCCGCAGGTTGATGATCCGCGCCTCGATCTCCGGGGCGTCGCTTTCCGGTTCGGCCACGCGCGCGACCCGCGCCACGAGGAAAGGCCAGCCCTCCAGGAACTCGACCACGCGAAAGCGCGTCTCGCCCTGCAGGATGAGATGATGCGTGTCGTCCTGCGCCGTGACGTAGCGCAGCACATTGGCGATGGTGCCCATGCGGTGCATGTCGTTGGGCGCGGGATTGTCGACGCCGGCATCGCGCTGAGCGAGGATGCCCACCGGCAGGCTCTGGCGCACGGCCGCCTGCGCCGCATTGATGGACGCCGGCCGCCCGATCGCCATCGGCATCACCACGTCCGGGAACATCACGAAGTTGCGCACCGGCACGATGATGATCGCATCCTCGGGCAGCTCGGGCAATTGCGGCCCGCTCGCGCCGGGCGCCTGCACCGGCTCCGGACTTTTCTGTTCGGTCATGCTGTCCATCACCACTGGCCTCCGCCATTCACCTTGTGCAGGGTGACCAGCAGGCACCCGTGCGCGCTCGTCCGGCTCACATCCTGATAACGGCCGCGGGGCAGCGCGAGGCGCCGCTCGAAGCGCCCCTGCGGAAGCTCCAGCCTGTGGATGCGCGCGGTGCGGATCTCGGGGGGCAGCACGCGCTGGCCCCGCACGACCAGCACGCCATCCTCGATGAAGGCCTCGGCCTGCTCCGGATCGACGCCGGGCAGCGCGACCAGCACGAGCACTTCATGATCGGTCTCGATGATGTCCACCGGGGGCTCCCAGCCCACGCCGCCGCGCCCTGCGCGCGACGGGGAATAGCCTTCCCGGTGCAGGCGCTCCATCTTGTCGATGAGGCCGACCGCGTCAGCCCACATCCATTGCCGCGACCGACCTGAACTCATCTTCCTCACCCCGCGATCCGCTGGCGCGGCACACGCCGCTCATGCGCTAATAAGGAAATGCGAAAGGCGATTTTCAAGCCGCGCGGCAAAATGGAGCGCTTGTACGCTAGGGCGGGGGCGCTGATGCTCCCGTGACACAAGGCGCTACGAGGAACCTGTTTATCGACACGGAAGGGGGCGGTGGTGCGGGCGGTCGGACTCGAACCGACATGGATTGCTCCGGCGGATTTTGAGTCCGCTGCGTCTACCATTTCGCCACGCCCGCGCGCCGCGATGGTGCGGCCATAAGCGGCAGACCGGTTCGCGTCCAGAGGCTTCACCGTTCGGGGCGTCTGCGGCCTTGCGGCCGTGGCCCGAGCGCGTCAGCTCTGTGAAATGGCGGTTTCAAGCGGGATTCCGGCGCATGTCATGGCGGCGCGCCCGATTGTGCGGTTGCGCAATGAGTGCGCGGCTGTAAAGCTGATGGCGTGAAGCTGCTCACGCGCGGGCCCTGTCCGCGCCTCGCTAAGATGAGGGTCCCTTGGCCGAAAAATCCACGGTTCTGATTTTGTTCGGGGCGACGGGCGATCTTGCCCATCGCATGTTGTTTCCCTCGCTTTATCATCTGCTGTGCGACGGGCTGCTGCCGGAGCCGTTTCACATCATGGCCTCGGGCCGCACCCGGATGGACGACGCGGCGTTTCGCGACACGATCGCGGAAGCACTCAAGACCTATGCGCAGGCGGAGCTGCTGGACGAGGACCGCATTGCCGGATTTCTCGAGCGCATCGTCTACTGCCCCGTCTCGGCGGGCGATGAAGCGCAGTTCGCCGCGCTGGCGGAGCGGGCCCGCTCGCTCAGCACCGGGCCTGTCGCCGTCTATCTCTCGACGCCCCCGTCCCTCTTCGCGCCGACCGCGCAGGGCCTCGCCGGCGCCGGGCTGATCGGCGCGGACACGCGCATCGCCATGGAGAAGCCGATCGGCAAGGATCTGGCGTCCTCGAAGGAAGTGAACGACGCCATCGGCGCGCTCTTCCCCGAGGAACATATCTTCCGCGTCGACCATTATCTGGGCAAGGAGACGGTCCAGAACCTCATGGCGCTACGCTTTGGCAACCGGCTGTTCGAGCCGCTGTGGAATTCCAGCGCGATCGATCATGTGCAGATCACTGTCGCCGAGACGGTGGGGCTGGAAGGCCGCGTCTCTTATTATGACGGCGTGGGCGCGCTGAAGGACATGGTGCAGAACCACATGCTCCAGATCCTCTCCATCATCGCCATGGAGCCGCCCGCGCGGATGGATTCGACGGCCGTGCGCGACGAGAAGGTGAAGGCGCTGCGCTCGCTGCGCCCGATGGAGCCGGACAGCGTGCGTACCCACAGCGTGCGGGGGCAATATCGGGAGGGCGCGGTGGGCGGCAAGCTCATCGCCGGCTATGCCGAGGAGCTGGGCAAGCCTTCGGACACCGAGACCTTCGTGGCGCTCAAGGCCCATATCGACAACTGGCGCTGGACCGGCGTGCCTTTCTATCTGCGCACGGGCAAATGCATGCCCAGCCGCCAGTCGGAGATCCTGATCCAGTTCAAGCCCGTCACCCACAGCATCTTCCGCCGCAATGGCTATGGCGATGCGCTGGAGCCCAACCAGCTCATCATCCGCCTGCAGCCGGACGAGAATATCCGCCTGTGCATCATGGCCAAGCGACCCGGCCTCGATCGCGACGGCGTGAAGCTGCAGGAAGTCGGGCTCGACGTCAGCCTCGCCCATGCCTTCGCCAACGAGCGGCGGCGGATCGCGTATGAGCGGCTGCTGCTCGATCTGATCGAGGGCGACACGACCCTGTTCGTGCGGCGCGACGAAGTGGAAGCACAATGGACCTGGATCGATTCCATCACGGCCGGCTGGAAGGAATCGGGCCAGAAAGTGGTGCAATATGCTGCCGGGACCTGGGGTCCCTCCGCCGGCATCGCGCTGATCGAGCGGGACGGAGCAAGCTGGTATGACTGACCTTCATCCCGTCATCGCCCGCGTGACCGAGCGGGTCACGGCGCGCAGTGCGGCGAGCCGGCTGCGCTATCTCGACCTCATCGAGCGCGGGCGCGACGCCGGCACCAATCGGGACAAGCTCTCCTGCGGCAATCTGGCCCATGGCTTCGCGGCGAGCGGCGAGGACAAGCCGGCGATCCGCACCGGCCGGGCGATGAATATCGGCATCGTCACCGCCTATAACGACATGCTCTCGGCCCATCAGCCTTATGGGCGCTATCCCGAGGCCATCAAGATCGCCGCGCGGGAAGTGGGCGCCACCGCGCAGGTCGCCGGCGGCGTGCCTGCCATGTGCGACGGCGTCACGCAGGGGCAGGCCGGCATGGAGCTCTCGCTCTTCTCGCGCGACACCATTGCCCTCTCCACCGCCATCGCGCTCAGCCATGCGATGTTCGAAGGCGCCCTGATGCTGGGCATCTGCGACAAGATCGTGCCGGGGCTGCTGATGGGTGCGCTGCGCTTTGGCCATCTGCCGACCATCTTCGTGCCGGCCGGGCCGATGCCCTCGGGTCTCGCCAACAAGGAGAAGCAGCGCATCCGCCAGCTCTATGCCGAGGGCAAGGTCGGCCGCGAGGAGCTGCTGGAGAGCGAATCCGCCAGCTATCACGATGCCGGCACCTGCACTTTCTACGGCACCGCCAACACCAACCAGATGATGATGGAAGTGATGGGCCTGCACATGCCGGGCGCCGCGTTCGTCAATCCGGGCACGAAGCTGCGCAGCGAGCTGACGCGCGCCGCCGTGCATCGCGTCGCGTCGCTCGGCTGGGACGGCGAGGATTATCGCCCGCTCGGCCATTGCGTGGACGAGAAGGCGATCGTGAATGCCGCCATCGGCCTGCTGGCGACCGGCGGCTCGACCAACCATGCCATCCACTTGCCCGCCATTGCCCGCGCGGCCGGCATCCTCATCGACTGGACGGACCTGGCCGAGCTGTCCTCGGTCGTGCCGCTGCTCGCGCGCGTCTATCCCAATGGCGCGGACGACGTGAACCATTTCCACGCCGCCGGGGGCATGGCGTGGATCATCACGGAGCTGCTCGGCAATGGCCTGCTCCACCGCGACATCATGACCGTCGCGCGCGCCGACCTCACCGATTATGGCCGCAGCCCCATGCTGGTGGACGACGCGCTGGTCTGGGACGAGCCGCCCACCGCGCCCGGCAATGACGCGATCCTGCGGCCGGTCTCCGATCCCTTCAGCGCCGATGGCGGCATGAAGCTCCTTGCCGGCAATCTCGGCCGCTGCATCATGAAGACCAGCGCGGTGGACCCGGCGCGCTGGACGATCGAGGCGCCCGCCCGCGTGTTCGCCGGGCAGGACGAGGTCATGGAAGCCTTCAAGGCCGGCGAGCTGGACCGCGACGTGGTCGTGGTGGTCCGCTTCCAGGGGCCGCGCGCCAATGGCATGCCGGAGCTGCACAAGCTCACTCCGCCGCTGGGCGTGCTGCAGGACCGGGGCTTCAAGGTCGCGCTGGTGACGGACGGGCGCATGTCCGGCGCGAGCGGCAAGGTGCCCGCCGCCATCCATCTCTCGCCCGAGGCGCTGGGCGGCGGCCCGGTCGGCAAGCTGCGCGACGGCGACATCGTGCGGGTCTGCGCCGTGGAAGGCCGGCTGGAAGCGCTGGTGGACGAGGCCGAGTGGGCCGCGCGCCCGCAGGCCGAGGCCCCGCCCCCGCCGTTCGACACCGGCCGCGAGCTGTTCGCCCTGTTCCGCCATCACAGCGATGTCGCGGAGGCCGGCGCCTCGCCCATCCTGGCGGCAATGGACCGGGACATCGCGCTGTGACGGAGATCATCGCGGGCCGATGTGGGGGGCACCAATGCCCGCTTTGCCCGCGCCACGCTGGATGCCGATGGCGTGCCCACGCTCGGCACCGTGCGCAAGTACAAGGTGGCGGATTATCCGAGCCTCGCCGCCTGCTGGCGTGCCTATCAGCGCGAGGAAAGCGGCGACCTGCCCGACCGGCTCTCCATCGCTTTCGCCGCGCCGATCGCACGGGAGACCATCAAGCTCACCAATTCAAGCTGGATGGTCCGCCCGGCCAGCCTCGCCGCGGATCTCGGCCTCGCCTGCGTGCGGCTGGTCAATGACTTCGAGGCCGTGGCCCATGCCGTGGCGCGGCTGCCGATGCGCGACCTGCCGCTGCTGTTCGGGCCGGAGAAGCCCTTCCCCACCGATGGCGGCGTCACGATCCTCGGCCCGGGCACGGGCCTCGGCGTGGGGCTTGTCGCGTTCGACGATGGCGTGCCGCACATCGTCGCCACCGAGGGCGGCCATGTCGATTTCGCGCCGCTCGATGCGCTGGAAGGCCGCATCCTCGAACTCCTGCGCGCCGATTTCGTCCGCGTGTCCACCGAGCGGATCGTCTCGGGCCCCGGCCTCAACAATCTCTACAAGGCACTCGCAACGCTCAGCCACGAGCCGGTCACCCTGTGGTCCGATGCCGATCTCTGGGCGGCGGCGCTGGACGGCAGCAATCCGCTGGCCCGCTCCGCGCTGGAACGCTTCTGCCTCTCTTATGGCGCCGTGGCGGGCGATCTGGCGCTCGCGCATGGCCCTCATCAGGTCGTGCTGGCTGGCGGCCTCACCCAGCGGATGCGCGATTTCCTGGTCAACCAGAGCGGCTTTCACAGTCGCTTCACCGCCAAGGGCCGCTATGAAGGGCTGATGCGGACGATCCCTGTCCGCCTCGCCGTCCACCCCGAGATCGGCCTTTACGGCGCAGCCGCCGCCTGGCGCGAGAAGAAAGCATGAGCATGACAGTCGATGATGTGATGGCGCTGGCGCCGGTGATCCCGGTGTTGATCGTGGAGCGCGTGGCCGATGCCGTGCCGATCGCGCAGGCGCTGGTCGCGGGCGGCCTGCCTGCGCTGGAAGTGACCATGCGCACACCCGTGGCGCTGGAGGTGATGCGCGAGATGGCACAGGTGCCCGGCGCGGTCGTCGGCGCGGGCACGGTGCTCAATCCCAGGATGCTCGATCAGGCGCTCGAAGCGGGCGCCCGCTTCATCGTCTCGCCCGGCCTTACCGAACCGCTCGGCACGGCCGCGCGCGCGGCCGGCGCGGCGCTGCTGCCCGGCGTGGCGACGGCGGCGGACATCATGCGCGGGCTCGATCTGGGCCTCGAGCGCTTCAAGTTCTTCCCGGCCGCGACCAGCGGCGGCCTGCCCGCGCTCAAGGCCCTCGCCGCGCCGTTCCACATGGCCCGCTTCTGCCCCACCGGCGGCATCAGCGCCGACACCGCTGCCGACTGGCTCGCCCAGCCGTTCGTCGGCTGCGTCGGCGGAAGCTGGGTCGTCCCCAAGGGCACGCCCGATCCCGCGCAGATCGAGCAACTCGCCCGCGAAGCCGCTGCGCTGCCTCGGCCCGCACGGGGCTGAACGACATTCGGCCCCAGGGCTGATCGCCATTTATTTCGTCCGTTGAACGGGCACCCTTCCTGCCAATATTCTCGTCATGCTGAACTTGTTTCAGCATCCATCGTGCCTTGAAGCTCAGGGCTCGGACGCGAAATAGATGCTGAAACAAGTTCAGCATGACATTCTCCAGGGAGGCAAACGCGCTCCACAGGTTGAACGGCGATTAGCCCTAGGGCGGATCGACATTCAGATGATGGCGTGGCGAAAATGGTGGTTTTTCGGGACCCGGCGCGCAGCGTACTCAAGGTACGTGAGCACCGGAAGACCGGGAAACCGCCATTTGCAGGCCGCCAGCGCTGAATGTCGATTAGCCCTAGGCCAGCCCATCGGCGCGCAGCTTTAGCCCCGCCGTGAACAGCGGCGTCGTCACCTTGTCGAACTGTCCCGGCGTCAGCTGGAAGAAATGGCGGAACTCGCGATTGCGATGGCTCTGGTCGAAGTAGCGCAGCGCCGCCAGTTGCTCCGCGCTCGGCTCGCTGAAGCCGCGCATCGCCTGCGCCATGTCGAGGAAGCGGCTGCGGCGCAGGATGACCTTGGGGCTGTGGCCGAAGCTCGCATAGCACTGCCGCTCGAACTGGCGGACCGACAGGCCGACCTGCTGCGCCGCCCGCGCCACGGGAATCGTGCTGTCCTCGCGCGCGATCTTCTCGAAGGCCGCCATCGCCGCCGAGGGCGGCGGGCCGCAATAGGTCGCGAGCCGCAGCCGCAGCACCCGCTCGATCGCCTCGACGACGGCATGATCGTCCGGCGCCGCCGCGACATCCCGGTAGAGCCGCTCGCCCAGATCGCCCCATAAGCCCATCAGCGGCCGCGCGCCGTCGGCGATCAGCCGGGCCGGCTCGGCGAAGAGGCTGGCCCAGCCGCCCGGCCGGATGGCGACGCCGACGACCAGAAACGGCCCGCGCACCCGCACGCGCCAAGGAATGCCGTTCGGCCCCATGAGCGGGATCGGCCCGAAGTTCGACCATTGGTCCGGCCCGGTCTCCGCTGCCCAGTCGCCCTGCAGCAGGATGCGGATGATCGCCGTCTCGGACATGAGCTTGTCGATCAGGACGAAGTCGTCCGGCAGCGGCGCATGGAAGACATAATGGCGCCGGACATAAGCCGCGAGATCGGCCGACGGCGCATAACTGCGTGACAAAAGCATCCGTGCCCACCCCACCCGGAAACCCGTCTCCCGGTTCTTGCACCGGGGCGCGGCCGGAGCAACAGCCTTGTCGGCGGATCGCGACGAACCGCAGCCGTCGGGATGACGCCGGTCAGGCATCGCCCCGCGCGCGTGGCTTTCGGCCGCAGCGAAACCGCCCCGCCAGCCGCGTCATGCGGACGATCGGGATGCTACTGGATCGCGCCCCACAGGCTCTGCGCGGGCACATAGCCGCGCTGGTTGCCCACCGCCACGGAGCACCAGCCGTCCGAGCAGCCCGAGACACGGCCCACCACGCCCGGCTCCAGCCGGTAGAGCAGTTTCGCGCCCGCCGAGGGTCGCTCGCGCATGTCGGCGATGCCGCCGCGCACGATGGCGGTCGGTTCGTCCTTGAGCAGGCGCACATGCATCCAGCCCTGCGTGCCGTCAGGGTCTTCCACCTTGCGCCAGTTCGAATAGACTTCCACCACCTTGAGCGGCAGGTCGCGGCGCTGGTAGATCCAGCTTGCCGGATAATCGAGGCTGGGGCCCACGCGCATGCGCGCCTCGCCCTTGGCCAGCGAGGCCCAGTAAGGCACCCGCTTGCCGGACTGCGCGTCCGCGCTTCCCCCGGCGGCGACGATCAGCATCGCACAGGCCAGATGCGCCCATGGTCGCTTCATATCTCGTCGCCCTCCCATCATCGCCCACATGTTCACCTTCGCGCTTTGCCACGCGCGCCGCGCCCCTTCAACCGTCCCGCAAGGGTCGGACGCATTTGCCGCTTGACCTCCGCCCGCCCGCCGGAGCATGCGCGGCCTCATGACCAGGCGCCCCCGGCCCGCCCGACCCCGTGTCGTCGTCACGCGGCAGTTGCCGCAAGCGGTGGAAACACGCATGGCCGAGCTGTTCGACGTGCGCTTCAATGCCGCCGATCACCCGATGAGCCGCGCCGAACTGCACGAGGCGATGCAGGCCTGCGACGTGCTCGTCCCCACCGTCACCGACGACATAGACGAGGCCCTGATCGCGCAGGCGGGCGAAGGGCTCCAGCTCATCGCCAATTATGGCGCGGGCGTGAACCATATCGCGCTTCCGGCCGCGCGCGCGAAGGACATCATCGTCACCAACACCCCCGGCGTGCTGACCGAGGATACGGCGGACATGACGATGGCGCTCATCGTCTCCGTCCCGCGCCGCCTCGCCGAGGGCGAGAAGCTGGTGCGGTCGGGCCAGTGGACCGGCTGGAGCCCGAGCAACATGCTGGGCCATCGCATCGGCGGCAAGGCGCTGGGCATCGTCGGCATGGGGCGCATCGGCCAGGCCGTGGCGCAGCGTGCCCGCGCCTTCGGGCTCTCGATCCATTATCACAATCGCCACCGGCTGCCCGCCGTGCTGGAAGCGCAGCTGGCCGCGACCTGGCATGCCGATCTCGACGAGATGCTGGAGCGCATCGATATCCTCACCATCCACACGCCCCTCAATGCCGAGAGCGTGAACCTGATCGACCGGCGCCGCATCGGCCTGCTGCGCCGCCATGTCTATCTCATCAATGCCTCGCGCGGGGGCATTGTCGACGAGGAAGCGCTGGTGGAAGCGCTGGAGCAGGGCCGGATCGCCGGCGCCGGGCTGGACGTCTGGACGTTCGAGCCGCGGATCGATCCCCGCCTGCTCGCCCTCCCCAATGTCGTCATGACCCCGCATATGGGCTCGGCGACCTTCGAGGGGCGGATCGCCACCGGCGAGCGCGTCATCACCAATATCCGCATGTGGGTGGGCGGCGACAGGCCACCGGACCAGATTCTCGAAGGCTGGGTGTAAGAGAAAACACAGAAAGCTGCGCTAGGAGTGCCTGCAGGGATGCGCTTTTTCCTGTGCCTCCCCGGAATTCGCCTTTGCGATTTCCGGCACAACAGCGGAGCGGAGCGGAGCGATGGCGAAGAGAGTGACAGGCATGAAAGCGGGGGCCGCGCTGCTGGCGTTGCTGGCCGCGCGCCCGGCGCTGGCGCAGCCACCCGGCGCGGACAGCGGGGACAATGCCTGGCTGCTGGCCGCGAGCGCGCTGGTGCTGCTCGCGCTTCTGCCGGGTCTGGCGCTCAGCTGGGCCGGCGTCGTGCGGGGGCGCAATCTCCTTCCGGTCTTCACGCAGGGCTTTGCGAGCGTCGCCGCGGTGTCGCTGCTGTGGGCCGTCGCGGGCTACAGCCTCGTCTTCGCGCCCGGACCGTCCATGATCGGCGGCCTGCAGAATCTGGGCCTTGCCAATCTCGCCGAGCTGCGCCTTGGCACGGCGGTGTCAGAGCCCGTCTTCGCGCTGTTCCACATGATCCTTGCCGCGCTGGCGCCCACGCTGATGGTCGGCGCGCTGGTCGAGCGGGTGCGGCTGGGCTGGCTGGTGCCCTTCCTGCTGCTCTGGTCGCTGTTCGTCTATGTGCCGGTCGCGCGCTGGCTGTGGGGCGGCGGCTGGCTCGCGCAGCTGGGGACGCTCGATTATGCCGGGGGCATCGTCATTCACACCACGGCCGGCATCTCCGCGCTGCTGCTCGCCATTCTCATCGGCAAGCGCGCCTATCCCGCACCCGTCGCGCCGCACAGCCCGGTGCTCAGGCTGGCCGGCGCCGGTCTGGTCTGGGTCGGCTGGTTCGGCCTCACCGGCGGGTCAGCGCTGGGCGCGTCCGCCGACGCGGGCTTCGCGCTTCTCAACACCCATCTGGCGGCCGCGGCCGCTGCCTTGTGCTGGATGGCCGCCGAGCGTATCCGCCACGGCGGCACCGGCCTTGCGGGCTTTCCGACCGGTGCCCTTGCCGGCCTTGCCGCCGTCACGCCCGCCGCCGGGCTGATCGGCCCGATGGGCGCCATCGGCCTGGGCGCGCTTGCGGGCATCCTCTGCTTCGTCATGGCCGATCTCGTCCGCCGCCGGTTGGATATCGACGATGCCTCGAACATGTTCGCCGTGCACGGCGTCGGCGGCATGCTGGGCGCGTTGCTGGTCGCACCGCTCACCGCCGTGGCGCTGGGCGGCGTCGGCTATGGGGATGACAGCGGCGTGCTGGTGCAGCTCGTCGCGCAGATCGTCGGCGTCGCTGCCGTGCTGCTCTGGACGACCGTCGTGACGCTGCTGCTCGCGCTGGTCGTCTCGCTGTTCCTGCCGATGCGCGTCCCGGCGGAGATGGAGCGCGGGACACCGGACCCGGCTGCCGGCTGACATGGCAGGCACGGCCGTCGCCATTTTCGCGCATGACGAGCAGCGCCGGATCGCCGCGTGTCTGGCGAGCCTGCCGCTCGACCGACCCGGCACGGTGTTTCACTTGCTCGTCAACGGTTCGACGGACCGGACGGCCGCCATTGCCCGGGCGATCGCCGCGCGGCATCCGGCGCTCATCGTGCATGAATGGCCGCAGGGCGGGAAGGCGCGGAGCTGGAACCGCTTCGTCCACGAGCTGCTGCCGGCCGACATGCCCGAAGCCGTGATCTTCATGGATGGCGACGCGGAAATCGCGCCCGGCTCGTTCGACGCGCTCATTGCCGTCCTGCGCGATCGGCCGCATGCCAATGCCGTCGCGGGCCTGCCGTTCAATGGCCGCCGGCACCGCGTCTATCAGGCCTTGCTGCGCGAGGAAGGCGGCCTTTTCGGCGATCTCTATGCGCTGCGCGGCGATTTCCTGCGCCGCCTGCGCGCGCGCGGCCTGCGGCTGCCCGTCGATCTGGTGGGTGACGATGGCCTTGTCGCCGCATGGGCCGCGACCGACCTCGGCCCGGATGCCGACTGGGATCGCGCGCGCCTCGCGCATGCCGATGCCGCCGGGTTCCTGTGCGAGCCCGTCCGCTTGCTGAGCCCGCGCGGCTGGCGCCTCCAGTATCGACGGATGGTCAGCTATGCCGTCCGTCATTTCCAGAACCGCATGGTCAGCCGGATCATGGGCACGCAGGGGCCCACCGGCCTCCCCGAACGGCTGAGCAGCCTCTATGCCGGGGAACTGCCGGCGATGAGGCCGCGCCCCGGCCTCGCCAATGCCCTGTTCGACCGCCTCGCGCTGCGCCGGATGGCACATGCGGCGATGACATCCAGATCCTGAATAGCTCTCCGGCCTCGGGCTGATCGACCGCCCCGTTGCGGAGCTGCGGCGCCCCCTGTAGACCGGCCATGTTCGACAATGGCCGCCACAGGCCGGCGAACATCCAACAGGAGAGGCCCTGACTATGATCCGACCATCCCTGACGGCGCTGGCCGTCCTGCTCGCCATGTCCGCTCCCGCCGCCGCGCAACCCCCTGCGGATGCGGACATCCTGCGCGAGACGCACGACCGCGTCGCCATCACCGAACTCATGTGGAATTATGTCCGCGCGATCGATTCGCTCAATGAGGAGGCCTATCCCACGGTCTTCACGCCGGACGGCTCCTTCGGCGAGGCCAAGGGGCCGGCGGCGCTGCGCAAGATGGTGGCCGATCTCAAGCACAGTCAGGCCGAGCGGCGCGCTAAGGGCGAGACCATCCCGGCGATGCATCACATCATGAGCAATGCCCATATCGAGTTCATCGACCGGGACCATGCCCGCTATCATTATTACTGGATGACCGTGTTCGCCGGATCGCCCTACACCCAGCCGCCGCGCCTCGCCGCCGCCGGCCGGGGCGTGGACGAGGTGGTGCGGTTGAACGGCAAATGGCTGATCCGCTCGCGCAACGTCGCCCCCACGGACTGACGGGCGCCGCGGACGCGCCGGGCGGGCGGGAAGCCGCCAAACGGCGCCTCCAACACTTCGAATTCAAACGATTGGACCCGCGCCTGCGCACGCGCGGGCCTGTCCTGTTTTCGGGGCCGATGCAGCCCGGCGCCGGCCCGCGCTCAGGCCCGGATTTCCGTCCTTTCCGGCAGCAGGCAGGCCCGAGGCCCGACCTTCGCTTTATGTGTCCTGAAATGTCCGGAAATGCTCAGGACGTAGCGAGGGCCCGGGTCGCTTCCAGTGCGCTGCGATAGGCTTCCTGCCGGGCTTCGCTCCAATAGGCCAGTTCGCCCAGGGGGATCTCCGCGCCGCTCACAGCGCAAATGACGAACCGGCCAGGCCGAAGCACCTGATAGTCCGCCGCGCGGTAACGCAGCAGGGCAAGGCCGGGCATGTCTGGCGCGCGCATCACGGACATCAATCCCCGGTCAGGATACGGTCGACGAGCTGCTTCACCGTCGGCACGAATCCGTTGGAATAGAAGGGGTCCTGCTTGAACCGGTAAGCGCTGTGGCCGGCGAACAGGAGATTGCGGTCGATGTCGCCGCCATGGATCGCGTTCTGCAGGGCCTTCTGGATGCAGAAGCTGCGCGGGTCAGCGAGGCGCCCGGTCGAGAAATCGTCATGGTCCTTCCAGGACGAGAAGGCGCAATGGGAGAGGCAGCCCATGCAGTCCGTCTGGTCCTTGCGGATTTCCGCGCGTTCCTCGTCGGTGACGAAGACCAGCGTGTTGTCGGGCGTCTTGAGCGCGTTGGTGAAGCCCTGCAGCACCCATTCGCGGGCCCGCAGCAGGTCATTGCGCGTCACCCAGAAATTGCGGCCCTTCACGCCCACGTCGAGCTGATGGGTGTGGTCGCCCGCTTCCTCCATCGAGAAAGCGATCTGCCGCTCCGAACGCGCTTCGAGCTCGCGCAGGAAGGGATTGCGGATCGCCGAGCTGTAGAAGCCCGTCGGCGAGAAGCGGTGGAGCAACACGTCCCCTTCATCGAGCGTGGTCAGCTTGTCCTTCCACGCCTGCGGGATCGGGCTCTCCTGCGTGAGCAGTGGGCGCGTGCCGAACTGGAAGGCGATGGCGCCCAGCTCGGGATTGTCGATCCAGTCGTTCCAGTCGCGCAGATGCCAGACGCCGCCGGCCATGACGATCGGCACATCGTCGCTGATGCCGCCTTCCCGCATGGTCTCGCGCAGCGCCTTCACGCGCGGATAGGGGTCCTCGGGCCGCGTGGGGTCCTCGGCATTGGAGAGGCCATTGTGCCCGCCGGCCAGCCAGGGGTCCTCGTAGACGACCGCCGCCAGCCATTCCGCCGCCTTGTGATAGGCGCGCTTCCACAGCGCGCGGAACGCACGGCCGGAACTGACGATCGGCAGATAGCTCACATTGTGCTGTGCCGCGATCTCGCTGAGCTTGTAGGGCATGCCGGCGCCGCAGGTGACGCCGGAGATCATGCCCTTGGTCCGCTCGAGCACGCCTTGCAGCACGCGCTGCGCGCCGCCCATCTCCCAGAGGACATTGATGTTGATGGCGCCCCTGCCGCCGGCGATGTCGAAGGCGCGCCGCACCTGCTGGACCGCGCCGTCGATGGCGTACTGGATCAGCTCCTCATGGCGAAGCTGGCGTGTGCGGCCGTGATAGATCTGGGGGATGATGTTGCCGTCCAGATCATAGCTGTCGGCATTGACGGCAGAGACAGTGCCGATGCCGCCGGCCGCTGCCCAGGCGCCCGAGCTCATGTGATTGGAGACCGCAACGCCCTTGCCACCTTCGATCAGCGGCCACACTTCGCGACCGCCATAGACGATCGGCTTCACGCCCTTGAACAATTGAAACTCCTTAGTCGCCCGTTCGCGCTCCGCCCCCGGAGCCGCGCGAAACGCGCCCATAACAGCTTTTCGTTCGCACGGGTGGCTTAATTTGCCACAAAGCTCAGATCAATGCCAGTTCGTCCCGGATCGCCCCGCCGTAGAGACGCGCATAGTGCTGGAACATGACGGCCTCGTCGAAGCACTGCATCGCCCGGGCCCGATTCGCTTCGCCGATCCGCGCGCGCAGCTCCGCATCGGCGGCGAGCTCGCTCAACGCGGCCGTGAAATCGTCAGGATCGTCCAGCGCCACGATGAAGGGCCGATTGCTCGCCGAGACCATAGCGGAGATATCGCCCACGTCCGTGGCCACCACCGGGAGGCCGGCCGACATGGCTTCCGCCAGCGAGATGGGAAACTGCTCGCTGTCCGATGACAGCGCGAAGATATCGAAGGCACCCACATAATCCTGCGGGCGCGGCAGGAAACCGGGCAGCAGCATGTCGTCCATGCCCAGCGCCGCCGCTTCGGCCAGTATGGCCTCGCGCTCCTCGCCTTCGCCCACGATGACGAGGCGTACCCGGTCCCGCAGGGGTGCCACGGCGCGCACCAGCCGCCGCAGGTTCTTGACCGGGCGCAGGCCCGCGAGCGTGCCGACGATGAGCCGGCCATCCGGCACCAGCCCGGGAATGGCCGTGGCCGGGCGCTTGCCCTGGTAGGACGCCACATCGATGCCGTTCGGGATCTGCCGGACCTTGCCGGCGCTCTGGTGCCACTCGCGCTGGGCGATGCGGGCAAGCTGGTTGGAGGGCACGACCAGCGCATGGGCACTGCCCAGCGCGATCCGGCGATAGCGGTTGCGGAACTCGCTGCGCGTGTTCGCTTCATCCTCGTTGAAGCCGTCCTCATGGTGGATGAGCGGCGGCAGGCGCTTGACGAGATGGAAGAGGCGATGGGCCATCACGCCGTCCATCGCACCCCAGTTGAAGCTCAGGATGAGATCATAGCCCCGCATGGCCCGCGCGAGCGCCATGTAGCGGGGCGGCAAAGGCGGCCCGAACAGCGGAGGCGAAAAGAGAAACCGCACCGGCACTTGCGAGTCGATCCCGGCCCGCGCGCCCGTCGCGTCCGGATCGCCGATCAGCAGGTCATGGCTGGCTCGCGCGCCCCAATGGTTCATGAGGCGCACGACACGCGCTTCCTTGCCGCCCTGATCGAAGGTGCCATGGAGCTGCAGGATGCGGATCGGCCCCGTCCTGCCGGCCTTGCAAAGCGCCGCGCCGATCATGAGCGCGCCGTCGCGTCGGCGGGCAGGCGCGAGAGCACCTTCGCGAGGAAGGCGTCGATGGCGGCCATCGCGTCCGGCTCCTCGAGTGTCGGGGCATGGCCGACATTCGGCACGGTCACCAGTTCGAGCTGCGGCAGCCGCGCCTGCATCGCGGAGGCAGTCTGCGGCGCCAGCAGATCGCTCAGCGCACCGCGCACCAGCGTCAGCGGAATGTCGCCGAACGCCTCGAAGGCCGGCCACAGGTCGAAGCCGGCTTCGCTGCCCGGCGCGCGAAAGGGCTCGGCGATGCGCTGGTCATAATCCAGGACGATCCGCCCCTGGCTGGTCAGCTTGTAGAGCCGCTTGGCCAGCCGCAGCCAGTCCTTGAGCCGGTAGCGGGGATAGATCATGCCCTGCACCTCCGCCACGCTGCGGGCGGCATGGACCCAGGTGGGGTGATGATTGCCCGAGCCGACATTGCGGCGGATGCGCTCCAGCCCCTCGGGCGCGAGATCGGGCCCGATGTCGTTCAGCAGTGCGCCGGCAAGGCAACCCCGCCGCGTCGCCGCCATCAGCATCAGCATGATCCCGCCGAGCGAGGTGCCAATGCCGACCAGCCGGGGCACGCCCAGCTCATCGACGAGGCGCAGCAGGTCCTGCAGATAGACGAGCGGCACATAGCTCATCGGGTCCTTGGCATAGGCGCTTTCGCCCCGGCCGCGCAGCTCCACGCAGATCACGCGCCATTCGCCGGAGAGCCGCTCGGCAACCGGTTCGAAGTCCCGCGCGTTACGTGTGAGACCCGGCAGACAGAGGATCGGCGGTCGATCCTGGCCCTGCGGACCGGGATAATCGCGATAATGGAGGCGCAGGCCATCCTGCGACCACCAATATTTGTCCTCATATCCCGCCAAGCTTGATCCTTTTCCCCGGAGCGTCCATATCAACCCATGGAACACAGCCTGCAAGCCAGCAATTACCGCCCGGAGCGGAAGATCGACGAAATTGCCGACTTCATGGCCGATGCGGTCAGGCCGGCCGACTTTCCCGACCATGTCCTGCGCTTCCGCAATGATCGCGCGGCCGCGACCGTGGGCCTCGCGTCCCTCGACGATGCAAGCTGGATCGACCATTTCGGCCGCTTCCAGCCCTTGCCGCAGGCCCAGCCGGAGCCGCTTGCCCTGCGCTATCATGGCCACCAGTTCCGCGTTTACAATCCCGATCTGGGCGATGGGCGCGGTTTCCTGTTCGCCCAGCTTCGCGAGGAAGAGCTCGCCGGCGGCCGTCTGCTCGATCTCGGCACCAAGGGCTCGGGCCTCACGCCCTACAGCCGCACGGCGGATGGCCGCCTGACGCTGAAAGGCGCCGTGCGCGAGATCCTCGCGACCGAGATGCTGGAAGCGCTCGGCGTCACCACCTCCCGCAGCTTCTCGGTGATCGAGACCGGCGAGGCGCTTGTCCGGGGAGACGAGCCCTCGCCCACCCGGTCGGCCGTGCTGGTGCGCCTGAGCCATGGCCATATCCGCATCGGCAGCTTCCAGCGGCTCGCTTATCGCGGCGAGCGCGATCATCTCGTCCGCCTCATCGACTATTGCCTGCGTCATCTGCTGGCCCGGGAGCCGGGCCCCGTGCCGGCACTCACGCTGCTCGATGCCGTCGTCGAGCGCACGGCCGATCTCGCCGCCAGCTACATGATCGCCGGCTTCGTCCATGGCGTGCTCAACAGTGACAATATCGCGATCACCGCCGAGAGCTTCGATTATGGCCCATGGCGATTCGCCCCGCGCTGGCAGCCCGGGTTCACGGCCGCCTATTTCGACCAGAGCGGCCTTTATGCCTTCGGGCGCCAGGCCGAGGCGATCCACTGGGACGTGGCGCAGCTTGCCCAGTCGCTCGCCGAACTCGCCGAAACGGATGCGCTGGTCACATCGCTGCGCCGCTTCCCGGAAATCTATGTCGCGCGCATGAGCGAGCGCTTTCTCTGGCGCCTCGGCCATGAAGCGCCCGATGGGGAGAGCGCGCAGGCCTTCGTCATCGCGGCGATCGGCGCCCTTCAGCAAAGCGACGTCGCGATCGATCGCTTCTTCTTCGACTGGCGGCACGGGCCACGCGCGGATGGCCCCTATGTCGGCACGCCGTGGGAGACTGTGCGCGACGCCATGGCGCCCCTGCCCCCCCGCCCGGGCGCCCTCCATCACGACTACTGGCGTGGCGGCGCGCCTTGTTCGATGCACATCGACGAAGTGGAATCGATCTGGAGCGCCATTGCCGGACGGGACGACTGGACGCCCCTTGCCGCGAAGATCGATGCGGTCCGCGCGATGGGTGCGGCCCATGGCGCACCGCCACCCGGCCCCGGGCGCATCTGACCCGGCCAATTTCCCGGATTCTCTGCCTCGACTCCCCGGGTCGTCAACAGGCTGGCAACCAATTCGGGCGCATAGCCCGGCCATGTCGCAACCCATCAGATCCTTCGAACCGGCAACCGGCCACCTGCTCTGGGAAGGGCGGCCGAGCGACGTGGCGGCGCAGGTGCAGGCCGTCGCGCGCTGCTGGCCCGCCTGGGCTGCCATGCCATCCTCCTATCGCGTCGAAACGATGCGGCGCTTCGCCAATGGCGTGCGCGCCGAGGAGGACGCCTTCGCCGACCTCATCGCGCGCGAGACGGGCCGCCCGCTCTGGCATGCCCGGGACGAAGTGACGGAGCTGATCCAGCGAGCGGACAAGGCCATCCACGCCTGTTCGGAGCGCACCGGCCAGCGGCGCCTCGAAGGGGCGCTGGGCGCCCGCATGGCGCTGCGGCACAAGCCGCACGGCGTGATGGCCGTGATCGCACCGCATGTGTTTCCCGCCCGCATCCCGGCAGACCATATCGTCCCGGCCCTGCTGGCCGGCAATGGCGTCGTCTTCAAGCCCTCCGAGAAAGCGCCGGCAACGGGCGAGATGCTGGTGCGGCTCCTGCACGAGGCGGGCGTCATCGAGGATCTTGTCCAGTGCGTCATCGGCGGCGAGACCGCGGGCGCGGCGCTGGCCACGCACGAGGCCGTGAACGGCGTGCTGTTCACCGGCTCCACGCACACAGGTCTCGCCATCGCCCGGCGATGCGCGGCAAACCCCGCCCGGCTGGTGGCGCTGGCGATGAGCGGCAACAATCCCCTTGTCGCCTGGGATACGCCGGACATTCCCGGCGCCGCGGCGCTGATGGTCCAGTCCGCCTTCGGCGCGACCGGGCAGCACTGCCTCTCGGCACGCCGGCTCATCGTGCGCGATACGCTGCGCGGGCCGCTGGTGGAGGAAGTGAAGTCCCTCGCCGACCGGCTCATCATCGATCACCCCCATGCGGCGGCCACGCCCTTCATGGGACCGGTCATCGACATGCAGGCTGCGGACGGCCTCACCGAAAGTTTCCTCTACCTGATGAGCAATGGCGGGCGGCCGATCAAGCACATGCAGCGCCCGTTCGAAGACCTGCCCTTCGTCACCCCGGCCATGATCGACGTGACCAACATGAAGGAGCGCCCTGACCTCGAGCTGTTTGGTCCCCTGCTCCAGATCGTCTCCGTCTCGCGGTTCGAGGAAGCGATCGCGGAAGCGAACAACAGCCGCTACGGCCTGTGCGCGACGCTGGTCGGCGGCAGTCCGGATCTCTACGATCGCTTCTGGTCAGCCAGTCGCGCCGGCATCGTCAACTGGAACCGGCCCTCCTGGACCAGCGCGCCCAATGCGCCGATCGGCGGCATCGGCCTCTCCGGCAATCATCATCCCGGCGGCCACTACAGCGCGGATCATTGCGCCTATCCGGTCGCCTCGGCCGAGATGGAGCAGCCGCGCGCCGCCATCGGCGTGGGCTTGCGGCAGATCGAGATCGTGGCGGACCGGTAAGGCGACGCCCGGCCGGACGCTTCAGTCCGTTCCCTTGCCCGCGCGTTCCCGGGCCAGCCGGGCACGGCGCTTCTCCTTCTCCACGAAATGCATCGCTTCCAGCTTGAGGCCATCGGGATCGAGGAAGAAGACGGCATAATAGCCTTCGCCATAATCCGGATAGTCGGCCGGCGGATCGACGATGCGGACGCCCTGTTCCAGCAGGAAGGCGTAGAGCTCGTCCACCTCCTCTCGGGAGGCCAGCTCGAAGGCATAATGGTGGAAGCCGATATCGCCCGTGTGGTGCGGATGGGCCCTGCCGGCATTGTCCGCCTGGGTGATCCAGAACATCGTCTCCCAATTGTTCCAGCCCACGACCTGCCCGAATTCCCATTCGCGCACGAAGCCCATGAAACCCAGAAGCGCATCATAGAATCGCTTCGAGCGGGTGAGATCGCTCACCCGGATGGCGAGATGGTCGATGCCGACGACGCGGACCATGATTGCCTCCCCAAGGCTTTACCCAAAGAAAATGCCGCCGGTCCGGGACCGGCGGCATCTTATACACTATCGGTGCGAGAAAATTCAGCCGAAGCTGACCTTCAGCGAGTTCTGTCGCCGCAACGCATAGCCCACTGCCCCGAGGCCGGCGAGTATCATTCCCCAGCTTGCCGGTTCCGGAACGACCGTAACCGGGGGAACCGCAGCGCCCGGCCCCGTGATGACCAGCGCATATTTGCCGAAGTCGAAGTTGCCGAAGCCCGTCGTCACCGCGAAATAGGTGATGCCTGTCATCAGCGAAATGCCGGTGAAGCCGGAGATGCCGATCGCCCCGAAATCGTCATTGCCGGCCACCCCGTTGGCAAAGGGCGCCAGCGGGTCGAAGGAACCGGCATAGAGGAACAGGTAGTTATCCCATGAATCCTCGGCGTCAGCCACTTCCAGAAAGTCATAGGAACCCGAAACGGTAACGGTGAAGCTGTCCACGACATAGGCAACGTCCGTCCCGACAGCCGACAGGTCCGAAAAATCAGCAAGCGGCCGGTTCCAGGTCGGCGCGCCTTCGGTGGTTCCCTCGAAAATGGTGATGGCCGCCTGCACGGGGGCGGCTGCGAGGCCGAGCAGAAGCGCTCCGGCCAATCCTATGGTCTTCAACATGTCTAGTCTCCCACGCCTGATGCACAAAGGCCCAGAGGCGCCTCTCCCCAAACATGCTTCGTTGTCCCGAAGATCTCTGGTTTACCATGTTTCCGCAGCGCAACGAAGCGGCAAAATGCAGCGCAAAGTGGGAATATCCGGGGGCTGATCCTGCACAGGCACCATTCTGCCGCCCCCTGTCATGACGCACGCGCAAAAAGCCCGGAACCATCCGCGCCGGGAGGCTGCCGCCCGACCCTCATTTTTCCGGGCAAAGTTTCGCTACGAGCGCCTAAAGCAAGCGTCGGTTGCGGGTGGAACCCCGCGAACGCATTTAGAGGTACATGGCGAATCTCGTCCCTTCCCGACCGGGCACGGTCTATCTCGTGGGTGCCGGCCCCGGTGATCCGGAGCTGCTCACGCTGCGTGCCGCGCGCCTCATCGGCAGCGCGCGCCTCATCGTCCATGACGGGCTGGTCGACCCGGCGATCCTCGCGCTTGCACCGGCAACCGCGGAACTGATCTCGGTCGCCAAACAGCGCTCGCGCCATTCGATGAAACAGGACGCGATCAATTCGCTGCTCGTCGCCGAAGCGCTTGGCGGGCGGGACGTCGTACGGCTGAAGGGCGGCGACCCGTTCATCTTCGGGCGTGGCGGCGAGGAGCAGGATGCCTGCCGCGAGGCGGGCGTGCCATGCGAGGTCGTGCCCGGCATCAGTGCGGCGATCGGCGGCGGCGCGAGCGCGCGCCTGCCCCTCACGCATCGCGACGATGCCAGCATCGTCAGCTTCGTCGCCGGCCAGTGCAAGGGCCTTTCCGGCCAGAACTGGTCCGGCCTTGCCGGTGCGGGGCGGACGCTGGTCATCTACATGGGCCTCGCCACCGCGCAGGACATTGCCGAGAAGCTGATGGCCGACGGCCTCTCGCCGCACACGCCGGTGGCGATCATCGAGAATGCCACGCGGCCGGGGCAGCGCGTGCTGCGCACCCTGCTTGCCGATCTCGGCGATCTTGTCGCCCGGGCAGGCGTCCGCAGCCCGGGCCTCATCGTCGTCGGCGAGGTGGCCTTGCGCGCGGATGCCGTCGATTGCCTGATGCGCACTCAACCTGACAGTCTTGGAGCCATGCAGCCATGAACATCCTTACCGGCAACGACCTCGCGACCGGGGACGTCATCTGGTGGACCGGCGAGGACTGGTCCCTCCATGTGGACGATGCCGTGGACGTGGGCGACAAGGGTGAGGAAATCGCCCAGGCGCAAGCCGCCGCCCGCAACGTCGTCGTGCCTTATGTCATCGAGGCAGAGCGTGACGGCACGGGCATCCGCCCCGCGCACATCAAGGAACGCATCCGCGCGCTCGGACCGACGGTGCGCCTCGATCTCAGCCTCAAACCCGCCGACCCTTCGGCCGGCAACTGGGTGATCTGACCATGTATCGTTACGACCAATATGACCAGGCCATGGTGGACGCGCGCGTCGCCGAGTTCCGCGACCAGACGCAGCGCCGCCTTGATGGCCAGCTCAGCGAGGAGCAGTTCCGGCCGCTGCGGCTGATGAACGGCCTCTATCTCCAGCTCCATGCCTATATGCTGCGCGTGGCCGTGCCCTACGGCACGCTCAGCGGGCGGCAGATGCGGATGCTGGCGCATATCGCCCGCAAATATGACCGGGACTACGGGCATTTCACGACTCGCCAGAACATCCAGTTCAACTGGATCAAGCTGTCCGACGCGCCGGACATCCTCGCCGAGCTGGCAACGGTGGAGATGCATGCCATCCAGACCAGCGGCAATTGCATCCGCAACATCTCGTCGGACCAGTATGCCGGCGTCTCGGTGGACGAGGTCACCGATCCGCGACCGCTTGCCGAGCTGCTGCGCCAGTGGTCGAGCTTCCACCCGGAATTCACCTATCTGCCCCGCAAGTTCAAGATCGCGGTGATCGCCAGCCCCACGGATCGCTCGGCGATGCGGCTGCACGACATCGGCCTCGAACTGGTCGAGCGGGACGGCGTCGTCGGCGCGCGGGTGTTCGCCGGCGGCGGCATGGGCCGCACGCCCATGATCGCGCCGGAAATCCGCGACTTCGTGCCGTTCGGGGAAATCGTCTCCTATCTGGAGGCGTGCCTGCGCGTGTACAATCGCCACGGCCGGCGCGACAACAAGTACAAGGCGCGCATCAAGATCCTCGTCCACGAGATGGGCCGCGACGAATATCGCCGGCAGGTCGAGGAAGAATTCGCGCATATGAAGACGCTGGGGCTCGATCCGCCGCTGGCCGAGCTGGAGCGGATCGCCGCGCAATTCGCGCCGCCGCCTTATGAAGCCGGCCTCGCGGACGAGATTGACCTGTCCGATCGCGATTTCGCCCAGTGGATGGAGACGCAGGTGAAGCCGCACAAGGTGCCGGGCTATGCCATCGTCAACATCAGCCTCAAGCCGATCGGGGGCATTCCGGGCGATGCCTCGTCCGCCCAGATCGACCTCATAGCCGACCTCGCCGAGCGCTACAGCTTCGACGAGCTGCGCGTGACGCATGCCCAGAACATCGTGCTGGCGCATGTGAAGAAGGCCGATCTCCACGCAATCTGGAGAGCGCTGGAAGCAGCCGACCTGGCGACGCCCAATCTGGACCTCATCAGCGACATCATCGCCTGCCCCGGCCTGGATTATTGCAGCCTCGCCAATGCGCGCTCGATTCCCGTCGCGCAGAAGATCGCGCAGCGCTTCGCCGATATCGACCGGCAGAAGGAGCTGGGCGAACTCAAGCTCAAGATCAGCGGCTGCATCAATGCCTGCGGCCACCATCATGCCGGCAACATCGGCATTCTCGGCGTGGACCGCAAAGGCGTGGAGAATTTCCAGCTCCTCCTCGGCGGATCGGGCGCGGAGGATGTCGCGCTCGGCCAGATCGTCGGCCCCGGCTTCGATGAGAACGGCGTCGTGGATGCGGTGGAGAAAGCCACCGACGTCTATCTGGCGCATCGCATCGATGGAGAGCGGTTCGTCGACACGTTCCGCCGGATCGGCATGGCGCCGTTCAAGGAGGCGATTTATGCCTGAACATGCTTCGCGCGCGGTCCGCCCCGGCCAGATTTCCGGAGAAACCGCATGATGGAATTCCTGTCCCTGAGGGAAACCGGCGAAGCGGCCGAATTGCCGGCCGTCACGCTGGAAGCCTTTTCCGGCCAGAGCAACGCGACCGCAGTGCGGATCGAACCGGGCGAGGATGCGCGGGAGCTGCTGCCGCACCTGGACCGCATCGCGCTGGTCGAGATCAACTTCCCGAGCTTCGGCGACGGGCGCGGCTATTCGGCGGCCCGCATCCTGCGTGAGGCGGGCTACACGGGCGAGCTGCGCGCGGTGGGCGATGTCGCGGTCGATCAGCTCAGCCACATGATCCGCTGCGGCTTCGACAGCTTCACGCCCGACAAGCCGCTCGACCCGGCGCTGGTGGACGCGACATTGGCGCTCTTCCCGCACCGCTACCAGAAAGCGGTCGATGCCACGCGGCCGGTCTGGGCCCTTCGGCATGGCCAAGATCATGGGTGAGGCCGCACGCAAGATCGATCGGATCGACACTGCCCCGCGCTGGACGCAGGCCGATGCCGATGCGCTCAACGCCCGCTTCGAGGGCGTGGATGCCGGCACGATGCTGCGCACCTTGCTGCGGGAAGGCAATCTAGGCAAGGTGGCGGTCGTCTCGTCCTTCGGGACGGAAAGCGCCGTGCTGCTGCATCTGGTTGCCGCGGCGGATCGCGACACGCCGGTCGTCTTCGTCGATACGCTCAAGATGTTCCCCGAGACGCTGGAATATCGCGACACGCTCGTGCAGATGCTGGGCTTCACGCACAGCGAAGTCGTGACGCCCGACCCCGAGATGCTGGCGCGGAAGGACGACAAGGGCCTGCGCTGGTCCTATGATCCGGATGGCTGCTGCGCCATCCGCAAGGTCGAGCCGCTTGCCCGCGCCAAGGCCGGGCTGGACACGTGGATTTCCGGCCGCAAGGCTTTCCAGTCCGTCACCCGGCAGAATCTGCCGCGCTTCGAGATCGAGGACGGCCGGCTCAAGATCAATCCGCTGGGCGACTGGGACAAGGCCGCGCTCGACGCCTATTTCGCGGCACATACCCTGCCCCGCCATCCGCTGGAAGCACAGGGCTATCTTTCCATCGGCTGCGAGCCCTGCACCAGCAAGGTGATGCCGGGCGAAGACCCCCGTGCGGGGCGCTGGCGCGGCTGGGACAAGGTGGAATGCGGCATCCACACCATTTCCACGCCAAGAGGCGACCCGGACGATCCGGCCAACCAGCCGGCGTTCTGACGGGCGGCCCCGGGGACTTTGCCAGCGAAAGCGCAGTGTCCCGCGGCAGCACCTTTGCTATCGTGAGCGACCTCCGTCACGGAAGGCGCGCGGCATGAGCATCGACCGATCGCAGGGCTGGGACGCCATTGCCGATCAATTCATGGCGGTGCGATCCCTCGTGGGCGCCAAGCGCGTGCGCGACTGGGCGCGGGACGCCCTGCCCCCGGGCGCCGCCATCCTGGACCTGGGATGCGGATCGGGCGTACCGATGGCTGAGACGCTGATCGACGCGGGCTTCGATCTGTTCGGGATCGATGCATCGCCCCGCATGATCGAGGCGTTCCGCGCGCGCTTTCCGGACAGGCCGAGTGCATGCGAGGCCGCGCAGGACAGCACCTTCTTCCACCGGCCCTTCGATGCCGCCATCGCGATCGGCCTGCTGTTTCTGCTCCCGCCGGAGGATCAACGAGCACTGGTGAGCAACGTGGCCGGGGCCCTGCATCCCGGCGGGCGCTTCCTGTTCACCGCGCCGCGGCAGGCCTGCGCATGGCAGGACCGGCTGACCGGGCGCCGCTCGGTCTCGCTGGGCGAGCATGTCTATGAGGAGATGCTCGCCGCCGCAGGCCTGTCACTGCTTGACCGCTTCATGGACGAAGGCGGAAACCTCTATCATGACGCGGCAAGGCCGGGGCTCTGACGCGCGATCGGGAAGGCAAGGGCCTTCGATGAAAGAGGACGCTCCCCAGCTTTTTCGAGACGTTCAAGTTTCGGCACGCTAAGGCGCGCCCATGCCTTCGCCCCCCGCCCCTTATGACGCGATCATCCTCGGCGCGGGTGCGGCCGGGCTCATGTGTGCGGCGGTGGCCGGGCAGCGCGGACGGCGGGTCCTCCTGATCGATCATGCCGAGGCACCGGGCAAGAAGATCCTCATTTCGGGCGGCGGCCGCTGCAATTTCACCAACATCCACACCGCTCCCGACCGCTATCTCTCGCAGAACCCGCATTTCGCCCGCTCCGCGCTCAGCCGCTACACCGCGCAGGATTTCCTTGCCCTCGTCGAGAGCCACGGCATCGCCTGGCACGAGAAGACGCTGGGGCAGCTCTTCTGCGACGGGTCCGCGCGGCAGATCGTTGCCATGCTGCTGGAGGAATGCGCGAAAGGCGCGGTCGAGCTGCGCTGCGGGCAGGGGGTCAGCGAAGTCGATCATGCCGATGGCCTGTTCCGCGTTCTGGCGGGCGGGCAATCCGCCACGGCCCCCGCGCTGGTGATCGCGACCGGCGGCCCCTCGATCCCGAAGATGGGCGCCACCGGCTTTGCTTATGAGCTCGGCCGCCGCTTCGGTCTCAAGATCGTCCAGCCCCGCCCCGCGCTCGTGCCCCTGACCTTGAGCGGAGCGGACGCGCTGTTTCGCGACCTGTCGGGCGTCTCGACCCCGGTCGTGGCGCGCTGCGGGAAAATGGCGTTTCGGGAAGCAGCCTTGTTCACGCATCGCGGCCTTTCCGGCCCGGCGATCCTGCAGATCTCCTCTTACTGGAAACATGGGGAAGATATCGCCATCGACTATCTGCCCGATCACGCCGCCGACTGGTTGCTCATCGCCAAGCGGACGAGCCCCCGCGCGACGGTGCGCCGCGTGCTGCGCCACGCCCTGCCCGAGCGACTGGCCGACGCTCTCGACGCGCGGCTCGCGCTCGCTGGCGACCTTGGCAATCTGTCGGACCGCGCGCTTGGGGCTGCGCAGGCGCGCCTTGCCGACTGGCGCTTCACGCCGACCGGCTCGGAGGGTTTCGCCAAGGCCGAGGTCACCGCGGGCGGCATCGATACCGATGGCCTGTCGTCCCGCACGATGGAAAGCCGCCGCCTCCCCGGCCTCTATGCGATTGGCGAGGCCGTGGACGTCACCGGCTGGCTCGGCGGCTATAATTTCCAGTGGGCCTGGGCCAGCGCACGCGCCGCGGGGGAAGCGCTGTAAGTCAACAAAGTGTGGCCCGCGCACGGCGAGGCGGGCAGCGACAGGCGGCGCCCGGCGGAAAATGCGCACCACGAAATTATGTTGCGACGAGCCGCCAGAACGCTACGTTCCCGCCATCCCGCAATCGACGGAGCCGCCCAATATGAAACGCCGCGATTTTCTCCTCACCACCGCCGCAACCGCGCTCGTCAGCATGACGCCGCGCGCCTTCGCGCAGAGCGCCGCGCCTTCGGACGGTCTGCCGGCCCTCGATGCCACGTTCGAAAAGATCTTCGAGATGATGGTCGACAATTCGCCGCAAATGGCAACGCAACTTGGCCTCGACAAAGGGCCGCGCGCGCCGATGAAGGCGAAGCTGGACGATAACAGTCTGCAGGCCGTGACGGACGATCTCGCGCTGACCCGTCGGGCGCTCGCCATGCTCGACGCGTTCAAGGACAGGCCGCTGGGCGACAAGGATGCGCTGAACCTCGCCTGCGTGCGTTATACGCTCGAGCGCGGTTTGGTGGCTGGCGGAAAGTACGATCTGTCCTCCATCGGTCGGCCCTATCGCATCTTCCAGCAGGGCGGCGCCTATTTCAGCACACCCGACTTCCTGAACAGCGCGCACACCATCGCGACGAAGACGGATTGCGAGGCCTATCTCTCGCGCCTGGCCGCCTTTGCCACCGAGCTGGACAATGACAGCGAGGTGCAGAAAGCCTATGCACAGCGCGGCTATCTCGCGCCGGCCTGGTCGCTTGACCTAACCCTGGGCCAGATGCGGACCCTGCGCGGGCAGCCGGCCGCAAGCTGCTCCATGACCAGATCGCTGGCCGATCGCGCGGCAAAGGCGGGCGTCGCGGGTGACTGGGCTGCCGAGGCCGCGAAGATCGTCGCGGAGAAGGTCTACCCCGCGCTCGATCGGCAAATCGCGCTTGTCGAGCAGCTGAAGCCCGGCTCGGCGGCAGGGGACGGCGTGTGGCGCGTCCCGCGCGGCGACGAGATCTATGCCGATGCGCTGGCCCAATCCACCACCACCACGATGAGCCCGGACGAAGTCCACCAGATGGGTCTCGATCAGGTCCGCGAGATCAGTGCTGCGCTGGACGTGATCCTGCGTGACAACGGCCTGACGCAAGGCAGCGTGGGCGCCCGCCTGACCGCGCTCAATGCTCGCCCCGACCAGCTTTATCCGGACACGGCCGAGGGGCGCGCCGCACTGCTCAAGAGCCTCAACGACGATTATCTCAAGTGCAAGGCGCTGCTGCCCAAGGCGTTCAACAACCCCAGCAATGCCCCGCTGGAAATCCGCGCGGTACCGGTCGAGATTCAGGACGGCGCGTCCAACGGCTATTATCGCCGCGCCGCACTGGATGGATCGCGTCCCGCCATCTATTACATCAATCTCAAGGACGTGGCCGACTGGCCGAAATATGGCCTGCCCGCCCTCACTTATCATGAGGCGGTGCCCGGCCATCATCTGCAGATCTCGACGATGCAGGAAGCCGGCGCGCTGCCCACGCTGCGCCGCGTGGGTGGCTTCAGTGCCTATAGCGAGGGCTGGGCCCTTTATGCGGAGGAAGTCGCCGACGAGCTGGGCGCTTATGCAACGCCGCTGGAGCGGGCGGGCTATCTCCAGTCCTTCCTCTTCCGCGCCGCGCGCCTTGCCGTGGACACCGGCCTGCACGCCAAGCGATGGACTCGCGAGCAGGCGACGAAATACATGGTCGACGTCACGGGCTTCGCGGAGCCGCGCTGCCAGCGCGAGGTCGAGCGCTATTGCACGCAGCCCGGCCAGGCATGCAGCTACAAGGTCGGCCACGCCGCCTGGACGCGCGCACGCGCCAAGGCCCAGGCAACGCTGGGCGACCGGTTCGACCTCAAGACCTTCCATGAAGTGCTGAAGGACGGCGCCATGCCGCTCACCATCCTCGAGCAGCGCATCGAGGCCCGCACGGCAGCGCTCCTGAAGGCCTGATCTAACGGCGAGGCTCCCGCCCCCGCGCGGGAGCCGACATGCAGCGGGAAGGAAGGCGCGCCCCTCCTTCCCGACGCTTGCCTTGTGTCGAGGCGCCGGGAAATTGACGGCGGAAAAGCGGAACCGGCCCGCCGCTCCATCCGTTTGCCCGGCGAAAGGATCTGGCCATGCCTCTCGCGCTTCATGGATCATGCCACTGCGGCAAAGTTCGCTTCTCCGCGCAAAGCCATGCGCCGGTCCCCTTCATGCGCTGCTATTGCTCGATATGCCGCAAGACCGCCGGGGGCGGCGGATATGCGATCAATCTTCACGCCGACAGCCGCACGCTGAAGGTCGAGGGCGAAACCACCGTCTATCATGCCACGCTGGATGACGGCGCGGGCGGATGCAGCACCAGCACCGGCGAGCGCCATTTCTGCGCCGCCTGCGCCAGTGCCTTGTGGGTGTTCAGCCCGGAATATCCCGAGCTTTTCCATCCCTTCGCCTCGGCCATCGACAGCGAGCTGCCCAGGGCGCCCGCACTGGTTCACATGATGCTCGGGTCGAAGGCAGGCTGGGTTCAGCCGGAGATCGGCCCGGACGACCAGTGTTTCGAAGCTTATCCCGACGAGACGCTGGAAGACTGGCACCGGGCGCGGGGGCTCTGGGTCGATTAGGCGACACGGGCAATTCCGAGGCCATGGCGGCGCACCATATCGTCATGAACGACGTCCAAAAATGGCTGAAAAGCTGGCTTCGGGCCCCCTCAAAGTCCGCAGATTTGCGCGTGCTGCCGAACGCCCCGGCGCTTCGCTCAATCGTCGTAGGCAGCCGCCATGCCGTCGTCGGCAAGATCGGTGAAGCGGGTGATCTTGGCGTCGAAGTAGAGCCGCACCTTGCCGGTCGCGCCATGGCGCTGCTTGGCGACGATCAGCTCGGAATGGCCCTTGATGCGGTCCATTTTCTCGACCCAGGCGGCATAAGCCCCTTCTTCCTCGATCTTGGGCTCCTTGCTCATCTCGTAATAATCCTCGCGGTAGAGGAACCAGACCATGTCCGCGTCCTGCTCGATGGAGCCTGATTCGCGAAGGTCGGAGAGCTGGGGGCGCTTGTCCTCGCGGCTTTCCACCGCGCGGCTGAGCTGGGACAGGGCGATCACCGGCACGCTAAGCTCCTTGGCCAGCGTCTTGAGACCGCGACTGATCTCCGAGATTTCGTTGACGCGGCTCTCGCCCATCTTGCCCGTGCCCTGCAGGAGCTGGAGATAGTCGACCACGATGAGCCCGATATTGTGGCGCCGCTTCAGGCGCCGCGCGCGCGTGCGCATGGCCGCGATAGTAAGTCCCGCAGTATCGTCGATATAGAGCGGGAGATCCTGCAACTCACGCGAGGCGCGCACGAGATTCTGGAAATCGGCGTGGCTGATCTTGCCCATGCGCAGGGCCTCGCCGCTGATACCGGACTGCTCGGCGAGGATACGCGTCGCGAGCTGGTCCGCCGACATTTCGAGGTTGAAGATGGCGACGGGCGCCCCGATGGACTTTTCCGGCGGGATGCCGTCCGCCAGATCGCGCACCCAGCGGCGCGCGGCATTATAGGCGATGTTGGTGGCCAGCGAGCTCTTGCCCATGCCCGGCCGCCCCGCGACGATGATAAGGTCGGACGGATGGAGGCCACCGGTACGGGTATTGAGCCCGTCCAGCCCCGTGGTGATGCCCGAGACATGGCCCCCGGAATTGAGAGCTTTTTCCGCCATCTCCACCGCAAGGCGCGTGGCTTGGGCGAAAGTCTTCATGCTTCCGGTTTCGCCGCCCGCTTCCGCGACGGCATAAAGCGCCATTTCGGCATGCTCGATCTGCCCGCGCGGATCGATCGACTCGGAGGTATCGAGCGCCTTGTCCACAAGATCGCGGCCCACGCCGACGAGTTCACGCAGCAGCGCGAGATCATAGATCTGCCGGGCGAAGTCGCGCGCGCCGATGACGGCCGCGCCGCTGCCGGTCAGCTGCGCAAGATAGCCCGGGCCGCCCAGTTCCTTGAGCGCCGGATCGCTTTCCATCAGCGGCTTGAGAGTCACCGGGTTGGCGACCATGTTGCGATCGACCAGCTTCAGGATCGCATCGTAGATGCGGCCATGCAGCGGCTCGTAGAAATGCTGGGCGCGCAGGTCCATCTGCACGTCCTCGACGATGCGATTGTCGATCATGAGCGCGCCGAGCAGCGCCGCCTCCGCTTCCACGTTGCGCGGCAGGCGCGTTTCGGATGCGGTGTCGGGCACCGGCGAGAGGCGGATCGGATCGGTCATGGGGCGCGCACAATCGGCCTTCGGCGACCGAAGGGCAAGGGCCTCGACACCAATAGTTCCGTGGACGCTTTGTGGATAAGATCGGGGATGACATGACGCGGGCCACCGCCGGGCGGCCGATCCTCGCCGCTCCGCGCCTACCCATGCGCCTGCACCTCCCCTTGCCGCCGCTTCGCCACAGGCCTAGGGAAGCAGCGGACCATGGCCGACCCGCGCATCATCGACATCACGCTCGACGACAAGACGATCCTGTGGCGCAGCGCGGACGTCGAGCAGGAACGTCGCATCGCGATCTTCGACCTGCTGGAAGAGAACCGCTTCGCACCAGTGCGCACGCATCCCGATGGCTATGCCGGCCCCTACAAGGTGTTCCTGCGCGTGGCCGACGGGCGGCTCGTGATCGAGATCCGCCGCGCTGACGACAGTCCGCTGGAAGCCGTCATTCTCGGGCTGGCGAGTCTCAAGCGCGCGATCCGCGATTATTTCGCGATCTGCGAGAGCTATTATCAGGCCATCCGCCAGGCCACCCCCGCCCAGATCGAAACAGTCGACATGGCACGCCGCGCCATCCACAATGATGCCGCCGAGCTGCTCAGGGGACGGCTCGAAGGCAAGATCGACGTCGATTTCGACACGGCGCGGCGCCTCTTCACGCTCATCTGCGTACTGCACATCCGCTCATGACTGGAAGGACGACACAGCACCGCGCCCGGCCCCGCCGCCGGATCAAGCTGACGCCCCTGCGCCTCATGGTGGGGACGCTCCTTCTGGCGGCGCTCATCGGCGGCGGGGCCACGCTTTTCGCGCGGCACTGGACGCCGTCTCGCACGCATTTCCCGACGCAGGGCCTGATCCTCACGGCCGAAAGCGGCGAGATCAACTGGCGCATGGCCCGGGCGGCGGGCGCCGACTTCGCTTATATCCTCGCCACCAGCGGGGCGGGATCGCGCGATCCCGCCTTCGATGATTATCTGGCCGGCGCGCGCCGCAACGGGCTGCGCTATGGCGCGATCCACCGCTTCAGCCTGTGCGAGCGCGCCTCGGGCCAGGCCACGCGCTTCATCGCCACCGTTCCCCGGGATGCGGCGATGCTGCCGCCGGTCGTTCAGCTCGATTTCCAGCCCGGCTGCGCGGACCGGCCAAGCCGCGACATGCTGCTCGCCGAACTCAACATCTTTCTCAACCAGATCGAGACGCACAGTGCGAAACCGGCAATCCTGCGCCCCTCCCACGCCTTCGAGGCGCGATATGACGTGGCGGGCGGCATCAATCGTCCGCTCTGGCTGGAAGGCAATTTCTTCCCGCCCGATTATGCCACCCGGCGCTGGGTGATGTGGACTGCCTCGACATACCGGCGCGTGGACGGCATTGAAGGGCCGATCGAATGGAATGCGGTGCGGCGATGAGCGATGAACTGGACGACAGCGACCGGGCCCTGATCGCGGCAGCGCGAGAGGCAATGGGCCATGCCCATGCGCCCTACAGCCGCTTCGCCGTGGGCGCGGCCCTGCGCCTGACGGACGGCACGATCATCACCGGCAGCAATTTCGAGAATGCCAGCTACGGCCTCTCGCTCTGCGCCGAGACGGTCGCCATCGCGGCCGCCAATGCCCGGGGCCGCCTGCGGGACATTGCCGCCATCGCCGTCACCGGCGGCGCCATGGACGGCGGGACCGGCGAAGCGATCATCACGCCATGCGGACGCTGCCGCCAGATCATCAAGGAAGCACAGGACATGGCCGGGCGGCCGCTCTCCATCCTGTGCGCCGCGCCCGCCGGCGATGCCGTCGCCCGCCATGCGCTGGACGACATCCTGCCCCATGCCTTCGGCCCCGCCGACCTCGGGATCGGACCTCCATAAGCGGGCCTGAGCGCCAGAAACCAGCACCTGACCCTCGTTGCTTCAGGTCCGATTACCCCGTGCCGCGAAGCGCGCCTTCGCCGTCGCGATGTCCTTCGCCACCAGCGCGCGCTGCGTGGTGAAGCTGTCGTCGACAAAGGTGATGGTGGGAATCTGCGGCTGGTCCGGACTGACCGGCCGGTAAGTGCCGAACCCCGCCTCATGGACACCGCTCGATCCGCGCCCGGGAGCCGGCCAGCTGAGATGATTGTAGGAGGCGACGTGGCCGAAATTGGCCTGCGGATACAGCGGGAAGCGCGCCACCTGGTTCATGGGAATGAAGCCCATCAGCGCATCATATTGCATCTCGGCGATGGGCGGGATCCCCGGGTGCAGCGCCGCGAGCTCGCTGACCAGCGTGCGGGTCCCTTCGAGCATGTCGCCTGACAGGTTGTTCTCCCACAAGCCGCAGATATCGAGGAAATAGGCATCGATCCCGAAGCGCGCGATCATGTCGGAGATGCGTCCCTTGAGATGATCGCGCCAGCTCGGCACCGCCAGATTCATGAAGGTCATGCTGGCATCGCCCTTGCGGTCGCCGTCCCAGTCCACATAATCCGCGGCCATCGGCACGCCGTAGATGGTGCGGATCTGCGCATCCGCCATCGATGCGAACGCAGGCGATTGCGGATTGGCGATATTGCTGCCGAACATCAACGCGAAGCGGAAGCCGAGCGTCTTCCCTTCGGCGATCAACCGGGCGAGCCCGGCCTCACCACCCGTCTCCGTGCCGACGCGGAAAGCCGGATAGTCCCAATAATAGCGCCCGTCCCAGCCGGGCAGGAACACCATCACATTCTGCGGATCGATCTGCTTCGCCGTCCAGCGCAGGATCTCGAGTTGCCGGTCGAAATCGTTGAACACATAGCCGGTCCAGTGCTCGCCGTGCAGCGCGAGCACCAGCGCGAGATGCTTCATCCACTCCGGCGCATCTGCGCGACTTGCAAAGCCCGGCAGGTTCCAGTTGCGGCGCACCGTCTCGAAATGCGGCGCGGCGATGCCGGCAAAATCCGCGGCAGACGCAATGCGCCAGGTGGCAGTACGCACGTCGCCGCGCCGGTCCCAGCCCGCCTGTTCGTGCAGCAGCTCGACCTTGTATCCCTCCGGCCCCGGCAGGAAAGCGAAGCGGGCTGGCCGCACCTGCGTCTGCAGCGCCGAAATGCCCCAGATGCGCCCGTCCTTGCCCTCGATTGCGGTCAAGGGCGTTCCCATGCCATCCATGAGGGCCGGATATTCGAACCGTGCCTCATCCTCACCCGGATCGATCCATTCCCGGGCCGAGGCCGAGAGCCGTCCGCGCGGCAGGCCACGCACGATGGTCTTGATTGCCTTGATGGGCTTGTCGAGCCGCGCCTCGACGTCCCACTCGATCGTGCCGTTCGCGGTGCGGACCAGCCGGGCTGTGAGACTGCCCGGTGCGTGCCGCTGGCCGCCGGCCCAGGTCAGCCCCTTCGCCACCAGCGTCAGCCCCGCCGTCCCCTCGCGCGTCACCGTGACGGCGGCGGGATCGATGCCGTAGACATTCTCGAAGGTGATGATCTCGAACCCGAAGATCAGCCCGCCGAAATCCACGGACGGTTCGGGATTGGAGAAGCTGAGCTTCATCACGCCAGCGCCCCGGCGCGGCGTGTTGACGCCATCCGTCGAGGTCAGAAGCTGGAGGCGGGCGGGATTGGCCTGCGCTCCGCCCTCGTCACGCGCGAGCGCGGGACCGCCCGCCAGCACCGCGCTGCTCGCCGCCGCAGTCGCCAGCATCGTTCGGCGGGTCATTGCAGCCGGATCACGCATTCAAGGTTCCCCCGTTTTTCGTCTGTTGCTCCTGGCGGGAAGACCGTCCTGCAGCCCGCCCGTCCGCGTTCATGCAAACAGCATAAGCTGCCGGCGCACCGCCGCAAGAGAGGGCAAGCAGCGCGCGTCCCGCGAAGGAGACTGGCCTTCCCCGCGCCGAGCGGCTAGCACCGCGCGCTATGGCCATACTCTCCGACAAGTGGATTCGCGCGCAGGCTCAGGAAAGCGCCATGATCGAGCCGTTCGTGGAAAATCAGCGGCGCGAGGGCTGCATCAGCTACGGCCTCTCCTCCTACGGCTATGACGCGCGCGTGGCGGACGAGTTCAAGATCTTCACCAATGTCGACAGCGCGGTCGTCGACCCCAAGGATTTCGCGTCCAACAGCTTCGTCGACCGCAAGACGGACGTGTGCATCATTCCGCCCAACAGCTTCGCGCTGGCCCGCACGGTGGAATATTTCAGGATCCCGCGCGACGTGCTGGTGATCTGCCTCGGCAAGTCCACTTATGCGCGCTGCGGCATCATCGTGAACGTGACGCCGCTCGAGCCCGGTTGGGAAGGCCATGTGACGCTGGAATTCTCCAACACCACGCCGCTCCCCGCGAAAATCTATGCCAATGAGGGCGCCTGCCAGTTCCTCTTCCTGCAGGGCAACGAGCCTTGCGAGACGAGCTATGCCGACCGCGCCGGCAAATATATGGGGCAACGCGGCGTCACGCTGCCACGGCTTTAAGGGCCCGCCCCCGACGGCGATCCAAGCACGGAGGCGGCGGAGCGACATGGCGACCGCGCGTCGCGCCGGGCTCATTCGCAGCCGCAACAATAGCTCTGGCCCTGAGGCCATGCCTGCCATTATAATGGCCGGGCATGTTCGGCCTTTTCAGAGCGAAGTCCGCACCGGACCTTCTCGTCGATCCGCCCCATCTGGGCGAGGGGCGCCGGGTCTACGCGATCGGTGACATTCACGGCCGCCTCGACCTGTTGAAGGACCTGATCGACATGATCGCCGCCGACGACCATGCGCGCGGCGCCAGCGGTACGACCGAACTCATCATGCTCGGAGACTTCGTCGATCGTGGCCCGGAGAGCGCGGGCGTTCTCGATTATCTCCTGCGATTGCGGACATGGTGGCCTTCGATCACTTGCTTGCAGGGCAATCACGAGGAGGTCTTCCTGATGGCGGCCCGCGGCGACGAGGCGGCGCTGCGGTTCATGACGCGCATCGGCGGCCGGGAGACTCTGCTGAGCTACGGCGCCACCGAGAATGATCTCGACCAGATGACGCTGGGCGAACTGCGCGACTGGCTGATGGCCGCCGTGCCCGACGCGCATCTGCAGTTCATGGAGAGCATGGCGGACCGGGTGCTGATCGGCGATTATGCCTTCGTCCATGCCGGCATTCGGCCACGCGTCCCGATGGAGGAGCAGGAAGGCAAGGACCTGCGCTGGATTCGCGAGGAATTTCTGAGCTTCGAGCAGCCCCACCCCTATTTCGTCATCCATGGCCATTCGATCACGTCCGGCGTCGATCAAAGGGGCAATCGGATGGGGATCGACACCGGCGCCTATGCCTCGGGGGTTCTCACCGCGGTCGGGCTGGAAGGCAACGACCAGTGGTTCC
Organism: Sphingobium lignivorans; assembly: GCF_014203955.1. NCBI lineage: Bacteria > Pseudomonadati > Pseudomonadota > Alphaproteobacteria > Sphingomonadales > Sphingobiaceae > Sphingobium > Sphingobium lignivorans. The sequence goes on from NZ_JACHKA010000001.1 coordinate 3,423,903, forward strand.
TCAGCACCTCAGGTCCGGGCACCGGCGATTTCTCCGGCATCGACGACTGACCGGATAGCCGGGATATGACAAAGCCGGCGGATCGCTCCACCGGCTTCGCTAATCGGGAGATTTCAGGAGCGCCGCCGCGCGTCAGGCGACCTGCGTGAAATCGTCGATCGCCTCATCGGGATCGCGCAGCACATAGCCACGACCCCAGACGGTCTCGATGTAATTCTCGCCGCTGCAGGCCAGGCTGAGCTTCTTGCGCAGCTTGCAGATGAAGACGTCGATGATCTTGAGTTCCGGCTCGTCCATGCCGCCATAGAGATGATTGAGGAACATCTCCTTGGTGAGCGTGGTGCCCTTGCGGAGCGAGAGCAGCTCCAGCATGGCATATTCCTTGCCGGTGAGGTGAACGCGGTTGCCGTCCACTTCCACGGTCTTGGCGTCGAGATTGACGGCGAGCTTGCCGGTGCGGATGACGGACTGGGAATGGCCCTTGGACCGGCGAACCACGGCATGGATGCGCGCCACCAGCTCTTCCTTGTGGAAGGGCTTGGTCACATAGTCGTCGGCACCGAAACCGAAGGAGCGGACCTTGCTGTCCATCTCAGAGATGCCCGAGAGGATCAGGACCGGCGTCTGGACGCGGGCGCTGCGCAGCTTCTTGAGCACGTCATAGCCGTGCATGTCCGGCAGGTTCAGGTCGAGGCAGATGATGTCGTAATCATAGAGCTTGCCGAGATCGAGACCTTCCTCGCCCAGGTCCGTCGTATAGACGTTGAACCCTTCGGTGGTCAGCATGAGTTCGATCGCCTTGGCGGTCGTCGGTTCGTCTTCAATCAGCAGCACGCGCATATGCTAGCCCCTCTGTTCGATCGTCCGGCGCGCCTTACCCGGCATGGCAGGCCCGAGCGCAATTATTAACCATATGAGGTATGAACGCAAAAGGTTAATTTTGGGTAAAGTGGCTTGTCTCCGCGAGTCGCGACTGCTTGACGGCGAAAGTCACGCCGATCCGGAGGCGTGGCTTAAGACGCCCTCACCGCGCGTTGCCGGGCTCGCCGAGCAGAAGCCGGCGCCCCACAGACGATTGCCGGATCAGCGCATCCAGCGCCAGCGATGCGCCCAATGCGAGGGGAAGGAGAACGGCCTTCGATGCATAAGGCGAAAGATAGTGAATGAAGGCGACGTGCGCATACATCACGGTCAATGAGCGTCGCCCGACCCAGCCGAGAGACGCCAGAGCCGGACGGGGCAGTCCCCGGACGAGCGCGGCAAGCGCCACCGTGACCGCGAAGGCGCCTGCCAGCGAAAGCACCGGCCAGCCCAGATCGCCCACTTTCATGTTGATGGGCGGGAACCATGCGAAGACGATCACCGTCGTCAGGGCGCTGGCAACGAGGACAGGAGATGCGAGCGGATCGCGCAGGCGCCAGAGGCCCCCGGCCCACATCAGCAGCACGGCGCCGGGCACGGACAGGAGCGCCAGCGGCGAATGCGCCGTCATCGCCGGCAGGAGGAATGAAAGCGCCAGCACGCCGGCCATCAATCCCGCGACGCGCGGGCTCGCCGCCGGGCGCGCTCCGGCGATCACGCCATTCCAGACAAGACGCGACACGAACAGGCAGGGGATGAACCACAAGATCGTGAACGGCCCCCGCAGCGTCTCGGGCGCCAGAAGGATTGTCGCCAGCCCCGTCCCCCAGTCCGGAAAGATCGGCCGTACGCCCCGCGCCCCCTCGATAGCGAAATCAGCCGCGAGCAGCAGGAGCGAGAAACCGAGGAACGGGAGCCCCAGCCCTCGCGCGCAGGACCGCAGCAGCGCGCCCCATGGCCGATGCTGCGCCGTATAGCCCGAGAGAATGAAGAAGAACGGCATGTGAAACGCATAGATGCCGTCGCGCACGGCGCCGCGCGTCCAGACATGGCCAGCGACCACCGCGATGATCCCGAGTCCCTTGAGCGCGTCCACCCAGTCCAGCCGCGCGGAGGCCGCCGTGCCGGCCCTCGCCTCCCCCGTCATGCGCTTGCTGCTTCCCCCGCTCATGGGCACGGCCTATAGGCTCGTTCATGGCAGTCAACTCACGATCGCAACACCACTCCGGCGGCCTTTCGCCGATCACTGACCGCGTGCTCTTCATCGATGGCGAAGCGATCATTCTGGACAAGCCGGCCGGCCTGCCGGTCGATCCTCCGCGCGATGGAAGCCTCAGCCTTCACAATCATCTGGCGTCGCTGACCTTCGGCTTCGAGCGCTGGCCTGTCGCGGTCCACCGGCTGGACCGGGATACCAGCGGGTGCCTGCTGCTCGCGCGCAATCCCAAGGCCGCCAAGCGCTTCACCGAGGCCTTCGAGGCGCGCGCGGTGGAGAAGAGCTATCTCGCGGTGGTGGATGGCGTGCCCGATGCGCCGGAAGGGGTGATCGATCTGCCCCTCGCCAAGCGGAGCACGGCCGCGACCGGCTGGCGCATGGTGCCCGATGCGGCCGGCAAGCAGGCCGTGACGCACTGGCGGCTGCTGGCTGCGCGGGATGGCCGCGCGCTGCTGCGCTTCACGCCGGAGACCGGACGCACGCACCAGCTGCGCGCCCATTCGCTCCATGGCCTGGGCTTCGGCATTCTTGGCGATCCGGTCTATTCGTCCGGTGCCGACCCGCTCTGGACCGGCGGATTGCTGCTGCACGCCCGCAGCCTTTCCATGCCGCGCCCGGGCAAGGCCCCCGCCGCAGCGATCGCGCCAGTGCCGCCCCGCTTCGCCCAGGCCGGCTTTCCCGACGCAGAGGCGCTGGACAGCTCCGATGTCTGACCGGATCATTCCGGACGAGGCTCTTGAAGAGCGTTTCATCACGGCAAGCGGGCCCGGCGGCCAGAATGTGAACAAGGTGGCGAGCGCGGTGCAGCTGCGCGTCGATGTCTTCCGCCTCGGCCTTTCGCCGGAAAGCTACCGGCGGCTGAAGTCCATCGCCGGATCGAGACTGACCGCGAGCGGCACGCTGGTCATCCTAGCCCAGCGCTTCCGCACCCAGGAAGCCAATCGCGAGGATGCCCGCGCCCGCCTCATCGCCATGCTCGACAAGGCGGACGAGCGCGAGGCCCGCCGCATTCGCACAAGGCCTTCCAAGGCCGCCAAGGCCCGCAGGGTGGACGCCAAGAAAGCCCGCAGTACCGTGAAGGCGGCGCGCACGCGCGTGCGGATCGACTAGGTAGGGCGGACGGTTTAGGCCCGACAAATGGTCTGCTGTTGGGTCGCCCTGGTAGCCAGCGCCGTGGCTGATTAGTTGTGGAAAGCGGACCTTGGTCCTTTGCCGCTGCTCGGGTATTGGATGCGGTGATCGGCGGAGGTGGCGGAGTGACAGCGGAACAGACGGCTGAGGGGAAGCGACCAGCGCGGCAGCGTGCCGATCGGATCAGAGACTTTCGCTGCAAGAACTTGATTGTCGTGATCGAAGAGCCGGAGAACCCCCGCAACATCGGCACCATCATACGGAACGTAAACGCCTTGGGGGCGGAGAAGGTCTATGTCGTAGACCCTCGTCGAGTTCTTTCCGATGACTGGCAAGAATTGCGCAGTGAGCCAAAGCTATCCAAGCTCTCTGTGTCGGCGGTGAAGTGGACGTTTGTGAAGAGTTTCGCCAGCGCCGAAGAGTGTCTTGCACACCTTGCCAAAAACCGGTTTGTATCTATTGCCACATCCCCTCACATTAAAGGCAAGACCAACAAGTTCCTTCATGAGGTGGACTTTGCCGAACACGCCAAACTGGCGGTTTGGTTCGGTAATGAAGCGCGAGGGTTGAGCGATCTGGCTATCTCACAGTGCGAGATGTGCATCAGCATACCGATGTTCGGTATGATCGAGAGCCTCAATCTCGCGACCAGTTCGGGCATCGTTTTGTATGAAGTGACTAAGCAGAGACGCGAGTATGCAAGCCGGTATCGGTTGCGTGATCATAGAGGCAGGCGCGACACGCCTTTGCCCACCATCTTGGAGCCAGATCGGTAGGCCACACAAATGTCCGCAAAGTCGTCATGACCCGAATGGCGGCTTCGGGAAGGAAAATGCCGTATAACCGCCGTTTCCCAACGCCAGCGAATTTGTCCACGGTGCCCTCGAGCACTGGCGAATGCGGGTGTGGCCGGGGTTTCCTCAGGCTCCTCGTTCGAATATGTTGAGGCCGGACGCGATATCTTTGCGACCCGGCTCGCTTTTCCGTTCTCCCAATCCCCTTTCACCTGAACAGACCACCGGGAACCGGCCGATGGCGGGCCCAAGGAAATGGCCTGCCGCACCCCTCAGAACGGCGAAGGGCTGGCTTCCGGCGCGGCCGGGCTCGGCAACGGGGATGGGCGGCTCTCGGATGGCGGTGAGGCGGATGGCGCGGGAGCCGGGGCGGGCTGCACCAGCTTGGGAGCGGACGAACGGCTGGGGCTGGGGCTAGGCCGGGGCTGAGGCTTGGGCTTCGGCGGCGTGACCGGTTCGGCAACGGAACGTCGCACGGGCTCGCTGCGCTGACGCTGCGGGGGCGGCGCGCCCGTCGCGCGGGCTGCCGGCGTGGCGGCCGCTGGCTGCGGCTCTCCAGCGGGTGCGGCATTGTCCGGCTGCGGCAGGTCCGCCTCCGCCTCGGCAGGCGCCGGCTCGGGAATGGTCACCGCGACGCCGGCAGGAGACAGGCCGTCGGCGACATGCCCCGCTCCGGTCAGCAACAGGGCAAGCGAGACGAGGGCGAGAAACGACGTCACGGCCAGCCACAGCGCGCCCATGCGCCGAACCAGCTGCGCCGATGACAGGCTCTCCTCCGATGGCGCGCCCGTGGCGGCAACCTCTGCCCAATGGGCCATGGCGAGGCGGATCGACCGCGTCACCGGGATCATCAGCGCCAGCCCCGCGATCGCGGCAAGCAGCGCCGCCATGACGCCGCCGAAGAAGAGCGCGAGAAGCATGGGGCGGCCCACCGGTGCATCCGGCACCAGACCCGCCAGGCACAGCCAGATGCCACCGCCATTCAGCGCCACGAGCATCGTGAGGAGCCAGCGATACAGCGCCGAAGCCTCGCCGATCAGGCGGGTGAGCCCTTCGCCCAGCCGCTCGACGCCGCGCCGTCCGACTTCCCGCGCCAGCGCGCCGGTCGCCTCGCCCCTGCCGATGTCGCCTTCGCTTGCCGGACCCATGGCGCTCCCTGTCGTCGCAATGCCTCGACCGCTGCTGATGACCCCGGAAAGGCCGAACTGCAAGCGCGAACAGCTACGGGGCGGGCGGTTTCCGGCTATCGCATCTCCCCTGTCAAACAGGCTGGCGAGCGGGCGTCCAACGGCCTACATGCACGCCATGTACGACTTTGCCCCGACGGCCTCCGCCGACAAGCCCGCGCTTTATGCCGACCTCGTCCTGGCCGCCCGGGCCATCGTGGACGGTGAACCCGATCCGATCGCCAACATGGCCAATGTAGCAGCGCTGGTCTGGCAATTCCTTCCGGACCTCAACTGGGCAGGCTTCTACCGGCTGATCGGCGATGAGCTGCTTCTCGGCCCCTTCCAGGGCAAGGCGGCCTGCATCCGCATTCCGCTGGGCAAGGGGGTGTGCGGCACGGCGGCGGCAACCCGCCGGACGCAGCGGGTCGAGGATGTCCATGCCTTTCCGGGCCATATCGCCTGCGATGCCGCCTCCGCCTCGGAGATCGTCGTTCCCGTCCTCCATGGCGAGCGGCTCATCGGCGTGCTGGACCTCGATAGCCCCCTTCCCGCCCGCTTCGATCAGGCCGATGCCGAAGGACTGGAAGCGCTTTGCGCGGCCATCTCGTCGGCACTTGTCGGCTGAGGCACGGCCGATCGCGCCGCCAGGCCCGAACCAGATCGGGACAGGTGCCGGGACGAGCGGCATGGAAAGAGCCATGCACGGCTGCTAATTCCGCACATGACCAGCGGTTCGCGAAGGGAAGCGAGCCCGCGAGGAAGCGGAAGGCGGCGCCATGCGGATCCATCATATCATCGGCCTGATGGCGAGCGCGGCGTGCCTGCCTGCGACACCATCGCTGGCGCAGCCCTCAGGGCCGCATCCCGCCCCGGCGGTCACGCCTCCCCCGCCTCACCTCATGACACCGCATCATGCCGACTGGAACCGGAAGGTCGAGGGGCGCTGGTGGGCGGGACATGAGGCGCCGGGCGGCTGGTCGGCCTATCGCACGCCCGTCAACGGCTTCATCCTGCCCGGCTACTGGCTGCAGCCCGGCTATCACATCGCTGATCCCGAGCGATACGACCTCCCGCAGCCGCCGCCGGGCTATGGCTGGTCGCGCTACTATGACGATGCCGTGCTCACCGACACCTATGGCAGCGTCCATGAGTCCCGCATCGGCTATGACTGGGACCGTCCCGGGGGCTACAGCGATGCCGGTTATCGGTATGACGCTGCGCCGGAGGAGATACGCCGGGACGATACGGGCCGCATGGTTGCCGGCGCAGCGATCGGCGGAGTCGCTGGCGGCCTGATCGGCAGCGCCATTGCCGGGCCGGGCAACCGCACCGGCGGCGCCATCCTCGGCGCGGGGCTGGGCGCGGTCACTGGCGCGGTCGTCGCGGATGCAACGGCCGGGCCGCGCGGAGACATGAGCTACGCCCCGGCTCGGGGAGGTCTGTCGGCTGCGGAGCAAAAGCTCCTGCGCGAGGAAGCTCGCCAGCGCCGTAAGCTCGACACGCTGGCGCGCAAGGCAGGCTATACCGATTATGACGCATTCCTGCTCGCCCGCGCTGCATATGACGGAAGGCACGCCTCCCCACCGCTGCACCGGGCGCCGCACTGGGCCATGACGGGCGGGCCGGAATATACCGTCTCCCGGCAGGGTGTCGTTGCTTCGCCGTCGACGCCGCGCGTTAACACCCGGCAACTGCCCGGCTATTATGCCGATGGATATTATTATCCGGGCGCGACCATCACCACGATCACGATCGATCCCGGCGGCTCACCGCCCTGAGCCCGCATGCCCCGACAGACGTGAAGCGCAGCGACCGGGAAGTCCGCCGGTGGCTCAGCTCTGAACGAGCTTCTTCTCCGCTCCCGGGATCAACGACGGCTCGAACCGTTCCCAGCCGGCGCGGCCGAGCCGCTCGATCGGCTGATAGCGGACCTTGTAGTTCATCCGGTCCGAATTCTCGACCCAGTAGCCCAGATAGACATAGGGCAGGCCGGCACGCTGGGCGCGCAGGATATGGTCGACGATGATGAAGCTGCCAAGCCCCGGCCGATCCGCATGGTCCGGATCGAAGAAGCTGTAGATCATCGAGAGACCATCGCCCTGCTTGTCCGTCAGGCAGGCGCCGATGAGCCGTCCGGGACGGCCATCCTCGCTGTTCGCCGGCTCACGATATTCCACGACATAGGTCTCGACCGGCGTCTGCTCGACCATGTCGGCAAAGTCGATCTCGTCCATCTCGGTCATGCCGCCATTGGGGTGACGTGCCGACAGATAACGCTGCAGCAGGGCGAACTGCTCGTCGGTGGACCAGGGTTTGCAGGCTCGCACCACCAGATCGCTGTTGCGGCGCACGAGGCGGCGCTGCGTTGCGTTCAGGCGGAATTCGTCGGCGACGATGCGCACGGAAACACAGGCATTGCAGTCCGTGCAACTCGGCCGATAAGCGACGTTCTGGCTGCGACGAAAGCCGATGCGACCGAGCGCATCGTTCAGTTCCGAGGCATGCTCGCCGGCAAGCTCGGTGAAGACTTTGCGTTCGGTCCTCCCCGGAAGATAGGGGCAGGGACCGGCATTCGTCATGAAGAAACGCGGAAACCGGAACGCTGCGCTCACATCGTCTCCCTGCGGCAATGGGCCGATGACTCAACTGGAAAGACTATGCCCATATAGCGGCATCGTGAAAAGACCATTTACTCCGTCTCCTGGCCGGAACCGTCATCGGGTTGCCCCTGGGCATCGAAATCCGCGTGGGCATGCAAGGGATTTTGCGACGCTTCCGCCCCTCAGCCGCCCAGCGGGATGATGGCGCAAGCCAGACGCGCCACCTCGCCCGAATCGTGACTGACGTAAAGGATCGGCAAGCCAAGCTCGTCGCGCACCCGCTCGATGACGCGCAGTATCTCTTCCCGGCGCGCCGCGTCGAGCGAGGACAGCGGTTCGTCCATGAGCAGGAAGCGAGGCCCGCTGAGCAGGGCCCGGCCGATGGCGACCCGCTGTGCTTCCCCGCCGGACAACGTGCGTGGCCAGCGATGCATCAGATGGTCGATGCCGAGAAACTCGACCGTCTGCTCGATGCCGATCCAGCGCTCGGCCGGTGGGGCCAGCCGCCACCCGTAAAGGAGATTGTCGCGCACCCGGCGATGCGGGAACAGCCGGCCATCCTGAAAGACATAGCCGGCCCGGCGCCGTTCGGGGGGGAGATCGATGCCGGACGCACTGTCGAAGAGCACCTGCCCCGCCACCGCAATGCGTCCCCGGTCGGGTCGCAGCAGCCCGGCCACCATGTTGAGCACGGAGGTCTTGCCGGCGCCCGAGGGGCCGAACAGGGCGGTCAGACCACCCCCGCCCGACTGGCCGGCGCTCTTCGCGCTGTCCCCCGGTGCGCGCAGGGCTATGCGCGTGTCGCCGAGCCGCCGCTCGACATCGATCTCAAAGGACATGGCCGCCCTTCCCCTGCCCCATGCGGCGGGCCAGCACTTCCGAAAGGACCAGCGCGCCGAGCGACAGCAGCACCGCGATGGCGGCCAGGCGCGTCACCGCGGCTTCGTTGCCAGGAATCTGCAAGGCACTGTAGATGGCGATGGGGATCGTCCGCGTCTCGCCGGGAATGTTGGATACGAAGGTGATCGTCGCGCCGAACTCGCCGATCGATCGCGCGAAGCCGAGCACGGCACCGGCCAGCAGGCCCGGCGCGGCAAGCGGAAGCGTGATGGAGAAGAACACGCGCGCAGGCGAAGCGCCCAGCGTGCGCGCTGCCCCCTCGAGCCGCCGGTCCACGGCCTCGATCGAGAGACGCATCGCGCGGACCATGAGGGGCAGCGCCATGACCGCCGCCGCCAGCGCCGCGCCGGTCCAGCGGAACATGAAGCTGACGCCGAACCAGTCGGCCAGCCACCGCCCCGCCGGACCGTTGGCACCGAAGGCGATCAGCAACAGCCAGCCGGTCACGACCGGCGGCAGCACGAGCGGCAGATGCACCAGCGCATCGAGCAGCAGCTTGCCGGGGAAGCGCCCGCGCGCGAGCAGCCAGGCGAAACCGAACGCGAGCGGCATGGTCGCGAGCACCGCGACGATGCTGACCCGCAGCGAGAGCAGAATGATCTCCCATTCCTCTGCCGTCACGGCGCGGACCGGACATAATAGGACACATGAAACGGACTGTGCAGCGTGCGCTCCCCTACCCTTGGCCAGGCCAGTGCCATCGCCCTCATCGGACCGGAAATCCTCGCCGGGCAAAGATGGCCTTGCCTTCGCGCGACAGCAGGAAACGGCGGAAATCCTCGACTTCCGGATGTCTGGCGTCCCGCAGGATCGCCAGCGGATAGACGATCGGCGGATGCGTCCCGGACGGGAACACGCCCACGATCCGCACGCCGGAAGACGCGCGCGCGTCGGTTTCATAGACGACACCTAAAGGGGCCGCGCCACGCTCCACCAGCGCGAGAGCGGCGCGCACATTCTCGGCGCGCGCCACGCGGGCTTCCACGCTGCCCCAGACGCCGAGCGCGGCCAGCGCAGCCTTGCCATATTTGCCGGCGGGAACGGCGTCGGGATCCGCCATGGCAAGGCGCCCCTTGCCGAGCGCGCGGGCGAGCGGAAAGCCACGGGCAATCCGCAGCGTGACCGCACTGCGCGCCGGGGCGATCAGCACCAGTCGGTTGGTGAGGAAGTCCGCGCGCGAGCCGGGCCGGAGCAGGCCCTTGCCCGCGACATGATCCATCCATGCCTCATCAGCCGACACGAAGAGATCGGCAGGCGCGCCCGCCTCGATCTGACGCGCGAGCGCAGGCGATGCGGCGAAGGACAGCACCGGCGCGGCATGGCGGCGCGCTGCCCAGGCCCGCGCCGCATCGTTCATCGCTTCCTGCAGGCTGGCGGCGGCAAGGACCAGAGGCCCACGCCGCTGGGCCTGTGCCTGCGCGGCACCGGACAGCAAGGCCGAGGCGAACAGCAGCAGGCAGAGAAACGAACGGACCTTCAAAGGCAGGATCCCCGGTGAGCGGCTCGATCAGCTATAGCTCGGCGTATACAGCAATGCATGGGCAGGGCAATTGCGCGTCACGCAACGAACGACCCGGCATCTAAGGTCACGAAGGATGGACGCCCCCCCTGCCCCGGCCGCTCAGCCCTTCTGTGTCACGCGGGGCGCCGGCAGCATCGCGGCTTCGAGCGCGGCATGGTCCGGGCAGTGGGATGCGCTGTCGAGCCGGGCCTGCAGGGCCCGATAATGCGCAAGCACCGCCGTGCCGAACGGCGTCACGCGTGCGCCGCCCCCATGGGCACTGCCGGGCGAGGTTTCCACCAGCGGCTCGCGCCAGCAGCGATTCATGGCATCGACCAGCAGCCATGCGCGACGATAGCTCATGTCCATGGCGCGTGCGGCGCCTGAAATGGAGCCATGGGCGCCAATGGCATCGAGCAGGTCCGCCTTCCCCGGCCCCATCGCGATCTCGTCCCCGCAATAGAGCTGGATCTTGAGCTTGAATGGGCCTGGCGCGGTCATGCCGCGATCCTAGAGGCTTTTCGCCACGCGCGGAAAGTCTGTTCGCGCGGCAGATCGTTCAGGCGAGTTCGACCGGCGTGACTTCATAGCCGCCATCGACCAGCGCTGCGATGAGGCGGCGCAGATGCGCCTCGTCGCGCGTCTCGCATTCGATATCGGTGATGAGGCCCTTGGCCGGAAGCGAGGTGAACACGCGCTGGTGATAGACCTCGATGATGTTGACCTGCTGCTCGTGGAAAATGCGCGAGACATGGTAGAGCGCGCCCGGCCGATCCTGCAGGCGGATGCGCAGGCGCGCGAGCCGCCCGGAGCGCGCCAGATCGCGCAGCAGCACATTGGCGAGCAGGCGCGTATCGATATTGCCTCCGCAAAGCACCAGCCCGACGGTCCGGCCCGCGAACATGGCCTTGTGCTCGATCAGCGCCGCAAGACCGGCCGCGCCCGCGCCCTCGACCACGGTCTTCTCGATCTGCAGGAGCAGGCTGACCGCCTGTTCCAGCGCCCGCTCGCTCACCAGCACGACATCGTTGGCCAGCGCCTCGACGAAGCGCCGGGTGAGCTTGCCCGGCTCCTTGACCGCAATGCCTTCCGCCAGCGTGTCGCCGCCGGTCGGCAAGGCGACATGCTTCACGAAATCATACATGGAGGGATAGAGCTCGGCCTGGACGCCGATCAGTTCGATACCCGGCTTGAGCGCGCGCGCGGCCGTACCCATGCCGGAGAAGAGGCCGCCGCCGCCGATGGGGATGACCAGCGTGTCGACATCCGGCGCGTCCTCCAGAAGCTCGAGCGCGACCGTGCCCTGGCCGGCAATGATGTCCGGCTCGTCGAAGGGATGCACGAAGGTGAGGCCGCGCTCTGTTTCCAGTTCGCGGGCATGGGCATTGGCCTCGTCGAAGGTCTCGCCGAACAGGACGACGGTGGCGCCATGCCCTTCCGTCTGCATCACCTTCACCAGCGGCGTGGTCTGGGGCATGACGATGGTGACCGGCACGCCAAGCCGCGCGCCATGATAGGCAAGGCCCTGCGCATGATTGCCGGCCGAGGCGGCGATCACGCCCTTGGCGCGCGCCATGTTGTCGAGCAGCAGCAGCCGGTTGAGCGCGCCGCGCTCCTTGTAGGCGGCGGTGAACTGATGATTCTCGAACTTGAGATAGACCGTCGCGCCAGTGAGGTTGGACAGCGTCTTGCTGACCAGCGTGGGTGTGCGCACGATCGAGCCGCCAATCCGCTCCCGCGCCGCGCGGACATCGGCAATGGTCACCGGCAGCGCCTGCGCGCCGGCCGGCAAGGGCTCTATCGTCTCGATCCTGTTCATGGCGGGCGCCCTATCCCATCTGGCGCTTCCTGAAAACAGGCTCTATGCCCGCCTTATGGCAAAAATCGCGTTTATCGGGCTGGGGGTGATGGGCGCGCCGATGGCAGGGCATCTTGCCAGAGCGGGACACGAACTCTCCGTATTCAATCGATCGATGGGCAAGACCCAGGCATGGGTGGACCGTTATGGCGGCATCGCGGCGATCAGCCCGGCGCAGGCGGCGGAAGAGGCCGACATCGTGATCAGCTGCGTGGGCACGGACGACGATCTCGCCGCCGTGACCATCGGGCGCGACGGCGCGTTCCGCACGCTGCGCTCGGGCGGCCTCTATGTCGACCACACGACCGTCTCCGCCCGGATCGCGCGGCAACTCGCGCTGGAAGCGGACAGTCGCGGCCTGCACTTCGTCGACGCGCCGGTCTCGGGCGGCCAGTCCGGCGCGGAGGCGGGCACGCTCTCCGTGATGTGCGGCGGCAGCGCGCCGGCGGTGGAAGCCGCGCGGATCGTCATGCAGAGCTATGCCGCGCGCGTCGTGCATTGCGGCGAGGCGGGCGCCGGGCAGACCACCAAGATGGTCAACCAGATCTGCATCGCCGGCGTTCTGGAGGGCATCTCCGAAGCGCTGCGCTTCGCTCAGGCATCCAAGCTCGATCTTGCCCGGGTGCACGAAGCGATCTCCGGCGGCGCGGCGCAGAGCTGGCAGCTGGACAATCGCTGGCAGAGCATGGCCGAGGACCGGTTCGACTTCGGCTTCGCGATCGAATGGATGCGCAAGGATCTCGGCCTCGCGCTGGACGAGGCGAAGGCCATCGGCGCGACGCTGCCGGTGACGGCGCTGGTGGATCAATATTATGCGGAAGTGGTAGCGATGGGTGGAGGACGGCAGGATACGAGCGCATTGGTGAGGCGCCTGCGCAAGCCATGATCCCGTTCCGCGTCCGGCCCCTGATTGCCGCCTTGCTCGCCGCCTGTACCCCCGTCACGCTTCAGGCGAGCGGCCTCATCGACAATGTGAACGGCATCACCGTCGACGAGACGGGCGACCTCGTCCATTTCACCGGCCTCCTGATCGACGGCGAGGGCCGCGTGGAGAAGCGGCTGGCGCGCGGCGAGAAGCGCCCCGAGCGGCCGGACTTCCGCTATGACGGCAAGGGGCGCACGCTCATCCCGGGCATGATCGATGCGCATGGCCACGTCATGGATCTCGGCTTCACGCGCCTCAACCTCGACCTCAGCGACACCAAGTCGCTGGAGGAGGCGAAAGCGAAGATCGCTGCCTTCGCCGCCGAGAATCCCTCGCGCCCGTGGATCCTGGGCTTTGGCTGGAACCAGGAAGTCTGGGGCCTCGGCCGTTTCCCCACCGCTGCCGATCTGGACGGACTGGCGGAAGGCCGGCCGATCTGGCTGGAGCGCGTGGACGGCCACGCCGGCTGGGCCAACACGGCCGCACTCGCCGCCGCGAAGATCACCGCCACGACGAAGGCCCCGGCCGGCGGGCGGATCGAGATGGCGGGCGGCAAGCCGGGCGGCGTGCTGGTCGACAAGGCCATGGCGCTGATGCAGGCCGTGGTCCCGACGCCGCAGCCCAAGGATTATGACGCGGCGCTGATCAAGGCGCAGGACGCGCTGCTCGCGCGCGGCGTGACCGCCATCGCCGACATGGGCACCACCATAGAGGCCTGGCAGGCCTACCGCCGGGCAGGCGACTGGGGCGCGCTGCGCATCCGCATCATGGGCTATGCGCGCGGCATGGATCAGGCGACGCTGATCGCCGGCCCCGGCCCCACGCCCTGGCTCTATGACGATCGGCTGCGGCTGGGCGGCGTCAAGCTGATGATCGATGGCGCGCTCGGCTCGCGTGGCGCGGCGCTCAAGGCGCCTTATGCCGATGCGCCCCGGGAAAGCGGCCTGCCGATGCTGACATCGACGCAGCTTCGCAACCAGATGAGTCGCGCCGCGATGGACGGCTTCCAGCTCGCAGTCCACGCCATCGGCGACAAGGCCAATGCCGAGCTGCTCGACGCGATCGACGAGCTCAGCTTCACGTACAAGGGCGACCGGCGCTGGCGCATCGAACATGCCCAGATCGTCGACCCCGCCGACCTGCCCCGCTTCGCGCAGCATGGCGCCATCGCGTCCATGCAGCCGCAGCACGCCACGTCCGACTGGTCGATGGCCATCGCGCGCATGGGGCAGGAGAGGCTCGGCGGCGCCTATGCCTGGAAAGCCATGCTGGACAACAAGGTGCCGCTCGCCTTCGGCTCGGACGTGCCGGTCGAGCCGGCCGATCCGTTCATGGGGCTGCGCGCCGCGCTCACTCGCGTCGATGGCAACGGCCAGCCGCTGGGCGGATGGATGCCCGAGCAGCGCCTCTCGTTCGCGCAGGCCCTGCGCGCTTATGGCTGGGGCGCGGCCTATGCCGGCTTCGCCGAGCAGCGTTTCGGCAATCTCGCACCGGGCCAGCGGGCTGACTTTGTTATCCTCGACCGCGATGTCGAACTGGCGGCACCGCGCGACCTGCCCGCCACACGGATCGTCGAAGTATGGATTGGCGGGCAGCGCACGATCATGAAGGACGACGAGCCATGAGCGCTGTCGAGCTGACGACCAAATATGTCGAGAAGCCCTGGGGCCGGACCACGCTGCCGGCCATCTTCCCCGATGGCGGCGGGCGTCGCATCGGCGAGGTGTGGTTCGACGGGCCGGAGGGGCGCCACCCGCCCCTGCTCGTCAAATATATCTTCACCAGCGAGAAGCTTTCCGTGCAGGTGCATCCCGATGACGCGCAGGGGCGCGCGCGGGGTCTGGCGGGCGGCAAGAGCGAATGTTGGCTGATCCTCGATGCCGAGCCGGACGCGACGCTCGGCATGGGCACGCGCATGAAGCTCGACGACGAAACGCTGCGCGCTGCCTCGCTCGACGGGCGGATCGAGCAGCTGATGGACTGGAAGTCGGTGAAGCCGGGCGACTTCTTCTATATTCCGGCGGGCACAGTCCACGCCATCGGCGCCGGCGTGACGCTGGTCGAGGTCCAGCAGAATGTGGACGTCACGTACCGCCTCTATGATTATGGCCGCCCGCGCGAGCTGCATCTGGAGGACGGTGTCGCGGTCAGCGTGGCCGAACCCTATGCCCGCGCGCCCGTGAACATCGAGACCATGGCGCAGGCCAGTCTGCTGGAGCGCGACGAAGCGCCGTTCCGGCTCGCGCTCGAGACGCTCCAGCCCGGCGCGCGCGACATCGGCGGCGATGGGCCGTGCTGGTTCATTCCGCTCTCGGGCAGCGGCACCCTCGACGGGAAACCTTGGGAAGGTGGCCAGTGCTGGCTCGTCGAGGGCGGGGCCCGGCTGGACGTCGCCGAGGCCACCCGGGCACTGATCGCCAGCCTCTGAACGCCAGTCCTATTTCCAGACATTATCAACGATCCAGGAACGAATGGCCAAAATCAACTAGCACTGACCGCCGGTTGCGCTTATGCCTCGGGGACGAAGCCTAAGGAGGGAGAGTCTCGAAAATGGCAAAAGACAACAAGATCACCATCTACGATCTGGCGCTGGCGAGCGGTGCGACGATCAGCCCATTCGTATGGGCGACCAAATATGCCATCGCGCACAAGGGCTTCGAGCTGGACATCGTGCCCGGCGGCTTTTCCGGCATTCCCGAGCGGACCGGCGGTGTGACCGAGCGCCTCCCGGCGATCGTCGATGACGGGAAATGGGTGCTCGATAGCTGGCTGATCGCCGAATATCTCGACGAGACCTATCCCGACCGGCCGACGCTGATCCCGCACGCCAGCGTCAAGGCCCTCACGCAGGGCATGGAAGCCTGGCTGTGGGGCGCCGCCATCAGCCCATGGATGACCTGCTTCATCAAGCAGTATCGCGACCGCTCGCTGCCGCAGGACCATGACTATGTCACGACCTCGCGCGAGCGCATGTTCGGTCGCAAGATCGAGGACATCATCGTGGGCCGCGAGGACCGCATCCCCAAGGTGCCGCCGACGCTGCAGCTGCTGCGCAATGTGCTGGCGGAGAACAAGTGGCTGGGTGGCGACACGCCCAATTATGCGGATTTCCGCCTGCTCGCCGTGTTCCTGTTCACCGCCTCGGTCGCCGACACGCCGGTGCTGACCGATGACGACCCGCTGCGCGACTGGATCGAGCGCGGCTTCGATCTCTATGGCGGGCTGGGCCGGCATCCCGGCCTCTCACCCATCTTCGGCCTGCAATTGCGCGAGGGCGATCCAGAGCCGTTCATCAAGGGCGGCGCCGTGGGCGGCCTCGCGACGCGCAACACCGGCCCCAAGTCGACCGCCGCCGAGACCGCGCGTCTCAAGGGCGAGAAGGCGCCGGCCGCCTGACAGGCCGCAGGCATTTCAGGACAGGGCATGATCCGGCTGCTCGCGGCCGCTCATGCCCTGGCATCGCGTTGAGCCTGCATGGCCAGCGCTCGCGTGTGAGGCGGACGGCCGACACTTGCCGGACGCTCGATGAGCGGCCCACCGGGGAATTCTTGTTGAAGATGCCGGGCGGTGTGGACGAATTCCGAGGCCATGGTGCCGCACCATATCGTCATTGATGGCGTCCTCCCGGACTTGATCCGGGATCCCGTTGCCTTGGATCTTGCAGGTCCATCCGGTTCGAAACCGGAGGAAGCGGGATCCCGGATCAAGTCCGGGAGGACGAACGGAAAAGGCTGAAAGCCCGCTTCTGGCCCCTCAATGTCCACCAACTTGTCCACGCCCCAGAGCGGCGACCATCGCGTTTTGCCTCCTGCCCACCTTGCGACAATTTGCGACAAGTTTCGCGCCCGGCGACAAAGTCCCGCGACAAAGACGGGCTATACCCCATTTCAGCGCTTCTCCCACGGCGCTGAAGAGAATGAGCGCGCCTCCCACCGTGCTCAGAGTGACTCCCACAGTCCCGCTCGGGCCCCTCCCTCCCACAGGGAGGGGCCAAGGCGTTTCCGGCGGATCAGCCGGTCAGCCGGCGGTCCACCCTCCATCCACGCTGATATTGGTGCCGGTGATGTTGCTGGCGGCATCTGAGCACAGGAACAGCGCGATTTCCGCGACCTGCTCGGCGGTCACGAACTGCTTGGTCGGCTGGCCGGCCAGCAGCACGTCGTTGATGACCTGCTCGCGCGTCATGTTCCGCGCCTTCATGGTGTCGGGAATCTGGTTCTCGACGAGCGGTGTCCACACATAGCCCGGCGAGATGCAATTGGCCGTGACGCCGAAGGTCGCCAGTTCGAGCGCGATCGTCTTGGTGAAGCCGGCAAGCCCGTGCTTGGCCGTGACATAGGCGGACTTGAACGGCGAGGCGACGAGGGAATGCGCGGACGCGGTCTGGATGATCCGGCCCCACTTCTTCTCCTTCATGTAAGGCACCGCCAGCCGGGTCGTGTGGAAGGCCGAGGTCAGGTTGAGCGCGATGATAAGGTTCCACTTGTCGACCGGAAAGGACTCCACCGGCGCGACATGCTGCGTGCCCGCATTGTTGACGAGGATGTCCACGCCCCCGAAGGCCTCGGCCGCCTGCGCCATCATCGCCTCGATCTCGTCCGCGCGGGTGAGGTCATGCGCGGAATAGATGGCCTTGCCGCCGCTCGCGGCTTCCAGCGCCAGCCGCTCCTGCTCGATGGCCCCGGCATCGCCGAAGCCATTGATGACGAGATTGGCACCTTGCGCCGCGAAAGCCTTGGCATAAGCAAGCCCGATTCCCGACGTGGATCCCGTTACCAGCGCCGTCCTGCCTTTCAGAGTCATGCCTGCTTCTCCTTGATGCCACTTGGTTCGAGATCGAACGTCGCGCTCTTTCCGCTGATGATGTTCTGCGCGATCAACTGATTGCCGCGCTCTATCACGGCGGATACGGCTTCGCGTCCCTGAGTCCAGTGGTCGATCATCGTGCGGCGCGAGAATTCGAAGTCGCGCGCGCCGCGCTCCCAGGCGCGGGAACGGTAGATGAGATGGACGATATTGACCGCGCCTTCCTCGACGACGGCGGCAAGGGCCTGCGCCTGCGGCGTCCCGGCAAGGTCCGCCGGCAGCACGTCCAGCAAGGCGCGGATCATCTCATGCTCGTGGCGCTGGCGCAGATAGGCATCCGTCACTTGCCGCGTGCGGCTGGAATATTGGATATCCTTCTGGCGCGACCATACGTCGGTCATTTCCTGAGGCAGCGAGCCGGTGGCCGGAAAGAGATCGATCTGGAAGATGAGCAGGTCGCCGGTCTGATGCTCCAGCACATGGGAAAGCGGCGTGTTCGAGACGAGGCCCCCGTCCCAATAATGCCGGCCGTCAATCTCCACCGGCGGCAGGCCCGGCGGCAAGGCGCCCGAAGCCATGACGTGCCGCGCGTCGATGCGCCCCCGCCACCGGGGATCCTCATTGTCGAAATAATAGAAATTGCCGCTTTCGATATCCACGGCGCCGATCGAGAAGCGCATGGGCCCGTGATTCAGTCGATCCCAGTCGACGAACCGGTCCAGCGTCTCGCGCAGCGGCGTGGTATCGTAGAAGCCGAGCGCTTCCGGCGAGCCGGCGGGCGCCCACCAGGGCGGCAGGATGTTGGGCCGGAAGAAGCCCGGTATGCCCCACAGCGCGACCGCACCGGCCGCTGCGAGATGCGCGGCCTCGCGAATGTCATGCTGGTCGGGAAGGCAGAAATTGGGCAGGCCGCCGCTCACCAGCTCCCAGAAAGCGTTCAGCCGCTCGCTGCGATGCTCCGGGGCGTTACCGGCAATGATCGCGGCATTCACCGCGCCGATCGAGATACCGGCCACCCAGTCGATGCCGATCTCCAGCTCCGCCAGCCGCTCGACGACGCCTGCCTGATAAGAGCCGAGTGCGCCGCCGCCCTGAAGGACGAGGGCTACCTGCTCCGGCAGCGGTACGGGGGCATGGCCGGAGCGACGGGGTTTCTTGGGCATGTCCATGGTGCAGTGCAATATCGCAGTTTCGCTCCTGTCGCCATCATATCAAGGGACGAGGCGACCTGAATGTGGGATGTCTGGCGTTCCCGCGCGCTGCTTTCCAACCGCCTTTCAAGCAGCTAGGCTCGGGACGAAACACAGAGCGGAAGGACGGGCCGATGCGCCTCGATGACCAGCAGGAAAGCCGCAATTACGAGATCCAGCGGGGCGGCGGTGGTGGCGGCTTTGGCGGCGGCGGCGGCATGCTCTCCATGCTGATTCCGCTCATCGGAAGCCGATTCGGCCTGGGCGGCATCGTGATCGCGATGGGCGTGGTCGCGCTGCTCAATTATGGCGGCGGGCTCACCGAGTCCGCAGGGCCCGGCACCCAGGTCGAGCGCGGCGCGGCCGGGGAGCGCGGCAGCCTCACCCAGGTGCAGAGCTTCTCCCTGAAAGTGCTGGGCACCACCGAGCGCGTCTGGGACGAAATCTTCCGGGAGCAGGGCCAGCGCTACACACCGGCCGTTCTCTCCTTCTATTCGCAGAGCGGCCAGTCGGGCTGCGGCGCGGCGCAATCGGCCATGGGACCCTTCTACTGCCCGCTCGACCGGAAGATCTATCTGGACACCGATTTCTTCCGCGAACTGCAACAGCGCTTCGGGGCGCCGGGCGATTTCGCGCAAGCCTATGTGATCGCGCATGAAGTGGGCCATCATATCCAGAATCTGGAAGGAACCCTGGGGGAAGTGAACCAGGCGCAGCGGCGCCTGAACGCCACGGAGGCCAATGCCCTGCAAGTGAAGGTCGAGCTGCAGGCCGATTGCTATGCCGGCGTCTGGGGTCGCAGGACTGGCCTCATGGAGCCGGGCGACATGGAAGAAGGCATGCGCGCGGCCGAGGCGATCGGCGACGATACGCTCCAGCGCCAGGCGGGCCAGCGCCCGATGCCGGACAGCTTTACGCACGGCTCCAGCGCGCAGCGCATGGAATGGCTCCGGCGCGGACTGGAAACGGGCGATCCGGCGCGGTGCGACACGTTCTCCACGCCCTGACGCGCTTCGCCGAATCATCCGGCGCGCGATTCGCCTGGACTGCGACACCGGGCGCCTCCTCGCGTTACAAGGACCGGCAAGGACAGCTTGACGCTACGTCATCCGTCGTCCGTTCCAACGCAAATCAACCACATATCGCCGAATTTCGTTTCGGAACTGCGCTGTCTGGAACACACCCGCCCCCTCTTCGCGGAAGCGAGAGAAACGGCCAAGGATATTCCGTATACGAATCGCAGGACCTCGGACTATATTTTTAATTATATTAATCAGCATGTTACGAGCCAGTTAGAAATTTTGCACGGCAAAATATCATTTTCGCACTTGCAGCAAATTGAGGTTGTGGTAACTAGAACAGGCCTTTCAGGCATCCTCTCCTAAGACTCATGGGCCGGCCTCTTCGAGGCTGGCCCTTTTTTTTTGCGCAAAATTGCACTAGCAAGACCCGTCTCGCGCGCTTCAAAAAGATTGTTCGGAGAGGAGCCGCCGGTAAGACCGGCACGCGTCGCGTGACAAAGCGGAGGATCGAGCGCCCGGATGGCAGCTCTCCTCCGCATTTTCGTTTTCAGGGACCGTCATGCTCAGAGAACCGGCATCCGTGCCGGACACGCCGCCTTTCAGGGCGTCGGGGTCGCCTTGCGCACCAGCTTGCGAAGAAAGGGCGGCCCGCTCTCGGCCGAACGGGCACCGACGGGTTTGCGGGCGGCCCGGGGATCGATCGATCCGTCGAAGGCCATGCCGATGCGGTCGCCGCGCACCCATGTCACGCGCCCCGCAACATCGCCGACACCGCGCAGCCTGACGACCAGCCGGTCACCATCCCGCAGATGCGAGTCGCAATCGGCCATGAGACCGGTTTCGGAAAGATTGCGGACGCGCGCCTTGCCGAGCGGCTGCCCTGCTTCGTCCAGCAGCGTGGTCAGCAGGAACAGACTGTCCCGCTTCGCGCCGCGCTTGGACGCCTTGTCAGGCGCATCGCTGTGCAGGATCGGCGTGGGGTCTGATTCTGCCATGGGGCCCGATTTGCCATGGCCATGGTATAGAAAGATTTAAAAGCGGCGCGTTTCAGTCGTCGCGAGAGACTTTTTCCTGCCGCTCGTGCCGCTCCTGCGCTTCCACCGTCATGGTGGCGATCGGCCGCGCTTCGAGCCGGCCCAGCGAGATCGGCTCACCCGTCACTTCGCAATAGCCATATTCGCCTTCGTCGATCCGGCGCAGGGCAGCATCGATCTTGGAGATGAGCTTGCGCTGCCGATCACGCGTGCGCAGCTCGATGGACCAGTCAGTCTCGCTCGATGCGCGATCGTTAAGGTCGGGTTCGCGCAGCGGCTCGCTCTGCAGCACCGCCAGGGTGCCTTCCGCTTCCGCCAGGATCTGCTTCTTCCATTCGAGCAGCCGACGCCGGAAATATTCCTGCTGCCGCGGCCCCATGAACTCCTCGTCCGCTGAAGGACGATAGCCTTCCGGCAGATCGATACCAGAGCCACCGGCACCGGAGATATCCTTTTCCGACGAACCTGCAAGGGAAGCCATCAACTACTCCGCGATCTTCCTGTACCCTGTCTCGGGCGGCTCTGGCGCGGGCCTATAAAGCGCCCTCAGGGACGAAACAAGCTATCTTTCCGAACCCTTGAACCGCCGCTGAACACCCGCAATTTCGGGTTCGCCATAATTCACTTCCCCACTCCAAGTCATTACTTGAAATCATTCTGTGCCCGATTGGAACATTAACCATATCTCTTACGAATATCGGCGATGAATCAGTATTAACGGACATCAAAACGAAGTTAATTGGATTGAAGTTAAGGTTTTATTTTGCGTTGTAGGCAATTGAATTGCCCGCTGCCGGAAACGTCAACCGCGAGCACAGTTCGGAAGAGTGGCTGAACATGTCTGTAAGAATGGCCTTGGCAAAATTGTGCGCTTGCGCATGCGGCGGAGCGATCGTCGGTGGCGGCGCGCTTCAGCTCGCTGAAACGGCGCGTCCGGCGGTGACCACTCAGACCAAGCGGAAAGGTGCTTCTCCGCTGGTCAAGGCGCCGCCGCGCCAGATGGTGAAGGCCCGCAAGGCCGTCCGCACCCCGAAGCCCAGGCCGGCGCCCACCGTCATCACGGTCCAGACTCAGGCGCCGCCCGTCCCCATCGCGCGTCCGCTGGCAAGCGAGATGCCGAGCATGGGCGGCGGCACGTCCGGCGGCGTGGTCCTGGGCGGCAGCGGCGGTTTCGGCGGGGGCTTTGGCGGCGGTTTCTTCGGTGGCTTCTTCGGCGGCGGTGGCAGCGGAGGAGGCACGGTCGTCATTTCCTCAACCACCACCGGCGGCTCGACCTCGACCAGCGGCGGCTCGACCTCCACGAGCGGCGGGTCCACCAGCAGCTCGACGGGCGGCGTCTCCACATCCACGGGCGGCGTCAGCACGACCTCCAGCTCGACCTCGGGCGGGGTGAGCACGTCGACCGGCGGCGTCTCGACCTCGACCGGTGGCGTTTCCACATCCACCGGGGGCGTTTCGACATCCAGCGGTGTCTCTACATCCACCTCGACCGGCGGCTCCTCGACCTCGTCTTCGTCGAGCAGTTCGTCCTCCTCGAGCAGTTCCTCGTCCAGCTCCTCCTCGAGCAGCTCTTCGGGCGGCAAGGGATCGTCCGGATCGTCCGGATCCTCGGGCTCTTCCGGATCGTCGGGGTCCTCGGGCTCGTCCGGGTCTTCGGGGTCGTCAGGCTCTTCGGGATCGTCGAGCGGGTCTTCCAGCTCATCGTCCAGCAGTTCGTCGTCCAGTTCCTCCAGCGGCTCGTCTGGATCGAGCGGATCGTCCGGGTCCAGCGGCTCGTCAGGATCGAGCGGGTCTTCGTCATCGAGCAGTTCCTCTTCGAGCTCCTCCTCGTCTTCGAGCAGTTCCTCGTCATCGAGCGGTGGCACCGACGTGCCGGCGCCGCCGATGGCGCTTCTCTTCGGAGGCGCGGCCGCGGCCCTGTTCGCGGGGCGGCAATGGGTGCTTCGCCGGCGGAACGACGAGGAACAGGACAGCGACGGGGAAGACCGCGCCGCCTGACCGGGCCCGGCCGCGAGCGATCCGGCCCGCCATAGCCAGCGAAGGGCGGCCCTTCCGCCCTTGATCGCGCCCGGCCGGCGGGGCATAGGCGGGCCGCCATGCACGACATCAGGATCATTCGCGAGAATCCGCCCGCTTTCGACGCCGGTCTCGCCCGGCGCGGCCTGGAGCCGCTGGGCACGCTCATCGCCGTGGAGGACGCGCGCTGGCGCGCCGTTTCCACCGCGCTGCAGGAGGGACTCGCGCGCCGCAACGAGGCGAGCAAGGCGATCGGCGCGGCGATGGGCAAGGGCGATACCGCCACGGCCGAGGCGCTGAAAGCCGAAGTGGCCGAGCTCAAGAGCCGCCTGCCGGAGCTGGAAGCCGAGGAAAAGGCGCTGGCCGAAGCGGTGCAGACTCGCCTCGCCGCCATCCCCAACCTGCCGGCCGCCGATGTGCCCGATGGCGCCGACGAAACGGACAATCGCGAGGAACATCGTTGGGGCACGCCGCGCAGCTTCGATTTCGAGCCGCGCGACCATGCCGATTTCGGCCCTGCGCTGGGACTGGATTTCGAGGGCGCCGCGGCCATGTCCGGCGCGCGCTTCGCGGCGCTGCGCGGACCGATGGCCCGCCTCCATCGCGCCCTCGCCCAGTTCATGCTGGACAGGCAGAGCGGCGCGAATGGCTATACCGAGGTCAATCCGCCGCTGCTGGTGCGCAGCGAAGCGCTGTTCGGCACCGGCCAGCTTCCGAAATTCGCGGAGGACCTGTTCCAGACCACGGACGGGCGCTGGCTGATCCCCACCGCGGAAGTGAGCCTCACCAATCTCGTGCGCGAGCAGATCCTGCAGGAAGCCGAGCTGCCGCTGCGCTTCACGGCGCTCACGCCCTGCTTCCGCTCCGAGGCGGGCTCGGCCGGGCGCGATACGCGCGGCTTCATTCGCCAGCACCAGTTCGAGAAGGTCGAGCTGGTCGCCATCTGCACGCCCGAGCAGGCCGCGCAGGAACATGCGCATATGGTCGCTGCCGCCGAGGGCATCCTGCAGGCGCTCAACCTGCCCTATCGGCGCATGCTGCTGTGCACCGGCGACATGGGTTTTGCCGCCGCGAAGACCTTTGACCTGGAAGTCTGGCTGCCGAGCCAGAACACTTATCGCGAGATCAGCTCGGTCTCGACCTGTGCCGACTTCCAGGCCCGGCGGATGAACAGCCGCTACCGGCCGGAGGGCGAGAAAGGCACCCGCTTCGTCCACACGCTCAACGGCTCGGGCCTTGCCGTGGGCCGCACCCTCGTCGCGGTGCTGGAGAATTACCAGAATGCCGATGGCAGCGTGAGCATCCCCCCGGTTCTGCAGCCCTATATGGGCGGCATCGACATGCTCAGGCCGGCCTGATGCGCATTCTCCTCACCAATGACGATGGCGTTCACGCGCCGGGGCTCGAAGTGCTCGAGCGCATTGCCCGCACGCTCTCCGACGACATCTGGATCGTCGCCCCGATGGAGGAGCAGTCCGGCGCCGGGCACAGCCTGACGCTCTCCCGGCCGCTGCGCGTGCGCAAGCATGGCGAGAAGCATTACAGCGTCTCGGGCACGCCGACCGACGCAGTGATGATGGCAATCGGCCATCTGATGAAGGACCAAAGGCCGGACCTGGTGCTCTCCGGCGTCAATCGCGGCGCCAATCTGGGCGAGGACGTCACATATTCCGGGACGGTTTCCGCCGCCATGGAAGGCGCCATCTCGGGCGTGCGCTCGATCGCGCTCAGCCAGGTCTATTCGCGCGAGGGGCTGGGCGATGCCATTCCCTTCGAGGCAGCCGAAGCCTGGGGCGAGCGCGTCGTGCGCGCGCTGCTTGCCCATCCGGGCCGGGCGAGAACGCTCGTCAACGTCAATTTCCCCGCGCTGCCGGCGGATGCGATCAGGGGAATCAAGGTCGCGCGACAGGGCTTCCACCAGGTCGACCGCACCCGCATCGTGCGCGGCACCGATCCGCGCGGCTATGATTATTTCTGGTTCGGCCTCGATCACAGCGATTCGGCGCCCGAGGACAGCGATCTGGCGGCAGTGGCGGAAGGCTATATCTCGGTGACGCCGCTGCATTTCGATCTGACGCATGACGCTTCGCTGGCCGCGCTGCGCGAAGGCCTGACGCCCTGAACCGGCCGCCCCGCGCCGGCCCCTCCGGCTCGCCTGGGAGTGCGCCATCATTCGCGGATGCAAAAAAACGGAGGTGCCGGAGGGGCCGGCTGTCCCGTTGCGGCACGCCCGGACATGGAAAGACGGCCCGGCCTTCCCGCGGGAAACCAGCTTTTCAGGGACATTCCCATCCCTTTTCCGACGCGCGGAGAAGGTTAATTTTCGATTAACCACATTTGACACGCTCCCGCAGTTGCGCAATCATACCCCATGCGGCTTGCCTGACCGAGGGCCGCACACAAGTGGGAGATATCAATGAAAACGACGCTCAAGGCCCTCGCGGCCGCGACTGCGCTTACGGCGGCCGCCCTGGTCGCCGCTCCGGCAAGCGCCGGAACCCTCATCCTCGACGTGACCGATGTGGACAGCATCGACGGTCTGGGCGATCCGGACAACGTCTTCGGCTTCTTCGACATCGGCGCCGGTTCGGTCGTCACGTCAATCGCCTGGGACCTGGAGATGTATGCCGACTCGCCGTCCTGGCTGAGCGAGATGGCCATCTATTTCGGTGACTCGCTCGGACTGAGCTCCGTCATCCTGACGCCCGCCGTCGGCGACGATTTCTCCGGCCTCGGCGTGTATGCCGGCAGCGGCTATCTGCCCGATCTGGGCCTCGACTTCGCAGTGGGCGCCGATGGCCTGCTGTACATCGAGTTCTTCGAGACCTTCGTCGACTTCCCGAATGACTGGGACGGCTTCTATGTCTCCGGCACGCTGACCATCGGCTATGACGAAGTCGGCGGCCCGGTCGCGCCGATCCCCGAGCCCGCCACCTGGGCGATGATGATCGGTGGCCTGGGCGCCGCCGGCGCGATGCTCCGTCGTCGCAAGGCCAATGTTTCGGTGAACTTCGCCTAAGCATTGAGAGAACAGGGAAAGGGGGTCGCCGGCGCACAGGCCGGCGGCCCCTTTCTCTTTTCCGGCCCCGCCCGTGGCCGCCGGAGCAGCATCGACGCTTTTTCGCAACCGGGGCCACTGCAGACATACTCACAAACGGCAGGCACGTCCGACGCGGCTTGCCCGCCGGGCCGCGTGCTGGCAGAAGCACGCTCGATGCTGCGTCGCGATGATCCGCGGGCCCCGGTGCCGGCCTTTCTGAGACGCCGCTCCGCTTTGCCCATGTGGGCGGACCTGGCATGGCGCGTCGGGCTGATCTTCGCGCTGGTGTCGGCCGTACTCATCGTCCACTGGATCGAACGCGATGGCCTGCAGGACAATCTCGATGGCCAGATCAGCTTCATCGATGTCCTTTATTTCACCACCGTCACCGTCACGACGGTCGGCTATGGCGACATCGTTCCGGTCACCGATTCAACGCGGCTCTTCGAAACCTTCTTCGTCACGCCGATCCGCATCTTCGTCTGGCTCATTTTCCTCGGAACGGCCTATCACTTCGTCTTCCGCAACGTTTGGCACAGGTGGCGCATGTCCCGTATCCAGAAGTCCCTTACCGGGCACATCGTGGTCGCCGGCTATGGCACCAGCGGGGCCGAGGCCGTCCGCGAGCTGATCGCCCGCGGCATGAAGCCGGAATGCATCGTGGTGATCGATGGGCAGGAGGAGTCTCTCGCCCTGGCAGAAGCGGTCGGGTGCAATGTGCTCAAAGGAGATGCCACGCGCGACCAGACGCTGAACGACGTGCGCGTCAGCCAGGCACGCACGCTCATCGTTTCCGCCGGCCGGGACGATACGTCCATCCTCATCACGCTCACCGCCCGCCATCTCGCGCCCCATCTGCCCATCAGCGTGGTGGTGCGCGCGAGCGACAACGAGCAGCTCGCCCGGCAGGCAGGCGCCACCACCGTCATCAATCCGGTGAGTTTCGCGGGCCTGCTGCTCGCGGGCTCCTGGGAAGGGCCGCATGTCGCCGATTATATCGCCGATCTCGCCGCGACCGGGGGACGCGTGAAGCTGAACGAACGGGCGGTCCAGCCCGGGGAAATCGGCAAGCCGCTCTCCAGCCTCCGCCCCGGCATCGGCGTCCGGGTCTATCGGGGAGGCCGGCCGATCGGTTTCTGGGAGCGGGAAGCGCAGAGCCTGGCGGCGGGCGACATGATCATCGAGATCATACAGGGCGCGGGTGGGGAACCGGGTGGGGAGCCGGACGGGACAGGCTGAGCCCCTCCCCCGCCACACCCGCAATATCGTCGACCCGCCGGCCGCCGACATCCCGTTCACCGATGAAAGCCGCGCGCCGACTCGCCTTTTGGCCCGGACATCCCTATATGCGCGCGCAATCATGGCATTGAAGATTCCCGAGGCCCCCAAGGTGGGCATGGTATCGCTCGGCTGCCCCAAGGCGCTGGTCGATAGCGAACGCATCCTGACCAAGCTCAGGAGCGATGGTTATGCGCTGTCCCCCGACTATGCCGGGGCGGACGTCGTGCTGGTCAACACCTGCGGCTTCCTGGACAGCGCCAAGGAGGAAAGCCTCGAGGCGATCGGCGAGGCCATTGCCGAGAACGGCCGCGTGATCGTCACCGGCTGCATGGGCAACGAGGCCGAGCTGATCCGCGCCCGCTTCCCCGATGTGCTCGCCGTGACCGGCGCGCATCAATATGAAGCCGTGGTCAGCGCCGTGCACGAGGCCGCGCCGCCCGTGCCCAACGCCTTCGTCGATCTGGTGCCGGAAGGCGGCCTCAAGCTCACGCCGCGCCACTACAGCTATCTGAAGATCAGCGAGGGCTGCAACCACAGCTGCGCCTTCTGCATCATCCCGGACCTGCGCGGAAAGCTCGCGAGCCGGCGCATCGACGCAGTGCTGCGCGAAGCGGAAAAGCTTGTCTCGGCCGGCACGAAGGAACTGCTGGTCATCAGCCAGGACACCTCGGCCTATGGCGTCGACGTGCGGCACGAGGAACGCCTGTGGAAGGGCGAGAGCATCCGGACGCACATGACCGATCTCGCCCGCGCGCTCGGCGGCCTGCGCACGGCGGAGGGCCAGGCGCCCTGGGTGCGGCTCCATTATGTCTATCCCTATCCGCACGTCGACGCCGTCATCCCGCTGATGGCCGAGGGCCTGCTGACGCCTTATCTCGACATCCCCTTCCAGCATGCCGCGCCCAATGTGCTGCGCGCCATGAAGCGCCCCGCCAACGAGGCCAAAGTGCTGGAGCGGCTGCAGAAATGGCGCAGCATCTGCCCGGACATCGCGATCCGCTCGAGCTTCGTCGTCGGCTTCCCCGGCGAGACGGAAGCGGACTTCCAGTATCTTCTCGACTGGCTGGACGAAGCACAGCTCGACCGCGTCGGCGCTTTCCGCTTCGAGCCGGTGGAAGGCGCGCAGGCCAATGCCCTGCCCGACCCCGTGCCCGAGGATGTGAAGGAGGAGCGCTACCAGCGCATCATGCGCAAATGCGCCGAGATCTCCGCCGCGAAGCTCGCCGCGAAGATCGGCCGGACCATGCCGGTCATCATCGACGAGGTCGGCGAGCCGGACGAGGATGGCAGCGTCGGCGCGACCGGCCGCAGCCAGGCCGATGCACCGGAAATCGATGGCCATGTCTTCCTGCGCGACGTCGATCCGGCTCTGGCGGCAGGCGACATCATCGAGGTGGTGATCGAGGATGCGGACGAACATGACCTGTTCGGCGCGCCTCTCGTCAGCGGAGGCTAAGCACCCTTACCCTGCGCCCGAACCCTCGGATCCATCGGCCGGCGGGCGCGCTCAGGCGCCCGCGCCGAACGCGCTCCGCCACGCCGGCTTGACCGCCGCGCGCACGGCATCGTCGACCGGCAGGTCCAGCTGATAAATGCCCTCGGCATAGGGCCCGGCTTCATAAGGCAGGATGACGACGCGAATGGTGTCGAGCGTCCGCCCGCCCGCCGAAACCGGGAGGATGACCTGCTTGGCCGGATCCACGCAGCGCGAGAATTCCGGAATCCCGTCCGATGCATTCGGATCGACCGGCGCGCCCCGCCGCTTCTCGCGCTCCGCATCGAGCGCGCCGCAGAAGCGCGCACGGATGGCGTTGACCAGCGCGGCGCTGTCGAACAGCGCATCCAGCGCCAGCCGGCGCCCACCGGCCTTGTCCCACATGAGCGTGTTGACGAACGGCATGCCGTGCGCGCCGCCAGTGAAGGTGTAGCCCTCGCTCTGGAGGACCAGCAGGGCCGGCACGTCGGCGGCGAGCTGCCAGTCCTGCGTGAGACTGTAGCCCCGATAGGGATAGCCGCCTTCCTTCGCCGAGGCCTGCTCCTTCCGACCGGCTTCCTCGGTTTCCTTGCGCAGCTTCTCGCCTTCCGCACGCAGCGAGGCCGCAAGCGGCGCGATGGCGGCCGCCGCGCCGGGCCAGCTGTAGCGGAACTCGACCTGATCCTTTTCGAAAGCGATCGTCTCGCCATCCGGGGCGGGCGTCGCGGCGTTGGCAGCATTCGCGGGCGCCGCGCCATTCATGGCATTGTCGGCCAGGTTGCCGGCGCCGTCGCTCTTGCAGGCGCTTGCGGACAGCATGAGCGCGACGAGCAATGCCTTGCCAATGTTCGAAGTCATGACGATCTCTCTCCTTCAGGCCGATTGCTTTCCTAACGCATGCGGCGCTGCTTGCCGAGCGGGCAAGGGGAGATTATCGCGGTAACATGACGGAAATTGCCGATCTCGTGCGCCCCGACACCGGGCAGGCCGCCCGTACCATCCACATCATCGACGCAAATGGTCATCAGGCCTGGCTGGCAACGCAACCCGAGCGCCATCGCGCGGCGCTGGACGCGCAGGGCTTCAAGCCCACCGCTTATGCCCATGCCATCCTGCCCGGCGACGGGGCGGACGAATGGTCGGTCGTGACCACCGTGGCCAATGCGCAGTCCCTGTCGAGCTGGTGCCTCGCGCGGCTCGCCGAGGTCCTGCCGGCGGGGCATTACCGCCTCGCGGATGGCGGCGATCCTGGTCCGGCGATCCTGGGCTGGATGACCGCGCACTATCGGTTCGACCGCTACAAGGAGAAGAAGAGCGACAAGGGCCCGCGCGTTCTGCTGACGCCGCAGCCCGCCGCCATCGCTTCTGCCGTCGCGCAGGCCGGCGCAACGGCGCTGGTACGCGACATGGTCAACATGCCCACGGCGGACATGGGGCCGGACCAGATCGAGGCGCAGGCGCAGGCCATCGCCGCCCGCCATGGCGCCACGCTCACCGTGACTCGGGGCGATGCGCTGGAAGCGGGCTATCCGATGATCCATGCCGTCGGCCGCGCCGCCGACCGGACGAACGCGCCGCGCCTCGTCGAGCTGACATGGGGGCACGAGGACCATCCCCGCATCGCGCTGATCGGCAAGGGCATCACGTTCGACACCGGCGGACTGGACATCAAGCCAGCGTCCGGCATGCGCCTGATGAAGAAGGACATGGGCGGCGCGGCTCATGCGCTGGCCCTCGCCGAACTGGTGATGGATGCCGCGCTGCCGGTGCGCCTGCATCTGCTGCTGCCGCTGGCGGAGAATGCGATCGCCGGCAATGCCTTCCGCCCCGGCGACATCCTGCGCAGCCGCAAGGGCCTCACCGTCGAGATCGGCAACACCGATGCGGAAGGACGGCTGGTGCTGGGCGATGCGCTCACCCGGGCGGGCGAGGAGAAGCCGGAGCTGATCGTCGATTTCGCGACGCTGACCGGCGCCGCACGCGTGGCGCTGGGGCCCGATCTCCCGGCCATGTTCGCCAATGACGATGCGCTGGCCACGCAACTGGCCGCCTGCGGCACGGCCGTGGACGATCCCGTCTGGCGCATGCCCCTGTGGGACCCCTATCACGAGTTGTTCAAGAGCGACGTGGCGGACCTCTCCAACAGCGGCGAAAGTGCCTTTGCCGGCGCCATCACCGCCGCGCTCTTCCTCCGGCGCTTCGTGCCCGAAAAGACGCCGTGGATTCATCTCGACACCTTCGCCTGGCGGCCGGTCGCGAAGCCGGGGCGCCCGAAAGGCGGCGAGGCCTGTGGCCTGCGCGCCACCTTCGCGATGCTCCGCGAGCGATATGGGCGCTGACATCGCCGCCACCGGCCCTTGACCTGCCCGTCTCTTTTGGCGCAGGGGGCCCCGATGCACGACACAGTGGCGGGGGTCTCCCCGGGATCATCGACGACACGCAGGCGCGTGAAGCTGGACGGCGTGTCCCGCCGCTATGACGCGCGCGTGAATGCCATACGCCCGGACCTTGCCGACCTGGCGCTCGCCGAGCTGTATTTCGCGCCGCATTATGTGGCGCCGGTTGCCCGTGCCTGCGTCGTCCCCTCCGCCATGCTGCGTGGCAAGCCCGACGAGGCAGCAGGCGCCGTCTCGGAACTGCTGCACGGCGAGGCCTTCCATATGCTCGACGCGCGCGGCGAATGGGCCTGGGGCTATTGCGGGCACGATCATTATGTAGGCTATCTTCCCCTCGCCGCGCTGGGCGAGCCGGTTGCCGCGACGCATGTCACGCGGGCGGCCACGCCGCTCTTCCTTTCGGCCGACATCAAGTCGCCGGTGCAGGCGCTGCTCCCGGCGGGCGCGCGGCTCGCCGGCACGGCCGAGGGCGATTTCCTCGCGACCGCCGGCGGCTATGCCCATCTGCGCCATATCCGCGCGGTCGACGCGCCGGAAAGCGACTGGGTGGCGGTCGCCGAACGTCATCTGGGCGCGCCTTATGTCTGGGGCGGGCGCGGGCATGGCCTGGACTGTTCCGGCCTCGTGCAGACGGCGCTGGACGCCTGCGGCATTGCCGCGCCACGCGACACCGATCAGCAGGCACAGGCGCTGGGCACCGCGCTGGACGACAATGCGCCGTTGCGACGAGGAGACATCGTCTTCTTCCCCGGCCATGTGGGGCTGATGATGGACGAGACTCGTCTCATCCATGCCAATGCCTTCTGGATGGCCGTGACGATCGAGCCGCTCGCCGATGTCGTGGCGCGGCTCTCGGACCAGCATGAGCAGCCGGTAACAGGCCGGCGCAGGATCAAGCCATGAGCACGAAGATCTTCATTGACGGCGCAGCCGGCACCACGGGCATCCAGATCCGGGAGCGGCTCGCCGGGCGCAGCGAGTTCCACCTCATCACGCTCGACGAGGCCGCGCGCAAGGACGATGCCGCGCGCGCCGGCGCGATCAACGAGGCCGACATCGTGATCCTCTGCCTGCCGGACGACGCCGCGCGCCAGTCCGTGGCGATGATCGCGAACGATCGCACCCGGGTCATCGATGCCTCGACCGCGCATCGCGTCGCGCCGGACTGGGTCTATGGCCTGCCGGAGATTGCCGGGCGCGACGCAGTCGCTGACGCGCGCTTCGTCAGCAATCCCGGCTGCTATTCCACCGGCTTCATCGCGCTGGTCGCGCCGCTCGTGGCGGCCGGCCTGATCCCGGCCGGGGCCCGCCTCGCCTGCAATGCCGTCTCCGGCTATTCCGGCGGCGGCAAGACGATGATCGCGGAGTATGAGGGGCCGGATGGGCCGCCCAGCGCCTGGCGCACTTATGCGCTGACGCTGGCGCACAAGCATGTGCCGGAGATGCAGGCGCGCTGCCGGCTGCTGCACCGGCCGATCTTCGTGCCGGCCGTCGTGCCGCTCTATTCCG
Source organism: Sphingobium lignivorans (assembly GCF_014203955.1). Classification (NCBI taxonomy): domain Bacteria; kingdom Pseudomonadati; phylum Pseudomonadota; class Alphaproteobacteria; order Sphingomonadales; family Sphingobiaceae; genus Sphingobium; species Sphingobium lignivorans. Next base: position 3,456,626 of record NZ_JACHKA010000001.1, read on the forward strand.
GCATGATCGTGGAAGTGCCGCTGCACGCCGAGATGCTGGCGAACGGCACGGGCGCGGCGACCCTGCGTGAGGCCCTGTCGGCCCATTATGCCGGCTCGGCTGTCGTCTCCGTCGACCAGGGCTATCAGCCCGCCACGCTCCCGGTCGAGCTGCTGAAGGACAGCGACGCCATGCGCCTGTTCGTCTTCTCCGATGCCGCGAGCGAGCAGATCCGCCTTGTCGCGGCGCTCGACAATCTCGGCAAGGGGGCGTCCGGCGCGGCGGTGCAGAACCTCAACCTGATGGCAGGCCTGCCGGAAACGACCGGTCTGCGGCTCTGACGTTGCGGTTTCGCCGCGGCTTCCTATTTCGGGAGCATCAGATGACATCGCGAAAGGACGGATCCCAATGAGCGCGACAGCAACGCTGGCGGGCGGCTGCTTCTGGTGCACCGAAGCTGTCTACCAGAGCCTGGCCGGCGTCGAGGCGGTGGAAAGCGGCTATATCGGCGGCACCAAGCCCAACCCGACTTATGAAGAGGTCTGCACCGGGCAGACCGGCCATGCCGAGGCGATCCGGATCACTTATGATCCCGCCACGATCAGCTATGGCGACCTGCTCGACATCTTCTTCGCCACCCATGACCCGACGACGCTCAACCGGCAGGGCAATGACGTGGGCACCCAGTATCGCTCGGCGATCTTTCCGCATGACCCGGCGCAGGAAGCGGAAGCCCGCGCGGCGATCGAGCGCGCACAGCCCGACTGGCCGAACCCGATCGTGACGACTATCGAGCCGCTGGCGACATGGTATCCGGCGGAGGATTATCACCAGCAATATTGGGACCGGGTTGGCAGCCGCAATCCTTATTGCATGGCCGTGATCCCGCCCAAGCTGCAGAAACTGCGCAAGGGTTTCGCGGCGCGCCTGCGAGACTGACCGGCGTTCGCCGGGCCCTGTCCTTCCGGCCTGCGGTGGCATAGAAGGACGTGGGCCCGGCCTTCGCCCGGACGGCGGGACGTGGCCCCAGGAGACCGACAATGCGCTTTTCCAGCCGCGCCACGCTCTGCGCGCTTCTCGTGATCGCCCTGCCCGTGCTGCCCGGCTGCGTGGCGAAAACAGCCTATAACGTCGCCACAGCGCCCGTGAAGGCAACGGCGAAGGCCGCCGACTGGGCGACCGTGAGCCGCGAAGAGGCCGACCGCAATCTCGGCCGCGACCTGCGCCGGAAATGCAAGGAACGCTACGACGCCTTCTACTGCCGCGACGCCGACTGAGGAGTCAGCGCCGCGAAGCAGGTTCAGCGGGGCGCCGAGCGAATATCCCGGACGACAGAGGCCGGATCGCGCGGGTCATGCGACGTGGCCACGGCCATGCCCGGCTGGACTAGCGGAGTCCGGGCGTGGCGTGGGACATAACGCGGGCGGTCACTCACCTTGCGCGGCTGCGCTTCCCGGATCGCGATGGCTGCCATCAGCGGCGCGCAGAAGAAGCGGACCGACAGGCTGAACAGGCCCAGGAAGCCCAGCAGGGCAACTCCGCCACCCACGAAGCCCGAGGCGAACAGGAAACCCAGCGCCAGCGCCATGCAGACCGATCCGGCGATCGTCTCCGGCATGGTCGCCGCGAAGGGGGATTCCTGCCCGGCGGCCAGGCCCGCGAACTTGGGCGTCCGCCGCCAGGCCAGCGGCCGCTTCGAGAGGCCGGCCACGCCAGCCAGCAGCGTCACATAAGTGAGCGAGGCACGGGCGATCTCGCCCCGGATCATGTCCTCCACATTATTGCAGCCGGAGAGCCGGTAGCGATGCATGGTACGCAGCCACCAGGTCACGCCGCCCAGGAGGAGGAGCAGGCCCGCAACGTGCGGCACGGCAACGGGAGTCATCGCGCCGGTCGCCAGCGAAACGATCATCCCAAGCACGCCGAAGATGGTGAAGGCGATGCCGGCGAAAGTCTGCAGCGGGGAAATGCAGCGCATGACCTCCAGCAGCTTCGTCCAGCCCGGCAGCGGCGGCGCGAAGGGGGCCGGCAGGAACAGGCGCCAGTGGCGACGCAACTGCTGCACCGGGCCGGCCGTCCACCGGAAGCGCTGCTTCTTGTAGTCGTCGAACGTATCGGGGATGAGGCCGTGCCCGAATGTCTCGCCGAAATAGAAGCCGCGATAGCCCACCGCGCGCAACCGCACGGAAACCTCCGAATCCTCGGTCAGGCACCATTCCGCCCATCCGCCCGCCTTGCGGAGCGCCTCGGTCCGCAGCAGGCACATCGTGCCGATGGTGAAGGCGCCGCCATATTCGTTGATGCCGGGATAATCGACCTTGTTGGTCGGCATATATTCCCAGTGGCAGGCGGTCAGATAGCTGTTGCCCTCATAATCGCGATAATCGTGCGGCGTCTGGATGTAGCCGAGCGAGGGATCGTCAAAGAACGGCACGAGGCGCGAGAGGAAATCGCTGCGGGCAAGGTAATCGGCATCGATCACGCCGATGAGCTCGGCGTCCGGCGCCATCTCGCCCAGGAGAAAGTTGAGCGCGCCAGCCTTCGCGCCTTCGAGCGGCGCGACATGGAAGAAGCGGAAGCGCTCGACGCCCAGCCGCCGGTTCAGCACCGCGCAATGCGCTTCCAGCGGGCGCCAGAGCTGCTCGTCGGCGGTATTGTTGTCGCAGACCAGGACTTCATAATCGTCATAGTCCAGCGCGGCCAGGCGGTTCATCGTCTCCATGACCACTTCCGGCGGCTCCGCATAGCAGGGCAGCTGCAGCGAGACCTTGAAGCGCGCGCGCGGGCGCGGCTCGTCCATCGGCGAAAAGGGCAGGCTCCAGCGCTCATGCGTGAGCACGGCCTCCCGCGCGAAATTCGCGATCTGGCCGAGAATGAACAGCAGGCCGGCAAATCCCAGCGCAATGAACGCCGCGATCGTCAGCGGCCCGGGGAAATCCGCCTCGAGGATGAACAACACCGCCCAGAGGCTCCCTACCACCCAGCCGGCAGCCACGCTCGTGAGCCAGAGAATGCCCGGCATGCTGAGCTGGTCGACCAGGTAGCGCACCACGGCCGCCCCGCCCAGGCAAAGCAGGAAGACGGGGAAGACGGCCAGGAAAGCCCCTGTGGTCAGCGTCGTGGCGAGCAGCGCGCCGATGCAGGCACCGACCAGCTCATAGCCTTCCGCCGAGACCGGACGGGACAGATTGTGGGGAGAGGAGACCGCCCGCAAGGTGAGCAATGCGGAGAAGAGGGCGAGAAACGCAACAAAGACCAGTGAGGAATCAAGCTCCGCTCGAGATAGCGCGATCAATGCCACTTCCTTTTCTTCTTTGCCTCGCTTGCCCTTGCCGGGCTTGAACGAGACACGACCCGGGACGGGCTGTACAGGGCAGCGCGATATCACGAAGTGTCAAGCGACAAACCGTGCGTCTGCAGCCGCCGCCTGAAGAAAGGCGCCAACCGCGAAACGGTTGCATTTCGGGTGCCGAAGCCTGTTTTCCTGCGTCAACCCGTGGCACCGATGCGGCGAGAGCGCGTCACACGGGGCCAGATACCGCGCGGTCAGGCAGCGGCGCGGCGCAGCCTGTCATTGATGGCAAGGCCAATGCCGCGATGCGGAACCGGCGCGACCGTTATCGCCGGAAACCCACTGGCATCCGCCTCGTGCAACGCAGCGAAGAGATTGGCGGCCGCTTCCACCAGATCGCCCGATGCGCTGAGGTTGCGCTGACTCGGGCCGGGGCCGAAGCCGATATGGAACTGACCTTCGACCGGGTGCGGGCAATCGAGCCGGAGCGGCTTGGACGGCGCATAATGGCTCTCAAGCTGCCCCGGCGCCGTGATCGGTCCGCCATGGCCAGGCAAGACGACCGGCAAGCCAGAGGCCTCTCCCAGCGCTTCGATCGTCACCGGACCGGGGCGCAGCAGCACGACCGCGTCCTCACGCGGCTGCACGATGGTGGATTCGAGCCCTTCGCTGGTCGGCCCGGCATCGAGGATCAGCGGAATGCGCCCGTCGAGGCTGGCAAGCACATGTGCCGCGCGCGTGGGGCTGATCGCGCCGGATCGATTGGCCGAAGGCGCCGCGAGCGGAACGCCCGCGGCGGCAATGAGCGCGCGCATGGCCGGGTGGGACGGCAGGCGCACCGCGAGCGTGGGGAGACCGGCGCTGGCCAGCGTGGCAACGGGGCAATCGGGGCGGCGCGGCAGCACCATGGTCAGCGCGCCCGGCCAGAACGCCGCGGCCAGCGCCTCGGCCTCTGGCGTGAAAGTCACGAGCCGCTGCGCCATTGCGAGGTCGTTCACATGCACGATGAGCGGATTGAAGGCCGGCCGTCCCTTGGCGGCATAGATGCGCGCGACAGCCATCTCGTTCGTGGCATCGGCAGCGAGGCCATAGACCGTCTCGGTCGGCACGGCGACGGGCTCGCCCGCGCGGATCAGCGCCGCCGCTTCGGCAAGCCCGGCGCTGTCATAAGCGCGAATCTGGGTCGTGATGGAACGGGCGCGAAGCGGCATCGTGCGGCTATAGCGGCGCTTCGTGACAGTATGAAGCCGGCAATAGCGGCTTTGCCGGAGCCCGGGCTTGGCCTAGAGAGCGCACATGACAGAGGATTTTCCCCAGGACGCGCTCACCCGCATCGCGGCGGCACTGGAGCGGATGGCGCCACCCCCTGCCACGTCGGCTGATCTGGAGGCGCATGCCGCCTATCGGTGGGACGGCAAGGCGATCACGCCGGTGCTCCATTTCCAGCCGGTGGACTATGCGCTGCTTACCGGCATCGATGCGCAGAAGCAGGCCTGCCTGGAGAACAGCCGCCGCCTCGCCCTGGGCCATGCCGCCCATGACATCCTGCTCTGGGGTGCGCGCGGCACCGGCAAATCCGCCACGGTCGCGGCCTGCGTAGGGCAAGTGCAGAAGGAAGGCCTGCCGCTCGCGCTGGTCGAAGTCGCGACCGACGACCTGCGCAGCCTCGCGACGCTCTTCTCGCTGCTGAGCGGCACGCGCCGGCCGATCATCCTCTATATCGACGATCTCGGCTTCGATGGCGATTTCGGCGCGGACGCGCGGGCCTTGCGCTCGCTGTTGCAGGGCGGCGCGAGCGCGCGGGGCAGCAATGTCCGCCTCTACGCCACCTCGAACCGCCGGCATATCGTCCCGCGCTCGATGTCCGAGCAGGACGATCCGATCAACCTGCGGGACGTGGTGGACGACCGGCTGGCGCTGGCCGATCGCTTCGGCCTTTCGCTCGGCTTCCACGCGCTCGACCAGGAGGCCTATCTCGCCATCGTGACGCGCTATGCCGCGCGCCACGGGCTGGACTTCGAGCCGGCCGCCGCAATCCAGTGGGCCACGCAGCGCGGCAATCGCTCGGGCCGCGTCGCCTGGCAATATGTGGTCGAGCTGGCAGGCCGCGCGGGCCGGGCCCTCGACGAACCGGACATCGGCGACTGAACCCGGCGCGCGGGTCCGCAGGCCTGCATGCGCTTCCTCGGCGGCAGCGCATTCGCCCGACCGCTGCCTGTCTTCATTGCGCGGTGGCGTCGGCCTTTGCCGCTGCGGGATTGCTGATCCGCCAGACCATGCCGCCCACATCGTCGCTCACCAGAAGCGCGCCGTCGCGCGCGACGAGGACGCCCACGGGACGCCCCTGCGCATCGCCATCCTTGTTGAGGAAGCCGGTCAGCAGGTCGACGAGCTTGCCTTGCGGCACGCCTTTCTCGTTGAACGCGACATAAGCGACCTTGTAACCGGCCGGCGGCTTGCGGTTCCAGCTGCCGTGCAGGGCCACGAAAGCGCCATGATCGAAGGGCGCGCCGAGCGCCGCGCCGGGCGTGAAGGTCAGCCCGAGCGGCGCGGTGTGCGCGCCGAGCCCGAAGGCGGGCCGCCTGGTATATTCGCGCAGGTCATTGCGCTCGGGCTGCACGCGCTTGTCGATATAGCCGCCCCAGTAGTTCCACGGCCAGCCGTAGAAGGCAGCGAAATCGACGTCAGTGAGATAGTCGGGCACGAGATCGGAGCCCAGCATGTCGCGCTCGTTGACCACCGCCCACAAGCCGCCCGTCCACGGATTGAAGGCGAGATCGGTGGGATTGCGCAGGCCGCTGGCGTAGATATTGAACGCGCCCTCGCGCGGATCGATCTCGATCACCGCAGCGCGCAGATCTTCCTGCTCCAGGCCATTCTCGGCGATGTTGCTGTTGGATCCCACACCGACATAGAGCTTGCCGTCCGGCCCGGCGGCGAGGCTCTTGGTCCAGTGATAATTGGGCGCATTGGCGGGGAGGCTGGCGACTTTCCGGCCCGGCTCGGTAATCCGCACCGCGCCCTGCGTGTAGGGGAAGGCCATGAGGCTGTCGGTATTGGCGACGTAGAGCGTGTCGCCGACGAGCGCCATGCCATAAGGCGAGTTCAGCCCTTCCAGGAAGCTGTAGCGGTCCTCCGCCAGACCATCGCCGTCGCTGTCGCGCAGGAGGGAAATGCGGTTGGCCGAAGGTGCGCCCGCACCGGCCCGGCCCATGAGCTTGCCCATGACCCAATCGGTGATGCCGTTCGTCGGGCGCGGCGGGCTGGCGGTTTCCGCCACCAGCACGTCGCCATTGGGCAGCAGCAGCATGGTGCGGGGATGATCCAGCCCGGCCGCAAAACGTTGGACGCGCAGCCCCTTCGCCGCCACCGGCGCGGCATCGTCGGCCCAGCCCACGGCGCGCGCGACGACCACGGTCGGGATGATCTGGCGCCGGGGTTCGGTGAAGCGGGGCTCTCGCCCTTCCAGCTCGGCTTCCGCGAGACGCGCCACGTCCGGCCGCGACACATAGAAGACTATGCCGCCCGCCGCGATGACCAGCGCCAGCAGCGCCATGAGAATATATCGCTTCATGCGCCCGATCTATGCCGCCGGCCCGCCGCGCGCAACCGGAAGCCGCATGCTGGACGCCTCAGCGCGGACCCAGCCGCCAGACGAGTATCGCGATGAGGACGCCCAGCCCGAGGCCGGCGAGCAATCCGATCACCGGCTGGCCGAGAAAACCGCCGACGATCGTGCCGAGAAGCGAAAGCAGCGCGATCGGCGCGCCGCCGCCCATGCGTTGCCGGGGATCGGGAGAAGAGGGACCACTCATGCAGGCGCCTTGCCACGTCCCGGGGCGGGACGCCAGCCGTCCGATCGCGGGACCCTCTGTTTCGCGCCGGGACATGCCTAAGGCGCCTTTCACCACCGAATGCCCCGATGCCGTAGCGTCACGGCAAACTGGCACGATGCTTGGTTGGCTTTCCGGTGTCGGCGCCGGGCCGATCTCACGGGAAGCCATTCATGCACCTGCCGATTCTGGTGGACCGTCAAAGCTATGAAGATGCCGCCGCGCTCATGGAAACCTTCGGGGAGCATGCCAGCGTGGAAGCCGCCCTGCGCGCGGACAGGAGCCGCGAGCGCGGCAATCATGTCCACTTCTGCCGCTGGCGCCAGGTCGAGCGGATGCTCCTGCTGCTGACCGCCGAGCAGGCGATGGGAACCATCCACTGATTCTTCCGTTGCGACCGTTGGACGCGTGTCGCCAGCCCCTCTCTTCCGGTTTCTCTCCCTATAGTCCCCACGAGGTTTCCGGGAGAGAGGGGCTCTCGACTCTCAGGCTAGCCCGGCCTTGGCGCGCTCCTCGGCCACGAGTTCCTTGCGCGAGAGCTTGCCGACCAGCGTCCTGGGCAGGTTGTCGCGGATCTCGACCGCGCAGACCCGCTCATGCTTGCCGAGCTGTTCGTTGAGCCAGTCCTTGAGGCCGTCCCCTTCCACGCCTTCCGTCTTGTCCGCCCAGAGCGTCACGAAGGCCTTGGGGCACTCGCCCCGGTAGGAATCCGGAATACCGATCACCAGGGCCTCGCGCACGGCGGGATGGCGATAAAGCACTTCCTCGACCTGGCTGGGAAACACCTTGAAGCCGCCCACCGCGATCATGTCCTTGATCCGGTCGACGACGCTGAAATAGCCATCCTCATCCACGGTTCCGACATCGCCGGTCCGCAGATAGCCATCGGCGAACACATCGCCGTCCGCCGCCGGATTGTTCCAGTAGCCCTGCATGATCTGGGGGCCGGAGACTGCGATCTCGCCCGGCACGCCCGGCGGCGCGCGTCGGCTGGGGTTCTCGCGATCGAGCAGCCGGATCCGCGTCGCGGGTATCGGTTGGCCGATGGTCCCCACCTTGCCGAGCCGGTCATAGGGATTGGCCGAGACCACACCGCTGCTTTCCGTCAGGCCGTAGCCTTCCACCAGCCGTGCGCCGGTCGCGCGCTCGAAATGCTCCTTGAGCGGCAACGGCAGCGGCGCACCGCCCGAAATGCAGATGCGCAGGGATGAGAGATTGGTCTTCGCAAGATCCGGGCAATCCAGCAAGGCCTGGAACATCGTGGGCACGCCCGGAAGCGACGTGATCCTGGTGCGCTGGATCGCCGCCAGCACCTGCCGCGAATCGAACCGGGGCAGCATCACGATCTCACCGCCATTGGCGACCGTGCGATTGAGCACCGCGGTATTGGCGAAGACATGGAAGAAGGGCAGCGCACCCAGAATACGATCATTGTCATGCCAGGGGTCGAGCATATTGACCTGCCGGGCATTGGCAGTGAGGTTCTGGTGCGTCAGCATCGCGCCTTTGGGCCGGCCGGTCGTGCCGCCAGTATATTGCAGCAGTGCCAGATCGCGCTCCGGATCGATGGCGGGCAGCGTCCGAGCCCCGTCGTTCGAGAGCATGTCGGCAAAGCGTGTCAGACGCGGATCGTGGGGGATCGGCTCGTCCGCCTTCCGCTTGAACAGGCGATACAGCATCGCCTTGCCTGCAGGCAGGGCCTCCGCCACGTTGCCCACCACGAGGCGCTCCACGCAGCACCGGTCGAGCATGGCCCGGGCATTGCCGAGCAGTGGCCGCGCCGACAATGTCACCATCATCCGCGTGCCGCTGTCCTCGGCCTGATGATCCAGCTCCTCGACCGTGTAGAGCGGCGAAAAGTTCACCGCGATCGCCCCGGCCATCATGATCCCGTAATAAGCGGTGACATAATGGGGCACATTGGGAAGATAGAGGCCCACCCGGTCGCCGGGGCGGATGCCGAGATCGATCAATCCGCAAGCAAAGCGCCGCGCCGCGTCCAGGCACTCGGCATAAGTGAATCGCCGCCCGTAGAAATCGATGAGCGAGCGCCCGCCATCGCGCTCCGCCGCCGCCTGCAACATGCCCGGAAGGGACAACGGCGCAAAATCCTGCGCCCAGCCGACGGGGTGATCATAATGGTCCTGCCAGACCGGGTTCTCGCTCTCCATGCCGGAAAACTATGCGATGGCGGCGAGCAAGGCAATGCAGACGCGCGGACGCTACGGCGCGGCCTGCAGCGTCGGTCCGCGCCAGCCGCGACTCGGGAGGGACCGGCCCGGTCGGGGGCCGGTCATGCCATGATGCTCAGTCCTGCGACGGGCTGGAAAACAGCGCTTCCTCGGCACGCAGCGCTTCCTCGGCGCGGCGCTGGGCTTCCTCGCGCTCCAGGCGCAGCTCGGCGATCAGCGCCTCGCGGTCGCCGGCGAGACGATTGTCCGTCGGCGCTTCGATGCCGGCCTTCTTCGCCGCCTTGGTGACGAGCAGGTCAAGCTCGCGCTGCGAGCACAGGCCCAGAGTCACCGGGTCCTTGGGCTGGATGTTGGAGATGTTCCAGTGCGTGCGCTCGCGGATCGCCTGGATGGTCGTGCGAGTGGTGCCGATCAGCTTGCCGATCGCGCCGTCGGAAATCTCCGGATGGTGGCGCAGGATCCAGGCGATGCCGTCCGGCTTGTCCTGCCGCTTGGAGACGGGCGTGTAGCGCGGCCCCTTGGTGCGACGCACCGGATCGGGCCCCTTGAGCATCTGCAGGCGATAATCGGCATTCGCCTCGCCCTTGTGGATTTCGTCCATGGACAGCTCATGGGCGCGCACGGGATCACGTCCGGTATATTTCGTGCCTGCGGTATCGTCGGCGATCGCCTGTACTTCGAGAATGTGCAGGCCGCAGAATTCGGCGATCTGCTCGAAGCTGAGCGCGGTGTTGTCGACCAGCCAGCTGGCGGTGGCATGGGGCATGAGCGGCTGGGCCACTGGAAATCTCCTGACGGTCAAAAAATGACACCAAAATGATAAGGGCCGCCCCTTGCGGAGCGGCCTGCCGCAGCCAGATTTAGTATAGTCCGGCCCGCAGGGCAAGACCGCGTGGCGCCGTCATTCGGACAGTCGCGCCATGGCGACGAGCTTCTCCCGCCAGGTCGGCCGCATGTAGAGCGGCGCGAGGAGCCTGCGCGCCAGCCGAGCCTTCGTGGAATGGCCGCTCGTGCCCAGCTGGTCGTGGCGGATGTCCTCCACGGCATAGCCGGCATGCCGCAGCTGCCAACTCATGTGATCCATCGAATATTCCATCTGATGACCGAGCCCGACATGGGGCAGCGGAAGCTGGAACCGGTCGAGATAGTCCTTGCCCAGCACCATCCGCGTGATGTTGCGCAGGCGGAACAGGTTCGGCGTGGTCAGAAAGACGCGGCCGCCCGGGTTGAGCAGGGAGGAGAGCCTGCGGAACGTGACATAAGGCGGCTCCGGGATATGCTCGATCACTTCCAGCATCACCACGAGGTCATAGCGCTTGTCGGCGTCGGGCACCGGCGGCTCCCAGGTGAGATTGCCGATCACGAAGGAGAGGCCGGCCGCATCGATGACCTTGCGGTATGATTCATTGATGTCGGCCACGGTGCAGTCCATGCCGAACATCTTGCTGAGCAGCAGCGCCATCTGGCCCCCGCCGAACTCGATCATCTTCATGTCCGAATCGAGGCCCATGTCGCAAAGCAATTGCAGCGAGCGCCAGTATCGTTCCCGGTCGATCTCGTAATATTCGGGCACTTCGAGAAAGTTGGAGCCGATGACATGGTCGTTATAAGCCCGGTCGAATTCCGCGCGCGTCGGACTGCACTTCCCCATGAGCCTGATCGTCCTGCCTTCAATTCGTGGAACAAGACCCCGCTCGTAGCGGGGAATGACGAAGAATTGGTATCGCCAGTCCCCCGCAAAGTCCATGGCGGCGCGGCATCGTGCGGCGGACGCGGCGCCCGTTCCGTCCCGGGCATGAGATGGATCGGAGAGGCGCCCCGGCGGGGATGTCAGGCGGCGCGCGCGTATCCGTCCTCGCCAAGCCAGTGCAGGCTGCCGAGGAACTGTTCGGCGCTCCGGCGCCAGCTGAAGCTGCGGCCAAAAGCAGCGCAGGCCGCGCGGTCCATGGTCAGCGCCCGCTCCACTGCCGTTTCGAGCCGTTCGTCCATGGCGCCGCTCGTTGGCGTGAGCACGTCGACCGGCCCCATCACCGGATAAGCGGCGACCGGCGTCCCGCAGGCCAGCGCTTCGATCATCACCAGCCCGAACGTGTCGGTGCGGCTGGGGAAGACCAGGACGTCGGCGCCCCGATAGGCGCTCGCCAGCGCTTCTCCGGTGAGCAATCCGAGGAAATGCGCGTCGGGGTAGTGCTGCTCCAGCGCCGCGCGGGCCGGCCCGTCACCGACGACGACCTTGGTGCCCGGCATGTCCAGTCGCAGGAAGGCCTCGATATTCTTCTCGACCGCCACCCGGCCGACATGCAGCATCACCGGCCCCGGCAGGCCGGCATAGGCCGGATGCGCCGCGCCATCGGGCGTGAAGAGCGCCAGGTCCACGCCCCGCCCCCAATGATGGGTCTGGCTGATGCCCGCGCGATGAAGCCCGGCCCGGATCGAGGGCGTGGAGGTCAGCACCGCACTGGCGGGACCATGGAACCAGCGGAAATAGGGCCAGAAAAGATCCGCCGAGAGGCCGGTCCGGCTCTGAACGTAATCGGGGAAATTGGTGTGATAGGCCGTGGTGAAATGATAGCCGCGGCGCAGGCACCAGCGGCGCGCGGCGACGCACAGCGGCCCTTCGGTCGCTAGATGGATGGCATCGGGACGGAAAGCGGCGATCATCCGGCCGATCGTCCCCGGGGCCGCCATGGCGAGGCGGATCTCGGGATAAGTCGGGCAAGGCAGGGTCGCGAAGCGGTCCGGGCCGATCACGTCCACCACATGGCCCATGGCCCCCAGCTCGGCACTGACCGACTGGAGCGTGCGCACCACGCCATTGACTTGCGGCGCCCATGCGTCGGTGACGATGAGAATGCGCCGCCCCGGGGCGATCTGCCCGATCTCGGTCAAGCCGCCAGTTCCAGGAGCTGATCGGTCTCGGGCGTTTCCCGCGCGGCCATGATGTCGGCCCAGTGCAGGATTTCCATGCGCCCGTCATGATGCTCGACAAGCGCGGTGCAGCCTTCCACCCAGTCGCCGTCATTATAATAAGTGATGTCGCCGAACTGGCGGATTTCCGCCGTGTGGATATGGCCGCAGACCACCCCGTCCACATGGCGCCGCTCCGCTTCATGCGCCACGATCTCCTCGAAGCGCGAGATGAAGGCCACCGCATTCTTGACCTTGTGCTTCGCCATCTTCGAGAGCGACCAATAGGGCATGCCGAGCAGGCGCCGTGCCTGGTTGACGCGGCGATTGATCGCCATCAGCGCGGTGTAGGCGGCGTCTCCCACCACGGCCAGCCAGCGATGCGCCAGCATGATCGCGTCGAACTCGTCGCCATGCAGGACGAGCAGCTTGCGCCCGTCGACGGTGGTGTGGATCATCTTGCGGCGGATCTCGACGCCGCCAAAGCTCATGCCGGTGAACTGCCGGAATATCTCGTCATGATTGCCCGGGATGTAGATGACGCGCGTGCCCCGGCGGGCGCGCTTCATGATGCGCCAGACGACGTCATTGTGCGCGGTGGGCCAGTAGACGCGCTTCTTGAGCTGCCATCCATCGACGATGTCGCCCACCAGATAGAGCGTGTCGCTGTCGACGCTGTCGAGGAAATCGACCAGCATCCCGGCATTGCATCCCTTGGTGCCGAGATGAATGTCGCTGATCCAGATCGTGCGAAAATGGAGCCGTGAACGCTCGCCTCTTGCCAAACGTTCCGGCGCTATCGTGCCAAGCGCGGTCATGCTGGTGCGGACCCCCGAGTGGAGTTTGTCTCCGCACATCCCCCTAGCCGAGGATTATGACAGTTTTTCTTGAATTATGACGGTGCTGCGTCAGTCGTGCCGGCTCAATCCGTTATCGGGATATAGCCCGGCAAGGCCTTCACCCGGTCGATCCAGCGCAGGATCGCGGGCCAGCCGCCGAGATCGAAACCGCCGGCATCGGCGACATGGGTATAGGCGAACAGGCAGATGTCCGCGAGGCTCGGTGTCGCGCCGACCAGCCAGTCGCGCCGGTCGAGCTCCGCCGCCATCAGGTCGAGGGCCGCTTCCCCGGCCGCGCGCTTACCGGCGATCTGGCCGCGCTGCGCGTCAGTGAGCGCCGCTTCCCCCACAAAGGCCAGCCAGAAGCGCAACGTCGCGATGTTCGGCTCGTGATTATACTGCTCCCAGAACATCCAGCGCAGCATATCGGCGCGATCGAAGCGATCGTCCGGGATGAGCGCCGAGCCGGTCGCAAGCCAGAAGCAGGCAGCATTGCTTTCGGGAAGGAAGCGCTCGCCGATCTGCAGCACCGGGATGCGGCCGTTCGCATTCACATGCGCCAGGAAATCGGGCGTGCGTGTTTCGCCCCGCATGATGTCATAGTGCCGCCGCGCCAGTGGCAGGCCAAGCAGCGCGGCCGTCAGCCTGATCTTGTAGCAATTGCCCGAGGGCGCATATTCGTAGAGGATCAGGGGCTCACTCATCAGCGCACCTTGAGGACGATCTTGCCGACATGCTCGCCCGCTTCCATGCGGCTGTGCGCGTCGGCGGCCTGTGCCAGAGGGAATATCCGGTCCATCGCCGGACGCAGCGTCCCTTCCGCGACGAAGAGCCAGGCCGTGCGCATGATCTCGTCCACCAGCAGGGCCTTGAACGCGCTCGTGCGCGGCCGCAAAGTCGATCCGGTCAGCGTCAGCCGCCGGGTCATGATCTGCGGGATCAGTATCTCCGCCTTCGCGCCGCCCAGCACCGCGATGGAGACGTGCCGCCCGTCCTCGGCGAGGCACTGCAGGTTGCGCGGGAGATAGTCGCCGCCCACCATGTCCAGCACGGCATCGACGCCGGCCCCACCCGTGATGCGCTTTACTGCCTCGACGAAATCCTCGTCACGATAATTGATGGCGTGGCCAGCGCCCCAGTCCAGCGCGGCACGGCATTTCCCGTCGCTTCCGCACGTGACGATGGAGGTTATGCCGAACAGGCGGCAGAGCGAGATCGCCATGGTGCCGATGCCGCTCGTCCCGCCATGGATGAGCACATGGTCGCCGCTCGCCACATAAGCGCGCTCGAACAGATTGTGCCAGACGGTCATGAGCGTCTCGGGCAGCGCCGCGGCCTCTTCCATGGCAAGGCCCGGCGGCAGCGGCATGCACTGGGCATGATCGGCGAGCGCATATTCGGCATAGCCGCCGCCCGCCACCAGCGAGCAGACGCGGCGCCCCACCGCGCCGGGATCGACGCCCGGCCCCACCGCTGCGATCGTGCCGGCAACTTCCAGCCCCGGCAGCGGCGATGCGCCGGCCGGCGGCGGATAGCGTCCCTGTCTCTGCAGCACGTCCGGGCGATTGACGCCGGCGGCGGCGACTTCGATCAGCACTTCGCCCTGCCCCGGCACGGGCACCGGCACCGTCGTCTCGACAAGCATCTCGGGGCCTCCCGGTGCCTTGATTTCCACCGCCCGCATCATGCCCGGCACCGCCATATCCGTCCCCCTCGGCTGCTGATCCTGCATTGCGGCCCTGTCTAGTCGCCCTCGCGGAAAAGGCCAGACCTGCGTGAAAGGAGTACGGTGAGAGAGCGGCCGTCGCGACGGCGTTGACACCGTCTCGCTTTGCGGCAACCATGGTGGCAATGGATTCTGACGACGCCTTTCCCCGGGCGCGGCCCGGCAGCCTGACGGCGCAACTTGCCAGCGAGGACCTTGAGCGGCTGTCCATGTCCGAGCTCGATCAGCGGATCGCATTGCTCACCGCCGAGGTCGAGCGGACCCGCAGGCAGCGCGAGCGCTCGGTTAATCACAAGGCAAGCGCCGAGGCGCTATTCAGAAAATGAGGAGAGTGGAAGCAGGATCGCCCTCCGGCGCATATCGGCTTCCGCAGCATCGGGTCGTTGACAGCTTGCCCTTGAAGGCAGGCGCGTGGGCTCCGACATTGGTCAGGTCGTGGCCTGGCTCTCAGGCCGCAGGAGTAAGATAGACATGCCCTCTTTCGCCCCCGCCCTTGAAACCACGCTCCACAATGCGCTGGCCCATGCCACGGAGCGAAGCCATGAATATGCAACGCTGGAGCATCTGCTCCTCGCGCTGATCGATGACGAGCATGCCGCCAAGGTGATGCAGGCATGCGGCGTCGATCTGGGCGAACTCGGCGACACCGTGACGCATTATCTCGACAGCGAGCTGGACAGCCTGAAGGTGACCGGCAGCGTCGATCCCTCGCCCACCAGCGGCTTTCAGCGCGTCGTCCAGCGCGCCATCCTGCACGTCCAGTCATCCGGCAAGGAAGAAGTGACCGGCGCCAATGTGCTGGTCGCGCTCTTCTCCGAGCGGGAGAGCTATGCGGTCTATTTCCTGCAGCAGCAGGACATGAGCCGCCTGGATGCCGTCAGCTATCTCTCGCACGGCGTCGGCAAGGGTGCTGCCACGCAGGAGCCGCCCAAGCCGCCTCAGGCCGAGGAAGAGAAGAAGGGCGAGACCAAGAAGAAGGACGGCGCGCTCGACCAGTTCACCGTCAACCTCAACGAGAAGGCGAAGGACGGCAAGGTGGACCCGCTCATCGGCCGCAGTGCCGAGGTCGATCGCACGATCCAGATCCTGTGCCGCCGCTCGAAGAACAATCCGCTCTATGTGGGCGATCCTGGCGTCGGCAAGACCGCCATCGCGGAAGGCCTCGCGCGCAAGATCGTGCAGGGCGAAGTGCCCGACGTCCTCAAGGAAGCGGTGATCTACTCGCTCGACATGGGCTCGCTGCTGGCCGGCACGCGCTATCGCGGCGATTTCGAGGAGCGTTTGAAGGCCGTCGTCTCTGAGCTCGAGAAGATGCCGCACGCGGTGCTCTTCATCGACGAGATCCACACGGTAATCGGCGCCGGCGCGACTTCCGGCGGCGCGATGGATGCGTCCAACCTCCTGAAGCCGGCGCTCTCGGGCGGCTCGATCCGCTGCATCGGGTCGACCACCTACAAGGAGTTCCGCAACCACTTCGAGAAGGACCGTGCGCTGCTGCGGCGGTTCCAGAAGATCGACGTGAACGAGCCGACGGTCGAGGACACCATCAAGATCCTGATGGGCCTGCGCTCGGCCTTCGAGGACCATCACGCCGTCAAGTACACGCCCGATGCGATCAAGGCGGCCGTGGAGCTCTCCGCACGCTACATCAATGACCGCAAGCTGCCGGACAAGGCGATCGACGTGATCGACGAGGTCGGCGCGATGCAGATGCTGGTGGCGCCGTCCAAGCGCAAGAAGATGATCACGCCCAAGGAGATCGAAGCGGTGATCGCGACCATGGCGCGCATCCCGCCCAAGACCGTCTCGACGGACGACAAGAGCGTGCTGGAATCGCTGGAAACCGATCTCAAGCGCGTCGTCTTCGGGCAGGACAAGGCGATCGAGGTGCTCAGCTCCGCGATCAAGCTGTCCCGCGCGGGCCTGCGCGATCCGGACAAGCCGATCGGCAATTATCTGTTCTCCGGCCCCACCGGCGTCGGCAAGACGGAAGTTGCCCGGCAGCTGGCCACGCTGCTCGGCATCCCGCTCCAGCGCTTCGACATGTCGGAATATATGGAGCGGCACTCGGTCAGCCGCCTGATCGGCGCGCCTCCGGGCTATGTCGGCTATGATCAGGGTGGCCTGCTCACCGATGCGATCGACCAGAATCCGCACTGCGTCCTCCTGCTCGACGAGATCGAGAAGGCGCATCCGGACCTGTTCAACATCCTGCTGCAGGTGATGGACAATGGCCGCCTGACCGATCACCACGGCAAGACGGTCGATTTCCGCAACGTCATCCTCATCATGACCACCAATGCCGGCGCGTCCGACATGGCGAAGGAATCGATCGGCTTTGGCGAGTCCACGCGCGAGGACGTACAGGAAGAAGCCGTGAAGAAGCTCTTCACGCCGGAATTCCGCAACCGTCTCGATGCGATCGTGCCGTTCGACTATCTGCCGACCGAGGTGGTCTCCCGGGTGGTCGACAAGTTCGTCATTCAGCTCGAGCTGCAGCTGGCGGACCGCGACGTTCACATCACGCTCGACAATGATGCGCGCGAATGGCTCACCGCGCGCGGCTATGACAAGCTCTATGGTGCCCGCCCGATGGGCCGGCTCATCCAGGAGAAGATCAAGCAGCCGCTCGCCGAGGAGCTTCTGTTCGGCAAGCTGGTCAATGGCGGCGAAGTGCATGTGCGCCTGAAGGATGGTGCTCTCACATTCGAGATCACGCCCGCGGCGCCCCGGCGCGGCAAGAGTGGTCCCGCCGGCAAGGCCAGCGGCAAGGGCCGCAAGGCACCGGCGCCGACGTCACGCTGACGAGACGAAGGGTGGGGAAGCAGGCTTTCCTCACCCTTCGCCGCACCTGCGCCCGCTCTAGCGGGTCGGTGCCCTGCCGGGCTGCGACAGCCCGCCACCTGACCGACATCTTTCCCGCCCCGCGACTGCGACCCGGCGCGAACCGGTCACGCTTCCTCCACCAGCCCTTTCGCCCGGGATCGGCTCCGGTCATCATGAGATGATGTCGGACGCGTCTTCCGCCTTGCCCACGGTGGTCATTCTGCACGGCTTCGGCGGGATCGGCCTGATGAACCGGCCACTCGCCATCATGTTGCGCCGCGCCGGCTATCGGCCGGTCGAGATCACCTATGACAGCTGGGGAACGCCGCTCGACCGGATCTGCGAGCGCCTTCTGCCCCGCATCGCGGCGTGCGGCGGCGGAGAGGCGCCGCTTCATATCGTGGCGCATTCCATGGGCGGGCTGGTCGCGCGGGCCCTCATCACGCGCGAGCGCCCCGCCCATCTCGGCAGCGTCGTGATGCTCGGCACGCCCAATGGCGGCAGCGAGATCGCGGATTTCCTTCATCAGCGGCCCTGGTTGCGGCCCATCCTCGGCAAAGCGGCCGAAGCGCTGGTCACCCAACGGGATGCCGCCACCGATGCGCTGCTCGGGCGCGTCGACTATCCGGTGGGGATCATCGCCGGCAACAGGCCGATCATGCCCATCGCCGCCGCCCGGCTGGTGCCCTTGCCGAGCGACGGCAAGGTCAGCGTCCTCTCCACGCGCCTGCAGGACGCAGCGGACCACATCGTCCTGCCCCTGCCCCACAGCCTGCTGCCCTATCACCCCTCCGCCCATTTGCAGATCAGGCATTTTCTCGCGACCGGCCGGTTCTTCCGCGACGATGCGCACCCCATCGAGGAACGGCTGGCCAACGAGATTTGTTCCTGATATGTTCCCGTCAGGAGGTGACCCATGACTGCTGCAATCCAGTTCTACACGAACCCCATGTCGCGCGGACAGATCATAAGATGGATGCTCGAGGAACTCGGGCAGCCCTATGAGACTCATCTGCTCGATTATGCGGGAAGCATGAAATCGCCCGACTATCTGGCGCTCAACCCGATGGGGAAGGTCCCGGCCATCGTTCATGATGGCAAGGTCGTGACCGAATGCGCGGCGATCTGCGTCTATCTCGCGGCGTGCTTTCCCGAAGCCTCGCTCGATCCCCGGCCGGAGGAGCGCGCGGACTATTATCGCTGGCTGTTCTTCGCGGCCGGGCCGGTCGAAGCCGCTGTCACCAATCAGGCGGCGGGCTTCACGGTCTCGGAGGAGCGGGCGCGGATGTTCGGCTATGGCACTTACGACCTGGCGATGCAGACGCTCGAAAGCGCCGTCACGGGGCGTGATTATGTCTGCGGGCCCCGCTTCACGGCGGCCGACGTCTATGTGGGTTCGCAGATCGACTGGGGCCTGCAGTTCGGGACCATGCCGGACCGGCCGGCCTTCCGTGCCTATGCCGAGCGGCTGCGCGCAAGGCCTGCTTATCAGCGCGCCAAGGATATCGACAATGCGCTCATCGCGCAGATGAAAAGCGCTGCGGAGAAGCAATCATAGTGGGGTTCGCCACAGTCTTGTCGTGACGAGACTTGGCGAATGCAGAAAGGCCCAGCGAACTTGCGTTCGCCGGGCCTTCTGTCGCAATCCGAGGTGATGCGCTTATTCGCGGCTGCCCATGAAGCGCAGCAGGAACATGAACATGTTCACGAAGTCGAGGTATAGCGACAGCGCACCCATGATGACGGCCTTGCCCATCATGTCCGTGCCCGCGACATAGCTGTACATGCTCTTGAGCCGCTGCGTGTCGTAGGCGGTAAGGCCAGCGAAGATCAGCACGCCCAGGATGCTCACCACGAGGCCGAGCGCGCTCGACTGCAGGAACAGATTGATGACCGACGCGACCAGGATGCCGACGACGCCCATGATCAGGAACGTGCCGAAGCCCGACAGATCACGCTTGGTGGTGTAGCCGTAGAGGCTGAGGCCCGCGAAAGCCGCCGCCGTCGCGAAGAAGGTCTGCGCGATGGATTCGCCGGTGTAGACCAGGAAGATGGAGGCCATGGAAAGCCCCATCACGACGCAATAGGCCCAGTAGAGCATCTGCGCGGTGCCGGTCTGCAGCCGGTTGATGCCAAAGCTGAGCACCATCACGAAGCCGAGCGGCGCAAACATCAGCAGATATTTGAGCGGGCCGGGGCCGAGCAGGATCTGCGCGGCAAAGCCGCTCTGCGCGAACAGCAAGGCGACGATGCCCGTCACCAGCACACCGCTCGCCATATAGTTGTAGATCGACAGCATATAGGACCGCAGACCTGCATCGAAGGCAGCGTCGTCCGCGCGCGTCGAGATGCCGCCAAAACCCGCCGAGGTTGTCCGGGGATCCGGCCAGTTCGCCATGTTCATTCTCCTTGTGACCAGCTTCAGTGCCAATCATTCGGGTGCAATATCATGTCTTTGGGGCCGGGTTTCAAGCAAAACCGGACCCTGGTCGCCCGCGAGAGGTCCGCCAGGGCGCCCCCGGCGCGGAAACGCGCGGGTGCGCGGACGCGGAAAATCGCGCGGGCACGAAAAAAGGGGCCGGTCGCCCGGCCCCTTCTTTGTGGATGACCGCCCGAGAGCGGCCTATCCGTATCTTAGTTGCCCGAACCCGGACCGTAGGTGATTTCCACGCGACGGTTCTGGAGTTCACGGACGCCATCGGCGGTTTCGACACGCGGACGGGTCTCACCGAAGGCCTCGGACGAAATCACGCCGTCCGAAATGCCACGCGAGGTCAGGTAACCGCGCACCGCCGTGTTGCGGCGAGCCGACAGACCCATGTTGTAGCGGGGCGAACCGGACTTGTCCGCGTGGCCGGCCAGCATGACCGACGCGCTGCCGCAGTTGGCATAAGCCGAGATCGCGTTGTCGAGGATCGAGGCAGCGTCCGGCGTGATGTCGGCGCTATCCCACTCGAAGAACACGATGTACGGCCCAGGCGCACACTGCACCACCGGCGGAGGCGGAGGCGGCGGAGGCGGCGGGGGAGGCGGCGGCGGGGGCGGCGGGGGCGGGGGCGGAGGCGGCGGAGCCGGCTCGGCGCCACCGAAGTTGTAGATGATGCCCGCCAGGATGCTGTGCGTGCTGGCCTCGGATTCGAGACCCACGCCACGGGTGTTCCGCAGCTTGATGTCGTCGTGGTTGAAGTAGCGATACTTCAGCGACAGATCGACGTTCGTGGTCACCGGATAACGGACGCCGGCGAGAGCCTGCCAGGCGAAGCCGCTGTCCGAATCGCGCGTGTCGGGGAGAGAGATCTTCGAACGGGCGATACCGACGCCACCGCCGATGAAGCCCTGCAGACCATCGTCCGGACCGAAGTCGAGCAGACCGTTGAGCATCAGCGAGTCGATGCGCATCTGGCCACCCGACAGGTTCGTCGAGAGGTTCGAATAGTTGGTCTGCTTGTTCATCGCCTTCTTGTGCGAATATTCCGCTTCGAGACGGAAACCGCCGAAGTCGTAGCCGACCATGCCGCCAGCATCATAGCCGGTCTTGTGCGGCGTGTTCGCGGTAACGCCATTATCATACGTCGAGTCCGCGTCCTCGGCGATCATCGCACCAACTTCGGCACCAATGTACCAGGACTTGTCCTTGGCCAGCGATGGCGAGGCCATCGCAGTCGACGCGAGCGCTATGGCAATGCCAAGCTTCCGCATATCATTCCCCTTTCAGAGTTAAGACGAAAATGCTGCGCCAATGGTGTAATGTTGCGCGAAACGAGATTCAAGGGAGATTCCGGGGGGTTCCCGAGCGCTGTTGCCGAAATGTCGCAGTTTTCATCACATGGGAGGACGACCGGGAACAGCGCCGGAATACAGGGTGCGTAACAATGACCAGCACCAGAAAACGTTCCGCGATTAAAGTGAAACGAGGCCATGAGTGCGCAGGGCGGAAAGAATGGCGAGCAGAGCGATCCGTGCCTGATCGTCCTGCACCGCGCCACCGGTGGGGTCGGCGATGGCCCCCTGTCGTGCGGAAACAACACGCTCGCCCCCAACATAGAAGCCATCCTCGCGCACCGGGCCGTCCACCCAGGCCGATCCGTCGAAACGCAGTTCATGGCCCCTGTCGATTGTCCAGGCGCGCCATCCCGCCGCCGGGCGCAGGAACAGCCAGCCCTGGCTCGTCCAGCCGGCGACTGCGCCCTCCGCGTCCAGCCATGCGCCGGTGGCCCCGGTCGTTACGATCCAGCACTGGCCCGTCCCGGGATCCGCGGGCGGCGTGGCGATGTCCGCGCTTTCCACGATGAGCTGAACGGCCAGATCGAGCAGCGCAAGCGCCTCATTATGCGTGATCTCCTTTTGCGCTTGCCCGGCGGCAAGCAGCGGCAGGGCAAGCCGGTCGGTCGTAGCCATGGGTAATTCCTCCTAATGTCGTGAACGTCTGCAGCGAGGTCAGGCGATGTCGAGCACGAGCGGGCGGCTCAGGCCCCACATGCCCCGCTGCCGGATTTCCATCCTCAGCGGATGCCCATCGGCAGCGAGCAGGTCCGCGCTCCGCTCGGCGGCACCATAAAGGGTGGCGTGAGTTGACGTTTCCCATTCCCGCAGGATGATGCCCCCGGCGGTCACCCGCAGCAGATAGGCTTCCGTCTCCTCCCCCAGCGGGCTGTCGGCATGGTCCGACCAGAGCCAGCCGAGACGGCTGCGCCTGATCCAGCCGATCGACAGGTCCCCGCCCCCGGCGGGCTTTACGCGGCCATGCACCGGAGAGAGCGGCAGCATGGCGATGCCTTCGATTGCCCTGTGTGAAACGGCCGGGGTCAGATCGCCGCTGCCGATGGCTTTCAGCGTCAGCAACCGTCCCGCATCAGCGGATGTCAGCGCCACGGCCGCGAGTCGCGCGGGATCGAGGAAAAGGAAGCGCTCGCCAGCCTCATGGGTGACCGCCGCCCATTCCGTACCGCGCCAGCCGCGGATCAGGCGGGACAGGCGATAGCGCCGGGGCGCCAGCGGTTCGGCCTCTCCGAACAGCAGCATTTCCTGCCCAATCTGGCAGGGATTGCCGCCGCTGATGAGCGCATCGTCCTCGATCGAGGTCAGCGCGTCGGCCGCATTGTCGAGTTCCACCTCGACGTAGCTGCGGCGATCGATGCGCCACGCCGCGCCGGCCGGCAGCGCGGTCAACGCCGTGCCGATCACGGCCCGCGGCGCGGTGCGGCCGATCGGCTCGTCGCCCGGCGGATCGGTAAGGGTCCGGAACAGCGCAGCGCGGCGCCAGCCTGCGTCGGCGCCCGTCGCTGCGACGCAGACCTGCGGCGCCGTGGCCAGCGTCGCCCCGTCCGGCGGCCATTCTACGATTGCGAGGCTGGTCGGCCCCTGCGCCAGATCCGGCTCGCGCACCACGGCGCCCGGATCGCCTGCGGATGCGTCCGGCCGCGCACCCGCCCGCACCGCGCGCAGCGTCAGGCGCACGGCCATGTCTTCCCAGTCGCTCGCCTCGACGAGCCAGCGCCCCGGTTCGCCCTCCAGCGCCACGATGTCGCCCGGGGCAAGATCGAGTGCGGTCCAGTCCATGGCGCGCGTGCAGCGGCTGCGCTCGCGCCCCGCGGCGCGCAGCCGCTGCCCGGCGAGTGTGCGGGCCTGCGTCGCGGTCAGTACGGCCGGGAGATCGAGGCTCTCCTCGCGCAGCCCCGGCCCCGGCCGTTCCGCCGACTGGCTGCCGATCTGGAAGTCGCGGTCGGGATCATGATGGCGGATGGTGAGGCGTGCCGGCACGGTCTCGATGGCGTCCCGGCGCTTCGTTCCCTCTTCCACGGCCCGGCCATCCAGACTTCGGATCGCGTGGGCGCGCGCCAGCGTCCGGCCCGTCCAGGTGCCGCGACCGAGCGCGGCGGCCCCTTCCCGCTCCCGCCAGCGCATCCCGAAGACGTCCGTCAGCGGCGTCACCGTCTCGCGCAGGTTGCTTCCCTCGGCGGCAAAGCCGGCAAGATGCGGCTCGTCCTCGTCTCCGGCATGGGTCACGGGCTCGCCCGCCAGATCGGAGAGGATCGACGCGAGGCCCGGCGGCGCGGCGTCCGCGAACAGCTCGAAGGTCAGCGAGGGAATGCGGTTGCCGAAATCGGCAAGGTCCAGTCCCTCGAACAGCACATAGGCGCAGCCCCGGCAGGCCGGCGCCGCCGCGATGCCCACATCCGCCGCGATCAGCGGATCGACCGGCTGGTCCTCCCCGCCATGATGGATGCGAAAGGCGCTTACCGGCGATTTCCAGTCGCCTGCCGCGCCGCGCAGCAGGTTACCGTCCGCCCAGATGCGGCCGATGCCGGCGATCGGACGGGAGGAAAGCGCCACCGCGAAGCTTGCCGAATAGCTGTAGCGCGTGATGCTCGGCTGGCCCTTCCCGCCCCCGCTGGTGCTGCTGCTCTCGATGAGATCGGTGGACCAGATCACCGTGCCCGCCACGCGCACCGTCCCGTAGATGCGCGGAATGCGCGCGCCATATCGGGAGGTCTGGACCTGCAGGTCGTTCAGGCGCGGGCCGGATTGCGGGCCGGGGCGAAAGATCAGACCGTCAATCGCCTGCCCCGCCACCGCGCCGATGGCGCCGCCCATGGCCGCGCCGATCGCACCCAGCGGTCCGCCGATCACGCTGCCCAGCGCCGTCAGAACAAGTGTCGCCATGTCTCTAGCTCCCTTCCTCTCGCGGCGCGCATCGCCAGCGCCCGAGCAGCGGCCAGGGGGATGGCGGCGGCATCAGCACGGCGCGGCCAAGCCCGGCATGGGCATGGACCAGCCCCCGGCGGGTCTCGATCATGAGATGAAGCTGCATCGGCCCGCTGCGCACCAGCAGGATGTCGCCCGGCCGGGGATCGTCCGCCGGCAGCAGGCCGGCCTCGCGCAGGGCGGCGGCGGCATGGTCGGGCGCGGTTCCCCGCAGCCGGTAGGCCGGCAGGCGGTGCACCGGCACGCCCGCGCGCCGCAGCGCCAGCGCCGCGAGCCCCACGCAGTCCAGGCCGGTCCGCTCGGAGCGCCCGTGCAGCCGGAATGGCGCACCGACCAGCGCCAGCGCTTCGGCCGCGATGGAATCGTGAAGGGTCATCGTTCAGCTCCCGGGATAGCGCGTCAGCAGGTCCATGCCCGGCAGATGCGGCTCGCCGCGAAAATTGGCGGCATTGGCGAAGCGGGCGGCGCAGGTGGCGAGGCGCTTGTCGCAGCCTTGCGTCAGCAGCGCCCGGCTCCCCGTGGCGACCGGAAAGGGCGGCGGTTCCGACAGGAAGAGACGCGCGTCATCCTGATCGATGATCGTCTGCACCAGCCCGGCATTCGCGCCATCGAGCCAGCGCAGGTTGCCGAAGGGATAGGCGCCCGGGCCCAGTCCGGCGCATGTCACGGCATCGTCCGCCACGTCTTCGATTACCACGACCATGCGCAGCGGCCGCAGGTCGACCCGGCAGGCCCGGTCGCCAAGCTGCGCCCGGCAGGTCGGGCTGGTGACTGGCGTCACCGGCCTGTCGAGCATCGCCCCGATGTGCGAGCGCAGCGCCACCGAATAGCTTTCGCCCTGCTGCTCGACGCTGCCCAGCGTGCCGCGCGCCAGCTCCAGCCAGAGTTCGCCGGGCCGCGCCCAGTCGGTGAGATGCAGCAGCAGCGTCGCGCCGTCCCATCGCCCCGCGTCGAGGTCATCCTGCGTGATCGCGGCGGAGCTGAGCGCGCCGCGCACGTCGGTCAGTTCCGCCGTACCGTCGCCGCCGCGCAGCAGGGCGCCGGGTACAAGGCCGGGCGCGGGGCGATAAGTGAGCCCGTTCATGGTGATCGGTCGGTCATGGCTGGTGAGGCCAAGCGTTACGCCGTCGCGCCGTTCCAGCCGCCAGCAGAAGGCGAAGGCGCAGAGCGGCCCGGCGAGCATGTCGGTCAGCGCGGTCATTCGCGGATTTCCACCAACGGGACCGAGGGCACCGCGCCTGCCGCGAAGGTCTCCCGGTCGATGTCCAGACGATCCTCCGCGAACCGCACCGGCACGTCGAACAGGAAGCCCGCGGTCACGCTCGTGCCCGCGGCCGGGGCGGTCTCGAAAGCGATCTGGCCGAGGCCGGCATGATGCCACCCGCCCGCCTGCTCGACCCCGTCCAGCGCGACCCGGATCGTGCCCTCTTCCGGCCGGGTGATGAAGCGCACCTGCGCGTCCGGTCCTTCGCCATAGCGCTTGAGCAGGCGGAAGTGCGCCGTCGCGCCGTCGCCGGTGCCGAGGCTCTGGTCGGTCGCGCTCACCATGGCGCCGGATGACGCGGATGCATGATCGAAGGGATCGCGGAAACGAAAGCCCCGCGCCGCGCCTCGTCGCGCCCGGAAGAAGGCGATCAGCGTCGCGATGTCCGCTTCGGAGCGCACGCCCGGTCCGGCGTCGAAATGGAGCCGCGCGTCCGCCCACTGGGTGCTGCGCTGTTCATGGCCGGACACGCTTTCGATCACGCGCGTCGAGAAGGTCGGCGCCACTTGCGCCCGGCGGCCGATGTCGAGCGGAAAGGCGATGTCGTCGAATGCCTGCACGTCGGCGTCTCCCTGAAGATCGAAGAATGTGAAGCCGTCCCGCGCGACCTGCGGCAGTGCCCAGATGAATGTCGCGGCATGGCCGCGCTCCATCGCTGCTTCCGCCGCCGCCGCGATCCGCGACCAGGCGGTCGCCGTCTCGTCGGCCGCCAGCCCGGCGGGCACGAAGCCGGCGAGATAATGCTGTGCACCGGGGGGATAGCCGAGCCGCGCGTTCATCGCCGCGCGTCCCGCCGCCGAGAGCGCCACGCGCCCTTCCGTCACCCAGTCATAATCCTCGATCTGCAGCCGGTCGAAGGCCGGCGCCGCCCAGCCGACCGGCACGTTCGCCCGCTTGAGCTCCGGCGCGGCAGGGTCGAGCACGCTCGGGAGATAGACCAGCAGCAGCGTCTCCGCTTCGATCGCTTCGTCCAGCACCGCTTCCCGCACCGTCGCCGTGGAGGCCGCGAGCAACGCACCCGCTTCGTCGAGCAAGGCGATCTGCGCCGCGTCGAGCGGGCCACGCACGGTCGGGATTTCCGGTGGCGCGCCGCCCAGCGCCAGCCGCGCGGCATCGTCATAGAGGCAGGGCCGCCCGTCCGGCATGATCCACCACCAGGGCTCGCCGATCTGGAACCGCACCGCCAGCCCCGCGTCGCGCACGATGGCGACGAAGGCGCGGGCCACTGCCGCCAGATAGGCCGTCGCGCCGTCATGCGCCGGGGAGAGCAGGGTCGATGGCGGCACCCATCCGGTCAGGGCCGGTGCCCCGTCCCAGGCCCGCTGCTTCCAGGCCGCCGGGCAATAGGCATCGAACAGCTCGTATGAGAGCGAGAGGATGAGCCCGAACCCCAGCGCCACGCAGCGCGCCGCGAAGTCCGCGTGCCAGCGCGCGCAGGGCATCGCCAGAGCACCGCCGGCCAGACTCGCCTCGAAGCCGTCGGAGACGGGCGCGAGCCGCATATAATGGCTCATGCCGACATAATGATTGATCGCGCCGCGATAGCCCAGCGCCAGCGCCTGCCGCAGCAGCCGCTCGGGCGTCTGGTTATAGGTGTCGTCATAGCCAGTCGCGATGGAAAGGCCGTGCTCGGGCACCATGATGTCCCCGATGGCGAGCACCGAACCCGGGCCGTCGCAGCGCATGCCGCTGATCTCGACCCAGGCCTCGGCCGCTTCCGGGAACAGCGTGTCGCCCGCGTCATAAGCCGCCGGTACGAGGGAAATGAACATTCGGTCGATGTCGCCGGGATAGACGGCGTCGGCTTCGTCGGGCAGCAGGAAACCGCCATTGAGCGCATCGAAATCGAGCGTGATCCGCGCATCTTCCGGATCGCCCGCCGCGTAGTTCCACAGCCGCACATACCATGAGCGGGGCACGCCGGAGGCATCCCGCCCCTCGATGGTCAGGGTCGGCCCGTGGACCGCATCCAGCGGCTTCATGCCTGCGCTGCGCCAGCGGAAGGACAGCCGGCAACCGCCATGGTCCCGCCGCGTCTCGTAGCGCAGCAACGGATGATCCCAGCGGTCCTCCGACTCCCAGATGAGGCCCGCAAGATCACCCGAGCCGTGGAACACCGCGTCGATGCGCAGTCCGTCCGCGCCCTGCGTCACGACCGAGGCCATCATCGGCCGGGGGAAATCGACCGTCCAGAACGGCGGCGAGAAGCGCTTGATGACGCCGCTCTCCTGATGGCGCCGGGCATCGGCCAGCCAGTAAGCCATGGTTTTTCCTTCCGATAGCGCAAGTGAATCGACGCGGACCGCACGCTTTCCGGATGGCGATTTTCCGGAAAGGGTCGCCGCTATTCCATCAGCGCACCGCGCACCGCCCGGGCCACTTGCCGCGCACTGCGGGCGAGCGCGCGCGGCGCGTCCTGCCCGGTGCCTTGGACGGTGATCGCCACGCGCACGTCCCGCGCGGCGCCCGGCCCCCCGGCCCCGGGCAGGATTTGCCCGCTGCTCGTCGGCAGGAACAGCTCGGGCCCGCGCTCGCCGACCAGATAGGCGCGGCCGGGCGCGACCGGCCCGCCGGTCGCCCGGCCCGGCAGACCCAACAGTCCGGCGACCAGGCTCGTCCCCAGTCCCGCAAGGCCGGCCTGCCCCGCGCTGCCGCCGCCCAGCGCCGCGTTCATGCCGTTGCGCACGGCCGCCTGCGCGATCTGCGCCATCACGGAGAGCGCGACCTTGCCCAGATCCTCGAAGCCGAACCGCCCCGTCCTCACCGCGCGCAGCAGGCCGGCTTCGATCGTCCGGCTTGCCCGCTCGGCGCCGGAGGCAAGCTGGGCGATCTCGTCGCGCAGTCCGGCGGCCTCGCCGCGCGTGCGCGCCAACTCCGCCTGCGCCGTCTGCCAGTCGCCGTCATTCGGCCAGTCCTCGTCCATCGCGTGCTCATTCATCGGGATGTGCCTCCATCAATTGCCCCAGCGAGGCCCGGTCCAGCGGATTGCCCGCCCCCACCGTGCCGCTCGCATCGCCGATCGCCCGCAGCGCGGCGAAGGCGTCGGCCAGTTCGTCAGGCGTGGCGCGCCAGAATTCGTCCGGCCGCCAGCCGAGCAGCAGGCCCGCCTGTCCCGCGAGCCGTCGCGCCGCCTGCGCAAAGCTCATTGCACGCCGGCCAGCGCCTGCCGCAGGATCGCGCGGATCGCCGGCATGGCGGCGCCCAGTCCCTGCGCCAGCAGCGCCTCGCCCAGCGTGGCCCGCGCCATCGTCTCCGGCCGGTCGACAAGGCAATGCCAAAGCAGCGCTTCCATCTCCGCGAGCGTCAGTCGCCCTTCGGCCGCCCGGTCGACCAGCGCCAGCAGCGGCCCCGTCTCGCTTTCCGCCGCCACCAGCGCGGCGAAGCTGGGGCGCACCGTCATCAGCCGGTCGCCGACGCACAGCGTCGCCTCGCCGCGGGCAGGATTGGCGCCGCTCACAGCGCGCTCACCGCGCCGGAACTTTCCAGGCTGAGCGTGTAGGTCCGCTCGCCATTATAGTCCCCGGCATAGTCGAGCCGCGTCACGAGGAAGCGACCGCGCAGCCGCTCCCCGCTTTCAAAGCTCAGCTCATAGTCGTCGATCGCGCCGCCCAGCGCATGGTCGCGCAGCCGCACTTCCGCTGCCGAGCCGGTGAAGATGCCCGCGCCCGACACGCTCACCGAGCGTACGCCCGCGCCCGGCAGCAATTGCCGCCAGCCCCCCGAATCCTTGGACGTGATGTTCACGGCCTCGCCATTCACGGAGAGCTGCGTCGCGCGCAGCCCGGCGATGGTCGCGTAAGTCACCGGCGCACCGCCGTCGCCGATCTTGAGCAGGAATGCACTGCCCTTCTCCACTGCCATGAGGTCTTCCTTTCGCTTCGTGATGATGTGAGAGAGCCGGGGCGCTTCGTCAGTGCAGCCGTGCGATCCGCACGGCATAATCGAGGCTCGCGCGCCAGGCCGTCCGCCCATGGGCAATGCTCGTGCGCGCCCGGTTCAGAGCGGTGATCCGCCACGTGCCCAGATCGCCCTCCATGGCGCGGAGCACGCTGTCGATCCGCTCGATCGCCGATGTCATCCGGACGGAATCGTCGCTGCGCACCGTCAGCAGCAGCGGCTGGCGCAGGGCCAGCCCGTCCACGCCCCGCGCCCCCCAGCCGGTTCCCGCCGGATCGCCGACCAGCAGCCAGGGCGGGCTGGCCTTCATCCGCTCGCCATCGGCGACAAGGTTGACCAGCGCCATGAGCGCCGCGTCGTCCCGCAACGCCGCGAGGATCGCGCCGCGCACGGCGACGGCGCCGCTCATGCCAGCACCATGCGCCGCCAGGGCCGCAGCAGCGCGCTGACCGATGCCGGCAGCTCCGTTTCCAGCCCTTCGCGTCGCGCATGGCGCTCGCCCGCCAGCCGCACGATGGCATGGCGGATCGCGTCCGGCAGGGCCGCCGCCTCGCTGGCGAGCCCCGCGACATAAGTCACGCGGATGCGGCCCGCAGCGCCGGGATTGGCCACACGCACGCGCCCGGTGCCGTCCGCGCCGATGTCGATCGTGTAGTTTTCGACCGGCAAGGTGAATTCCGCGCCCTCCGCCGGAATGCCGAAAACTGCGGTGATCGCCTGCACCGGCCGGATCGCCAGCGGCCGCCATGCGCTGGCGGCGGGGACGATCTCGTCCACCGCCCGCGCGATCAGCAGCTGGCCGATAAAGCGCTCCGCGGTTTCGCTGGCGGCGCGAATGAGGCCGGTCAGTGCCGCATCCTCGTCCGGCAGGCTGATCTGCAGATAGGCCTTGAGGTCGTCGAGCGGCACCGCGAGCGGCCCGCCGGTCGAGATCGTGACAGTCATGAGGGAGTGCGCCTTTCGCGTGAGAATCGCGGGAGAAGAAAAAGCGCCATGCCGGCGGGGAGGAACCGGCATGGCGCTGCACCGGGCGGGGCCCGGCGCGATGCTCAGCTTTCGGCGAACTTCATGAGCTTGATGGCCTCGCTGTTCGACACCGCGCCGCCGATCCGCTTGACGGCATAGAAGTGCACGAACGGCTTGTTGGTGAAGGGGTCGCGCAGGATGCTCGTCTCGGCGCGCTCGGCGATCACATAGCCATGCGTGAAATTGCCGAAGGCGATCGAGAGGCTGTTCGCGGCGAGATCGGGCATGTCTTCCGCCTCGATCACCGGATAGCCGAGCAGTGTCGCGGGCTGGCCTGCCGCGAGCCCCGGCTGCCACAGGAACGCGCCGTCGCTGGTCTTGAACTTGCGGATGCGCGCCAGCGTCGCCGAGTTCATCACGAACGCCGCGCCCTGCCGGTAAGGCGCCCGGAGCGACTGGACGAGGTCGATCAGCCGGTCCTGCGGATTGCTCGCCGGGAAGCCGCCGGCCGCGCCCGAGGGCACATATTGCAGCGTGCCGAAGGCGCGCGCGCCGTCCGCCTGGGCGGCGGTGGCGTAGGTCAGGAAGCCCTTGGGCTTGTTCGTGCCGTCCCCGCCGACGAAGGCGGCGCCTTCCGCCCTGGCGAATTCCTGCGCGATTTCCTGCGCCAGCCAGCCTTCCACGTCGAACTGCGCGTCGTCCAGCATCGCCTGGCTCGCGGACGGATTGGCGAACAGCTCGCCGGAGGGCGGCGCGATTTCCTCGAAGGTCGGCGTCGCCGTCTCGGCGCGCGCGCCGGTCTCGGATGCCCAGCCGGACACGACGCCGCCGGTCGTCACCAGCTTGCGATAGCCCGCCGAGCCGGTGCGAACGACATTGGCAATCGCGCGGATGGGCGAGATGGACTTGAGCGTCGCCTCGATCATCTCGTCGATCTCGCGCGGTACGGCATAGCCGCCACTGCCGCCGCTCGCACCGGAGAAGCTCTTCAGTTCCACGCCGGCCTCGATGCCCCGACGCAGATAACGCTCGGTGAAGGCGGCTCGCGCCGGATCGGTCTCGCTGCCCTTGGCGCCATCGAGCGGCGGGCGGGCGGCCCTGGTCGCCTGCGTCCTCACGGCATCGTCGAGCGCATCCATGCGCGCCTCGATCCCGGCAATGCGGTCTGCCTGCAGCACCGCGTCGAAGCTCTCCTCGAGCGCATCGGCTTTCACTTCCAGCATGGTTCACGTCTCCTTGGTCAAAAAAGAAAGGGGCCCCTGCGGACCCCGTCGATCGATCGTGCGCGCGCCTCGCGGCCGCGCGGAAAAACCTGTCCTTCGCCCGCGAAGGGGAGCGCCCTCAGGGCCCGCCCCGCCGGCCCGCCGTCCCGGCAGGGAGAGGCACTTCCCCCTCCACCGCATGCACGCGGGCAAGCGGCTGCATCGGGTGCGTGACGAGGCTCACTTCCACCAGGTCGAGCGCATCCAGCCGCCGGGGCTGCGCGCCCTGCGCAGCGACCACGCGGTAGCCGAACGACAGGCCGTCGATCCGCCCCGCGCGCAGCAGCGCCGCCGCGCGCCGTCCTGTCTCGCTCGCGCCGTCGATCGTGCCGATCACCCGCAGCCCGCGCCCGTCTTCGCTTGCCGTGTCGATCCGCCCGACGGGCTGGTCCGCCCGATGCTGCCAGAGCAGCGGCAGGCCGTCCTTGCCGCGCCGGGCAAGGCTCGCCGCGAAGGCACCGGGGCTGATGACGTCCCCGCCATTGTCCGGCCGCGCGAAGATCGCGGCATAGCCCGCGAAGCGCACCGGCGCGCTGCCCTCGCCCGCCCTCATGCGCCGGCCGCCTCGATGCCCAGCATCGCCTTCTTCTCTTCCGCGCTCAGGAAATCGGCCGCGCCGACCTGTTCCCAGAGCAGCGTGCGGTCATCGACCAGGGCGGGCACGCGGTTTATGTCCACGCCGAGCGTAAGGCCCGGCATGAAGTCGCCCAGCCCCTGCGCCAGCGCGCCGAGGATCTTGTCCGCCAGCGGCAGCACGCTCTGGCGCCAGAGCGCCTTGTTGGCCTCGCGGTAATTGGAATAGGTGCTGTCGCCCGGCAGGCCGATGAGCACTGGCGGCACCCCGAAAGCAAGCGCGATGTCGCGCGCCGCGGCGGCCTTCAATTGCACGAAGTCCATGTCGGCCGGCGACAGGCTCATCGATTGCCAGGAGAGGCCGCCTTCCAGCAGCATCGGTCGCCCGGCATTCTCCCGCCCCTGGAAAGCGCTTTCCAGCTCCGCCCTCAGCCTGTCGAACTGGTCGGAGGAGAGCGCGCTGCCATCCTTGGGATCGTAGACCAACGCGCCGGAGGGGCGAGCGGCATTGTCCAGCAGTGCCTTGTTCCAGGCCGTCGCCGCATTGTGGATGGCGACGGCGCCCGCCGCCGCGCACAGGCAGCCCAGCCCCAGAAGATCGTCAGCCGGGTTGAGCGCCTTCACATGGATCACCGCCGTCCGCCCGGCGGCGTCCTCGCCCGGGTAGCGCAGCAGCCGCTCGCCCGCCCGGTAGCGATAGGCGACGGGCCAGCCCTGCATGTCCTGCTCGATCGTGATCCTGTCCGGGCGCAGCGCATAGAGGCCGGCGGGCCGTCCGTCCGGGCCATGGCTGATCTGCGCATAACCATTGCCATGGACGAGCACATGCGCGGCGAGCGTCTCCAGCAGTCCCTGCCCCGCCGAACGATGCTGGACGAGGCGCAGCGCGTCCCGCGCATCGCCGGCATGGTCCGCCGCCGCGCTCAGCGCCGCGCTGCCGACGGCCTCGCTGACCAGCCGCAGCGCGCGCTGCGCCACGGGATTGACGGTCACCGCCGCCTTGAGCTGCGCCGCATAATCCTGCGGCCAGGCGCCCGAGCCCGAGCAGCCCGGGCCGATCCACGCGCGCGCCAGCGGTGGTCGCGCCTCTGCCGGCGCGGCCTTGCGTCCAAACCATTTCAATGATCGTCTCCTTCTCCGGAGCAGAGGAATTTGAGGCAGGCAGAACCACTGTCGGCCGGGCGAAAGCCCGCGCGAGGCCCATGTGGGCCGTCCGTCATGGATTCCGGTCTCTATGAAAAACGTCCGCAGCCACCCTTCACCGCGCCGCGCGGTTCGCAACCGCAGCGGCAGCGCAGGTCAGGCCGCGATCAGCCCCAGTCCCACGCCTTTCACGGCCGCGGAGGTCCGATCGGAGACTTCCAGCTTCTCGTAGATGCGCCGCATGTAGGTATCGACCGTTCCCGGCGAGATGGCGAGAATCTCGGCGATCACATTGTTGCTCTTGCCGCGCGCCACCCAGTCGAGGATTTCCTTCTCCCGCGTGGAGAGCTGCCGGTCACGCACCACCTCGTCGGCAAACAGCGTGCAGATGCGCAGATGCGCCGCCTGCGCCGCAAAGTGCAGCAGGGAGAGGTGGCTCGGGCTGATGTCGGTCTGTTCCGTCATCTTCCCGATGCCGACCACCGCGTTGCGGCTGTTGGGGCCATAGCAGGGCAGCGAGAAGCCGTCGGTGAAGTCGATCGTCCTCATCGCGGCCAGGAACTCGCGTTCCTCGCCGGTCAGTTCGCTGTTCTTCCAGATGTCGCTCCAGCGGATCGGCATGCCGGCGGCCAGCGCCGCCCGCGGCACGATGTCGAGCCGCTGGAAATCGAACGAGAGATAAAGCTCGATCTCGCTTTTGGAGAAGCCATATTGCAGCGGGACGCTGGCGGGCAGATTGGTCGTCGTGCGTACCCAGTAATAGCTCACCCCGCCGAAGCCGTGGCGATGGTAATAACGGGTCATCTGCCGCCAGAGCAGCGGCAGGGTCGTAGCACCCGCAATCCTTTTCAAGATGTCGTCCACCCCGGGCTCCTCCCGCAGCCCTGCAGTCCGGCGATCGTCCGCCCTTCCCGTCCCAAAAGCAAGTCAATAACCGGAGCGGCGCCCGGTACGTCCCGTTTCAAAGGCGCCTGAGCCGGGCTTTGGCTCCACCCGGCGCGAGGAGGTCGGCGAGGCTCCACACCAGCGCGTCCGCCCGGTCGGGCGAGCGGCCCGGTCCTTCATAGCCTCCGCCGATCATCATGCTACAAAGCTGGTCCTCCAGCGCGGCGAACAAGCCCGCGTGGCGCACCCGTCCAGCCTCATAGGCGGCCGCCACCGGCTCGGCCCGCGCACTCTTGCCGCGCGAGGCATGGACGAGACGGACCGGCAGCGCGATGTCGGCCGCGCGCAGCACGGCCGCCACCATCGCACCGCCATTATTGGCCTCGGCCACGACCCTGTCTGCGCGCCACCGCGCCGCCGCGGCAGCCGTCGCCTGCGCCCAGCGTTGCGGGCTCGCCTGTTCGACTGTCGCGTCCTCCAGCACCAGCGCCCTGCCCTCCGCATCGAGCGCCGCCACCACGATCCCGCAGGCGTCGCCATGCTCGCTTGCCGGCGGGTCGACGCCCACGACCACCCGCACGAGATCGCAAGGCGAAGGCACCGGCCCTGCCAGGCGGCATCGGTCCAGCAGGTCGCGCGTCCAGAGCGCGCCCGGCGTATCGAGCAGCAATTCCCCGTCCAGCTCCTGCCGGCCGAGCCGCGTGGCCGCGAAGCTGCGGTCCATTTCCCGCACGAACTGCCGGGGCAGCATGGCGCGGTTGTCGCGCATCCGGCCCTGCGTCACGGCGACCGTCGGGTCGCTCGCCAGCCGTCGCACCAGCGCCACCGGGCGCGGCGTCGTCGTCGCGACGATCCTCGGGCGCCGGCCCAGCCGCAACCCCATCACCAGATTGTCCCAGGCGCGGATGCCGCGCGGCCATTTGGCGATCTCGTCCGCCCAGCCATGGCTGTGCTGCGGCCCGCGCAGCGTATCCGGCTCGCTCGCGCCATAGATCGTCGCACGCGCGCCGCCGGGCCAGACGAGCTGGCGCAATGCGGGGTGCCAGTGCGGCCGCCGGTCGGCCGGCGCGATCGCCAGCAGGCCGCTTTCGCCTTCCACCATGATGCTGCGTGCTTCGTGCAGGCTGGCCGCCACCAGCGCGATGCGGGCCGTGTCGTCCGCTTCGGCGATGGCGCGCACCCATTCCGCGCCGGCGCGCGTCTTGCCGAAGCCGCGTCCCGCCATGATGAGCCAGACGAACCACGCGCCGGGCGGCGGGAGCTGCGCCGGGCGCGCCCGGCAGGCCCAGCCCTCCATCAACGCCCGTCGCGTGCCTGCGCCGAGCCGTTCGAGCGCATCCTGGCGCTTCACCCGTTCCAGCCAGGCAACGCGTTCGTAAAGGGAAAGCGCGTGTAGACCCGACGGGCCTCCGGACCGGAGCCGGTGTGCCCGGCCCTTTGGCTGCCGGGCGTCAGTCACGTTCCGCCTCACCCGATTCCATCTCGTCCGGTTCAGACTCGCCCGATTCAGCCTCGCCTTCCGCCATTGCGTCCGCGTCGCCGGAGGGCTCCTGCAGGCGCTCATGTACCACGTCCATGTCCTGGAGCAGCCGCTCCACCACCGCTGCTGCATCCGCGTCCTCCGCGTCCCCGCCAGCCGCCGCCGCGCCGCGATCGGGTCGCGCCGATCGATGCGCCTCGAGCAGCCGAAGCCCCAGCATGGGCGCCGGGGCACGAGTCAGTTTGATCTGCTTCACGCTGCTGGTCGCGCCGTCGAAAACCACTTCGGTCCGCACCGTGCCTTCCAGCGCCTGCAGCATCAGCGACAATTCGAGTTCGGAATAGCCATCGTCCACCGCCGCGCGCCATTGCCATGCGAAGATCTCGTCCCGTGCCTTGAGTTCGTAGGCGCCCGAGCGGCTGACGCCTGCCGCGCGTGCGGCCGCCGCCACATTGGGATAGGCGGCGAGCGCGCTCAGGAAGAGCGACCTGCGCCGCCCCGACCAGCGAGAGCGGCGGCCCGGACGCGCGGCGCGACCGGCCTTGCCGTCTTGGCGATCCTTCATCCGACGATGTCCTGTTGACCGGAGCCGTCCAGGCTGGCGCCCCGCGCCGCCGACTGACTCGAATTGCGATGTTGCGCTTCTCTAACCAGATAGCGTCACGATGTCAACAGAAAAGTTCCAAATAGGTTAGTCTGGCCGCCGCCGATACCGGAAATACCAGACCTCATGCCCTTTCTGGCGCGCCTTGGCTTCATAGCGTGTTTCGGGCCAGCCGCCGGGGCGCTGGAGGAAGTCGCGCGGCGTCTCGCACAGCCATTCGAAGTCG
The DNA here is from genome assembly GCF_014203955.1 of Sphingobium lignivorans. Lineage (NCBI taxonomy): Bacteria > Pseudomonadati > Pseudomonadota > Alphaproteobacteria > Sphingomonadales > Sphingobiaceae > Sphingobium > Sphingobium lignivorans. The sequence goes on from NZ_JACHKA010000001.1 coordinate 3,493,225, forward strand.
GTCCGCCCGCGCATCGTCATCAGCGCCCAGCGCAGATAGACCGGATGATCGGTGCCGAAGCGGAATTCCCCGCCCGGCTTCAGCTTGGCGGCAATGAGGTCCACCGGGCCCTTGTTCATCATCCGCCGCTTGGCATGGCGCGCCTTGGGCCATGGATCGGGATGCAGCAGGTAGACGAAGCTCAGCGCTCCGTCGGGAATGCGCGCCAGCACGTCGAGCGCATTGCCCATGTGCAGGCGGACATTGGCCAGGTGCCTGTCGCGCACATGCCCCAGCGCCCCCACCACACCATTGAGGAAGGGCTCGCAGCCGATGAAGCCGTGATCCGGCAGCATGTCCGCCCGATAGGCGAGATGCTCGCCCGATCCGAAGCCGATCTCGAAATGCAGGGGCCGCTCGCCAAAGGCACTCGGGCCGAACAGCCGCGTCGCGGTGATCTCCCCCTCCTCCGGCACGCTGATCGCCGGCAGCAGCTCCTCGACCAGCGCCTGTTGCCCGGCCCGCAGCTTGTGGCCGGACTGGCGCCCGTAAAGACGGTTGAGCGTGGTCGGATCGCCGGTTTTGAAAGCAGTCATCGGCGCGTTCCTACTCCCTGCCGCGCCGAGCGCAAGGGGGGCCGGGCGCCGCCCCGTTCCCACGCGGCCTTGCGCCTGCAAAGGAAAAGGCGCCCGCATGGTCGCGAGCGCCTTCCTGTCAGTCTGCGATGCCGCGCTCCCCGGCGAGGGAAGCAGCGTCAGCCCAGTGCGGCCTTGATGTCCTCGACGAGATCGGTCCGCTCCCAGGGGAAGAAATCGCCCTCGGCATTGCGGCCCGAAGTGCCCGTAGGCCGCCGTGCGCTTGTAGATCGGCTTGTTGAGGCCGAGATGCGTGCGGATGCCGCGCGGGGTCATGCCGCCCAGCTTCTCGATCTTGCCGATCGCGGCTTCGATCTTGTCGTCGCTCACCGTGCCGGTGCCGTGCGTATCGACATAGAGCGAGAGCGGCTTGGCGACGCCGATGGCGTAGGCAAGCTGGATGGTGCACTTCTTGGCGAGGCCCGCCGCCACGATGTTTTTGGCGAGATAGCGGGTGATGTAGGCGGCCGAGCGGTCCACCTTGGTCGGGTCCTTGCCGCTGAATGCGCCGCCGCCATGCGGGGCCGCGCCGCCATAAGTGTCGACGATGATCTTGCGGCCGGTGAGGCCCGCGTCGCCGTCCGGCCCGCCGATCTCGAAGCTGCCGGTCGGGTTGATGTGGTAGACCGTCTCGTCGGAGAGCAGTTCGGCCGGGATGATGTCGGCGACGACCTTCTTCACATAGGCCTTCAGCTCGGCTTCCTTATCGCCCTTGTCATAGCCCGGCGCATGCTGGGTGGAGACGACGATCGCCGTGCAGGCGGCCGGCACGCCGTTCTCGAAGCGCAGGGTCACCTGGCTCTTGGCGTCCGGCTCCAGGAAGGGAGCCGCGCCCGAGTGGCGGTCCTGCGCCATGCGGTGCAGGATGCGGTGAGAATAATAGAGCGTCGCGGGCATGAGATCCGGCGTCTCGTTGCAGGCGAAGCCGAACATGATGCCCTGGTCGCCGGCGCCTTCGTCCTTGTTGCCCGAGGCGTCCACGCCCTGCGCGATATGCGCGCTCTGGCCGTGCAGGTGGTTCTCGAAGGTCAGCGTTTCCCAGTGGAAGCCGGACTGCTCGTAGCCGATCTCGCGCACGGTATCACGCGCGGCCTTCTCGATTTCCTCGAGCGCGCCGGGCGCCCATTCCCCGTTCTCGTAGACGCCCTTGCAGCGGATTTCGCCAGCAAGCACCACGAGCTGGGTGGTGGTGAGCGTCTCGCACGCCACGCGGGCCTCGGGGTCCTTGCTCAGGAACAGATCGACGATTGCATCGCTGATCTGATCCGACACCTTGTCTGGATGACCCTCCGACACTGATTCTGACGTGAAGAGATAGCTCGAACGCATCGGGGAACGCACCTTTCTTCTAGCGGCTCTGACATGGCCGCGGTTGATATAAAGAAATGTTTATGTGTGCCCCTTAGCGGTTGCGTCGCCCAATGGCAACGCCGCTAACGATAAGCATGGCAGCGAGCGTGAGAGGGAGGATGTTGCCCCAGCGGGCGAAGGGCGTCGGCCTGGTCGCGACGGGCAGGCGCGCGTCGAAAGCGCCGGCCGCGCCGTGCGGAATGGCGGCCACCACGTGCCCGGCGGCATCCACGAGTGCCGAGATGCCGGTGGGTGTCGAGCGGATCACCGGCAGCCCTTCCTCGATTCCCCGCAGCCGCGCCTGCGCGAGATGCTGCGGTGGCCCCCAGGTGCCGAACCAGGCGTCATTGGACGGGTTGAAGATGAAGTCCGGACGGTTCGCGCGGTCGATGATCTGGCCGGAGAACACGATCTCGTAGCAGATCTGCACCGCCATGCGCAGCGATGGCCGCCCCTGCGCGCCGGGCAGGTCCAGCGTGCGCGGTCCGGGGCCCGGCCAGAAATCGATGTCGCCGGGCACCAGCCGCGCAAGACCGATGCCCGAGAGCAGCGACCGCATCGGCAGATATTCGCCATAAGGGACGAGATGCGCCTTGTCGTAGCGCCCGAGCAGCGCGCCGCGCGCGTCCATCACCCACAGGCTGTTGTTGGCGCCTTCCAGCACATTGGCGTCCATGATCCCGTCCCGCTCGCGGAAATGGAACTTGTCGCCGCCCAGCATCAGCAGGTCGCCCGGCCCCAGCAGCGAGGCGATGCGCGCGCGCCAGGCCGGTTCCATGTCGAGAATGGCGGGCACGGCGGCTTCCGGCCAGAACACCAGTCGCGGCGCCGCGCCCGGCGCGCCGGTGAGCGCGGAGAGGCGGCGGAAGTTCAGTTCCTCGAGCTGCGGATCATATTTCTCATTCTGGTTGATGTTGGGCTGGACGACGCGAATCGCCACGCCGCTGCCCTCTGCCGGTGCGCCCACCTGCCCTGCACGCAGCGTCCCGAGCAGCGCGACGAGCACGAGGCCGCCCGTCACCATCGCCGCCGGGCGCCATTGCCGGTGCGCGGCCCACCACAGCGCGCCTGCCGCCAGCATGGCAACAAGGCCAAGCCCATAAGTGCCGATCGCGATCGCGAGCTGGTCGACGCCGGTGCCCAGCCAGATGACGCCCAGCGGATTCCAGGGGAAGCCGGTGAACATCGTGGCGCGCAGATATTCCGTCAGCAGCCACGCGCAGCCAAGGAACAGCGCGAAGAGCTGCGCCCGCCCGCGCCCGAGCTGCCAGCCGATGAGCGCGGCCATCGCCGGATAGAAAGCAAGGTAGAAGGAGAGGAGGAGAATGGCGGGATAGCCGAGCCAATGCGGCATCGCATCTTGGAAAGTGAAGGCGTGGGCGATCCAGTTGAGCCCCACGGTGAACTGCCCAAGGCCGAAGGCATAGCCGATGCGCGCAGCCTCGCGCCGGTCGCGCGCGCGCCAGAGCAGCTGCATGAACAGCGCCAGCATCGCCAGCGTCACGGGCCACAGGCGCAGCGGCTCGAAGCCGGTCGCGGAAAGGACGCCCGCGCCCAGTGCCACGAGGCCCGGCCGTTTCGCGAGCCATGCCTGCGCGGCTGCCCGATCGATTGTCTGGATTTTCATCTTGGGCGCTCCTATCGCGCGCCTTGATGACAGTTGCAATTCCGCGCTGACCGGAGGCCCGCCGATGAGACCCTTCCACATCGCCTTTCCCGTCCACGATCTCGCCGCGGCGCGCGCCTTTTACGGGGACGTCATGGGTTGCCGGGAAGGACGCAGCAGCGACTCCTGGATCGATTTCGATCTTTATGGCCACCAGATCGTCGCGCATCTCGATCCGGCCGGAAAAGCGCATGACCCGATCCGCAACCCGGTGGACGGCCACGACGTGCCGGTCCCGCATTTCGGCGTCATCCTCGACCGGGCGGACTGGGACGATCTCGCCGCACGCCTGAAGACGGCCGGCACGCGCTTCGTCATCGAGCCCTATGTGCGCTTCGCGGGCGAGGTCGGCGAGCAGGCGACGATGTTCTTCCTCGATCCGAGCGGCAATGCGCTCGAATTCAAGAGCTTCGCCAGCGACGACATGATCTTCGCCACCTGAGCCGCCGCCGGGCTCTCAGGCGGCGTTCAGATAGTCGCGGCCCATCTGCATGCGGTCGATGTCCTGGCGCGGCGGCGCGCCGAACAGCCGGCGATATTCCCGGCTGAACTGCGAGGGGCTGTCATAGCCCACGGCGAAGCCCGCGCTGCCTGCACTCACGCCTTCCGCCAGCATCAGCCGCCGCGCTTCCTGCAGGCGCAGCTGCTTCTGATATTCGAGCGGCGTCATCCGCGTGATCGCCTTGAAATGCTCGTGCAACGAGGATTCGCTCATCCCTGCCGCTGCCGCGATGTCCCGGATGCGCAGCTGCTCGCGGAACTGGCCACGAATCCGGGCGATCGCGCGGCTCACCTGGCTGAGATGGCTGTCGGCCGCCGCCAGGTGCCGCAATGTCGCGCCGTGCGGTCCGGTCAGCAGCCGGTAGAGGATTTCCCGCTCGATCAGCGGCGCGAGCGTGGGCACGGCCTGCGGCTGGTCGAGCAGCTTCACCAGCCGGCAGGCGGCGTCGATGAGGTCCGGGTCGCTCGGATAGACGGCGAGGGCCGGCGTGGGCGCGGCGCGGGCCGTCAGTCCCTGCGCGATGATGAGGTCCGCCAGCGCGGAGAGATCGAGGTCGATCTGGCAGCAGAGATAGGGCGCGCCCTCCCCCGCCTCGATGATGTGCCCGGTCAGCGGAAGATCCACCGAGACGACGAGATAATGCGAGGCGTCGTAGACGAGGCTATGGTCGTGAAGCGACACGCGCTTGGCACCCTGGGCAATCAGGCAAAGCGACGCCTTGTAGACGGACGGTATGGGCAGCGTCGGCCGATCCGCCCGAAAGAGGGACAGGCACCCGACCGGGGTGCCATACATCCCCGTCGCCGGGGCGTGCCGTGTGATGATCTCCGCGAGCGTCTGCATCCTGTCCATGCCCTTCCTGTCCCTCAGGATGGGCCGGAGTGCAAGCGGCGCGCATCGATTTCGGAGGATCGTGCAATTCGGACGGATGATCGGTCTACCGCATCCCGCCGCTTTCGCTGCATTTCGGGGCCACCAACAGCGAAGGAGTTCATCATGACTGGAGTGACCGACAAGATCATACTCGTGACCGGCGCCTCGAGCGGAATCGGTGAAGCGACGGTGCGCGAGCTCGCCCGGAGCGGCGCGAAGCTGTTCATCGGCGCCCGCCGGGGCGATCGCTTGCAGGCGCTGGCGGAAGAACTGGGCGAGCAGGTCGCCTGGCAAGTGCTGGACGTGACCGATGCCGACAGTGTCGAGGCCTTCGTCGCCGCTGCCGAGGCACGCTTCGGGCGCGTCGATGCGCTGGTGAACAATGCCGGCGTCATGCCTCTCTCCCCTCTCGCGGCGTTGAAGCGCGACGAGTGGAAGAAGATGATCGACGTCAACATCCATGGCGTGCTGAACGGCATCGCCGCGGTCCTGCCGCGCTTCGTCGCGCAGCGCTCGGGCCATGTCGTCAATGTCGCCTCCATCGCGGCCCATTTCGTGATGCCCACGGCGGCGGTCTACTGCGCCACCAAACATGCCGTCTGGGCAATCACCGACGGGCTGCGGCAGGAGCATGACGACATCCGCGCGACCGTCATTTCCCCCGGCGTGGTCGCGACCGAGCTGGGCCATGACATCACCGATCAGAATGTCGCGGCGGCATTGCAGGAGTGGCGCAGGAAGTCGCTGACGCCCGACGCGATCGCCCGCGCGATCCGCTTCGCGCTCGAACAGCCCGAGGGCGTGGACATCAACGAGATCGTCGTCCGGCCCACTGCCGCCGGCATGTGATTCGCGCCCCGGAGGCCCTGCCCTCCCTGACAGTTATGGCCGCCGGTGCCCCGCCGGCGGCCATGTCCGCTTTGCGCACCGCCGGCCCCACTTCCCGGTTGATCCCCCAGCAAAACACTCGCTTTCGCCGCCGCCCTCATATTATGGGCGCTTTCATGCCCGCCACGCCCGCCTGGCCTCCGCGATCCGCTCCGCGCCTCTTCGTCGAGGCGGCGCTGGGTGCGGGCGTCGCCGTGCCGGTGGACGGCAATGGCGCCCATTATCTCATCTCCGTGATGCGGATCCGGGAAGGCGACACTGTCCTCCTGTTCGATGGCCGCGCGGGGGAATGGGCTGCAACGGCCGGGCAGGTCCGCAAGCGCGACCTCGTCCTCCACTGCACGCAGCAGACGCGCCCGCTCGAATCGGTGCCGGATTTCTGGCTCTGCGCCGCGCCGATCCGCAAGGGCCGCATCGATCTGGTGGCGGAGAAGGCCTGCGAGCTGGGCGTCGCGCGCCTCGTGCCCGTGCTCGCCGAGCGCTGCGTGGTGGACAAGGTCAATGCGGACCGGCTGCATGCGCATCTGGTGGAAGCGGCCGAGCAATGCGGCCGCACCGCCTTGCCCGCGCTGGCCGGTCTGGTGCCCCTCGCCGCCTTGCTGGCGGACTGGCCGCAGGGCCGCACCCTGTTCTTCGCGGACGAGACCGGCGGCGCGCCCATGCGCGATGCCTTCGCCGCCCATCCCGGCCCGGCGGCGCTGCTCGTCGGCCCGGAAGGCGGCTTCGCACCAGCCGAACGCGCGCTGATCCGCGCTCATCCCTCCGCCCGTCCCATCTCGCTCGGCCCGCGCATCCTGCGCGCGGAAACCGCCGCCATCGCGGCCACCGCCTGCTGGATGGCGATCAACGGCGACTGGACAAGTTGCGAAACGAAATGAAATTGCACGCCTCCCGCAAAGACCCTATGGGCCCCGGCGAAGGGTGAGGACACGAACCGGCCATGAGCACACGCACTGAATCGACCGGCAAGGACGACATCATCGAATCCCGGGACCAGCTGGTCAGCCTGTTCGAGCGCGGCGAGAAGCCGCCGACCGACTGGAAGATCGGCACCGAGCACGAGAAGTTCGTCTATCGCAAGGCCGATTACCGCGCGCCTTCCTATGACGAGCCCGGCGGCATCCGCGATCTGCTCGAGGGGCTGCGCGCTTATGGCTGGGAGCCCGTCATGGAAGGCGGCAATGTCATTGCGCTCGCCGGCGCGGATGGCGGCATCAGCCTGGAGCCTGCCGGCCAGCTCGAGCTGTCCGGCGCGGCGCGCGACAATCTGCATGAGACCTGCGCCGAGACCGGCCGCCATCTCGAGCAGGTGAAGGCGGTGGGCGATCGGCTCGGCCTGGGCTTCCTCGGCCTTGGCATGTGGCCGGACAAGACGCGCGCGGAACTGCCGGTCATGCCCAAGGGGCGCTATGCCATCATGCTGCGCCACATGCCGCGCGTCGGCAGTCTCGGGCTGGACATGATGCTGCGGACCTGCACCATCCAGGTCAATCTCGATTATTCGGACGAAGCGCGGATGGCGAAGATGTTCCGCGTCTCCCTGGCGCTCCAGCCGCTCGCGACGGCCCTGTTCGCCAACTCGCCCTTCACGGAAGGCAAGCCCAACGGCTATCTTTCCTATCGCAGCCACATCTGGTCGGATACCGATCCGGCGCGCACCGGCATGCTGCCTTTCGTCTTCGAGGATGGCTTCGGTTACGAGCGCTATGCCGACTATGCGCTCGATGTGCCGATGTACTTCGTCTACCGGGACGGGAAGTATATCGACGCGGCCGGCCAGAACTTCCGCGATTTCCTGGAAGGCCGGCTCCCCGCGCTGCCCGGCGAGAAGCCGCGCATGAGCGACTGGTCGGACCATCTGTCCACCGCCTTCCCCGAAGTGCGCATGAAGAGCTTCCTCGAAATGCGCGGCGCGGATGGCGGCCCGTGGAACCGCATCTGCGCGCTGCCCGCCTTCTGGGTGGGCCTGCTCTATGACGATGCCGCGCTGGATGCGGCATGGGATGTCGTGAAGCACTGGACGATGGACGCGCGCGAGACGCTGCGGGCCGAAGTGCCCCGGCTCGGCCTCGCCACGCCTCTGGGCGACGGACGCACGCTGCGCGACATCGCGGCGCAGGTGCTGGACATCGCGCGCGCCGGCCTTGCCGCCCGCGCCCGGCTCAACAGCATCGGCGACAACGAGACCGGCTATCTCGCCGCGCTCGATGAGGTGGTGGCCAGCGGCCGCACCCATGCCGAGCGCCTGCTGGCGCGCTATGAAGGCGCGTGGGGCGGCGACATCTCGTGCATCTATGCCGAGGAAAGCTACTAAGCGGCCGCGCATCCGTCGGCACTCTTCAGGCGCGGCGGACTGACGGAACGACCTCCGCCGGTCATTCGGGCCGGCTGAATGTCCCCTTCCCGCTTCGGCGCGCGCTGCCCGCCGATCAAAGCAAGCAGGCGCGGCACCGGGCCATGGCGCGCCATCCAGTCGGAATAGGCGCGATAGGCCGGGTCCGTCCCCAGATGCGCTTCCTCGGTGCGGGCGCGCCAGTAATAAACTCCGCTGGTGAGCGCGAGCAGCAGCGTGTTGCGCACCGCCGTCTCCAGGCTGCCCGTCGTCACGAGGAACGGCATGGCCGAGCACCACCAGAAGGCGTTCTTGGAGAGATAGGCCGGGTGCCGGCTCAGCCGATAGGGCCCGTGCGTCAAGATGCCCCGGTGGGTGAGGTTGGAGAAACGCAGCCCGAAGGCCACCGTCGCCCAGGCATAGACGCCCGTGAGCGCCACCAGCAGCCCACCCCACATCCAGAGCAGTGCCGGATGGCCGGCCAGCCAATAGTCCCAGCTTCGCGTGTCCGTCTCGTAGAAGAGCGGCCCGCCGGGCCCCATCAGCACGAAGGGCGGATAGCAGATCAGCGCCGCGATCCAGCCGCCGAGCAGCGGATTGGCGGAGCGGATATGCGCGTCGAGCGGCCGCATGGTCAGCACATAGCCCGCCGTGGCGAAAGCGACGTCCACCACGAACATCAGCGTGATAAGGAATCCCGCGAGGCTGACGGGATTGGTCCACAGGTCCGCTGTCTGCCAGCGCACCATGCCCGCAAAACTGCCCGGCACGACGGCGAGCATGAAGGCGAGGAAGAAGGCCTTGACCGTCCAGCTCAGCGCATGGTTGGCGATCGCGCCGCGCGCGGGTCTGCCTGCCGCGCCGCCGATCAGCCATTGCCCGAAGGCGTAGGCGCCGTCGCGCGGTTCCAGCATGTGGCGGTCGATCCACAGCACATAGGGGATGGAGAGCAGCACCACCGCCGGCGCCGCATGGCTGATGACGGAGAGCGCATAGCGATAGTCGCCCTGCATGTACCAGCCGCCGGTCACGTAGAAGAGCGCAATGATGCCCCATGTCGTCCACAGGCCGGTGATCTTGATGACGGCCCCGTCCACCACCGCGCGCAGCGGGCGCGGGTTCGACCAGTCGAGCCCGGTGCTGGCGCGGCGATGCACCTTGTCGATGAGCAGCGACCAGAGGATCATCGGGATGCCGCAGGCGAACACGGCGGCGAGGCCGGCATGCGGCCCGTCCATGTGATAGTGCCGCGCGACCACGATCCAGACGGCCAGCCCGGCAAGGCCAGCCAGCCCGACACCATGGCTGACCGCCGATGGCGGGCATGGTTCCGGCGCGGCAGGGCGATCGTTCATGCCGCTGTCCTAGCCCGCAATGGTAAGCAAGCCGTGAAGTCGTTCAGCCGCCCAGCATGTTGATGGTGAAGGCGACGATGCCGAGATTGAACACGAAGGCGGCGAGGCAATGGAACAGCGCCACCTTGCGCAGGCCCGGATCGGTGATCGCGATGTCGCTGGTCTGGAAGGTCATGCCGAGCGTGAAGGCGAAATAGGCGAAGTCCCAGTAATCCGGCTCCTCCCGGCGCGGAAAGTCGAGCCCGCCCCGGTCCCCGCCATCCTTGCCGCCGCTGTAGAACAGGAAGGCGTAGTGCAGCGTGTAGACGATGTTGGAGAAGAGCCAGGCCAGCGTCAGCGTCGCCATGATGAGCGCGGCGGTCGGCAGCGGCGTCCCGTGGCCGTACAGGAGCGCGCTGGCGACCACCACGAGGATGACGCCCATGACGATCCCGGTTAGCGCCAGGATCAGGGTGCGGTTGGCGTCGTTGCGCCGGGCATGCTCGCGCATCCGGTCCGCCCCGTGAGACAGCATCGAGGGGACGGTGGCGAGCAGCGCGAGCACGCCCAGATCGAAGCCGAGCATGATGCCGTGGACCGGCCCCAGCAGCAGCGAGAGCGGGAGCGCGCTGGCGAAGACCAGCAGGAACAGGCCGTAGCGCCAGGGCAGGATCGCCTTGTCGGCCCGTCGCGTCATGCTCATCATCCGGCACTCTTCCTGTCGCCGCCGCTCGCCGGCAGCCCGGCGCTTATGGCATGGCAGCCTCGTCGCTGAACAGCCCGTCTCGGCGTGCCGGTCCGGCGTTGCATCCGCGCCGGCCCGGCCCATATTGTTACCCATCCCCCCGCCGGAGTCGTCCCCCATGCGCTACAACCAGCTTGGCCGCACAGGCCTCACCGTTTCTGAACTCTGCCTCGGCACCATGACCTTCGGCTCGGGCGAAGGCCTGTGGACGCAGATCGGGCAGCTCGGCCAGTCCGCCGCCGATGCAATGGTGAAGACCGCCTTCGATGCCGGCATCAATTTCTACGATACTGCCAATGTCTATTCGTCCGGCTCGTCGGAGGCCGTGCTGGGCCAGGCGATCCGCAATCTCGGCCTTGCCCGCACGGACGTGGTGATCGCCACAAAGGTGCTCGGGCCGATGGGAAGCGGCGTCAATGATCGCGGCCTCTCGCGCGGCCATATCATGGATCAGGTCAAGGCCAGCCTGAAGCGCCTGCAGACCGACCATATCGATCTCTATCAGGTTCACGGCTTAGACAATGCCACGCCCATCGAGGAGACAGTGCGCGCGCTCGACGATCTCGTGCGGCAGGGCCATGTCCGCTATGTCGGCGTCTCGAACTGGGCGGCCTGGCAGATCGCCAAGGCGCATGGCCTCGCGCTGGCGCAGAATCTGGCGCGCTTCGAGAGCCTGCAGGCCTATTACAGCATCGCCGGGCGCGATCTGGAGCGTGAGCTGGTGCCCATGCTGCTGTCCGAGCGGGTCGGCCTCATGGTCTGGAGCCCGCTGGCGGGCGGCCTGCTCTCGGGCAAGTTCAGCCGGGATGGCGCGGGCGAAGGACGCCGGGCCAGCTTCGATTTTCCGCTCGTCGACAAGGACAAGGCCTTCGACATCATCGATGTCATGCGGCCGATGGCGCAGAGCCGGTCCGTCTCCGTCGCCCAGATCGCGCTGGCCTGGCTGCTTCACCAGCGCGTAGTGACCAGCGTGATCGTCGGCGCGACGCGCCTCGACCAGCTCGCGGACAATATCGCTGCCAGCGATGTCGAGCTCACCGAGCCGGAACTGGCCGCGCTCGCCGAGGCGAGCCGGCTCGCGCCCGAATATCCCGGCTGGATGCTCGCTCGGCAGGGCGAATATCGTGAGGTGGCCGGCGCAGCGCCCCCGCGCTGGCGGCGCTGAGTCCGGGCAGCAGCCGGGCCGCTCCCGCCGGTCAGGAGACCAGAGCGGCCGGGTTGGGCACTGTATCGCCCGGCTTGTCGTCGATGCGCGCGGCCTGTTCCTCGGCGGCTTCCGCTACCTTCTGCACATGGGCGCTGGCGCCCTCGGCCGCGACCTTCGCGGCCCCGCGCGCCTGATTCATCATTTCCTGCCCCATCGCGTCCTGACCCAGCATCTTCTGCGCCCCGAGCGCCATGGGCAGCATCTGCGTCGCCATCGCCATGCCGTTCTGCATCGCGGCAAGGCCAAGGCGGGCCGGGAGAGTCCAGAGCGTCATCATGGCATCGATGGCCGAGGCCGGCGCGGCGGGAGACGTCTGCGTGGCGTCCGTCGGGAGGGTCATGGCGGGGTCCTCTTTGCGGTGGATGATGTTGGCGGTGGCTTATCATCGCAACGCTTCAGGTCACTTTCGTGTCCACCCCGCCGGCCTGCCTTTCCGCTGGCCGCGTCAGCGCTCCAGCTCGTCCTTGAGCCGGCGCAGCATCGTGACGGCCTGCGCCGCATGCGGCCCGATCCATCGCTCGTGGATGTCGTGGATCGGCAGCGGATTGAGGTGGTTCCAGCGCTCGCGCCCGCGCCGCACCACCGTCACCAGATCGGCTTCTTCCAGCACCTTGAGATGCTGCATCACCGTGCAGCGGTCGAGATCCGGAAAGTGCGCGCACAGCGTGCCGGTGGTGAGCGGCTGGTCGCGCAGGTCGTCCAGGATCTGGCGGCGAACGGAGGCCGCCAGCGCCTTGAACACGTGGTCATGGGCATCGCTGATTGACATGTTATAAATTTATAACATAATTGATGCCGACTCAAGCGGAGACTCAGGCGGAGAGGACCGATGGATCTCAAATTTCAGGTTTCGATCCGGATTGCCCGGCCGGTTCACGAGGTGTTCGAGGCAATTGCCGATCCGGGACAGCTGTCCCGCTATTTCACCACCGGCGGCGCGCAGGGCCGGCTGGAGGCGGGCAGCACCGTCATGTGGTCGTTCCATGATTTCCCCGGCGCCTTCCCCGTCGAAGTGACGACGCTCGAGCCGGACCGGCTGATCGTCCTGCGCTGGGAAGCCAATGAAGGCGTGCCGGAGGATGGCGATCCGGTGGTGAGCGTCGGCTACCGGACGGAAGTCACCATGCGCTTCGAGCCGCTGGAGGGCGGGCGCACGCTCGTCTCCATCAGCGAGCATGGCTGGCGCGAGACGCCCGAGGGTCTCGCCGGCTCCTACGGCAATTGCATGGGCTGGACCCACATGCTCTGCGCGCTCAAGGCGTGGCTGGAACATGGCATCAATCTGCGCGAGGGCGCCTTCAGCTGAGCGCATGCTCCCGGATCGCCGGAAACGCACGGGGACCTCGCGCGTTCTGGCTGTGAAAGGAGTGACTCATGGAACGCGAGATTCACAAGAATACCGAAGAGGCCCGTGCCGGCTCGACGCCGCACATCGTGCGCTATGTCCTGTCCATCTCGCTCGTGCTCGCGCTGGTGGCGATGGCCGTGCTGCTGCTGTGGGGGGCCGTCTGATCCTTGCCCGCAGATCGGACTGCGTGACCGGCCGCCCCGGCCGATCCCGCCTTACCGGTCTCGCCGGCCCAGCAGCCGCAGGCGCAGCGCGTTGAGCTTGATGAAGCCCGCCGCGTCGCGCTGGTCATATGCGCCGGCATCATCCTCGAAGGTCACGACCTTCTCGCTGTAGAGCGAATGGGGCGATTTGCGGCCCACTACGATGCAGCTTCCCTTGTAGAGCTTGAGCCGCACTGTCCCGCTGACTTTTTCCTGACTGTGATCGATCGCCGCCTGCAGCATTTCCCGCTCGGGCGAGAACCAGAAGCCGTTGTAGATCAGCTCGGCATAGCGCGGCATCAGCTCGTCCTTGAGATGCGCGGCGCCCCGGTCGAGCGTGAGCTGCTCGATCCCGCGATGGGCAAGCGCATAGATGGTGCCGCCCGGGGTCTCGTACATGCCGCGCGACTTCATGCCCACGAAGCGGTTCTCGACGAGGTCGAGCCGCCCGATGCCGTGCTTGCAGCCGAGGTCGTTGAGCGAGGAGAGCAACGTCGCCGGGCTCACCCCCACGCCGTTCAGCGCGACCCCGTCGCCCTTCTCGAAATCGATGGTGATATATTCCGGCTGGTCCGGCGCGTCCTCGGGATTGACGGTGCGTGAATAGACATAGTCGGGCACTTCCTCCCACGGGTCCTCCAGCACCTTGCCCTCGGAGGAGGTGTGCAGCATGTTCGCGTCGGTCGAGAAAGGCGCTTCGCCGCGCTTGTCCTTCGGCACGGCGATCTGGTGCTGCTCGGCCCATTCGATGAGGCGGGTGCGGCTGGTGAGGTCCCATTCGCGCCAGGGCGCGATCACCTTGATGTCCGGCTGCAGCGCATAATAGCTGAGCTCGAAGCGCACCTGGTCATTGCCCTTGCCGGTGGCGCCATGGGCCACCGCGTCCGCGCCCACCTGCTGCGCGATCTCGATCTGGCGCTTGGCGATCAGCGGCCGCGCGATGGAGGTGCCGAGCAGGTAGAGCCCTTCGTAGAGCGCATTGGCGCGCATCATCGGGAAGACATAGTCGCGCACGAATTCCTCGCGCAGGTCGTCGATGAAGATATGCTCTTCCTTGACGCCGGCGCTGCGTGCCTTCTGCCGCGCGGGCTCCAGTTCCTCGCCCTGCCCGAGATCGGCCGTGAAGGTCACGACCTCGCACTGATATTCCTGCTGCAGCCACTTGAGGATGACGCTGGTGTCGAGACCGCCGGAATAAGCGAGGACGACGCGGTTGATCTTATCGGACATGGGCGGTTTCCGCTGCTGGAAGGAGGAACGGCGCGCGGTTATCAGTCGCCGCCCTCTTGCGCAACACCTCGCCCGCGCCTCACTTCATGATGCCCATCACCAGCAGGATGCTGAGGAAGAGCGAAAGCGCCACGAAGGCCGACATCACCAGGAAGCTGGCGCGGAACAGGGCAGTGATCCGCCGGCTCCGATAGGCGCCGCGCACCTGCTTGTAGATGTGCAGCGGCGGCACGATCATCGCCGCGAGGGCGATCGCGGTGGAGGAGACGCCCAGCGCGCCCAGGATGGTCAGCGTCGTCACCAGCAGGCTCATGAAGGTGATCGAGAGTGTCACGAACACCAGATGGTCGTAGAAGCGATATTGCCGCTTCCAGAAGAACAGGATCCACACGAACGGCAGCGAGAGCGGGATCAGCAGCCAACTGAACTTGTAGGCGCTGGTCTGCATCCGGTAGAGGAACAGGTCGGGATTGTCGTTGACCGCCGCGATGCCCTTGTCGAGCTTTGCCCAGCCGGTCTTGAACGTGTCCTTCTCGACCTCCGCGGCGGGCTTCACCTTGTCGGCGAACAGCCTCGTGACCTCGATGTTCTCGCGCGTGGAAGCCAGCCGCTGCTCCAGCTCCGCTGTGTCCTCGCCCGCCGCGCGCGCTTTCTCGATGCGGCTTTCCAGCCGCGTCGCCCGCTCTTCGAGATCGCCGATCTCCTGCTCGATATTGGCGCGCGTGAGCGAGCGATATTCATTGGCGCTCCACGAGCCCGCGAGATTATTCACCACCGCGAACATCAGGAACACGCTGAACAGGAACAGGGCGACTGGCGAGACGAATTTCGCGCGCTCGCCCGCGATGTAGCGCCGCGTCAGTTCGCCCGGCTTGATCAGCAGCAGCGGCAGCGTGTTCCAGAACTTGCCCTCGAAATGGAGGACGCCGTGCATGATGTCATGCGCAAAGCCCCCGAGCGAGCGATGCAGATGGCCGTTCTGGCCGCAGGCGTGGCAATAATGGCCCTTGAGCGGCGTGCCGCAATTGAGGCAGTTGCCATGCGCCGCCGCCCCGCCTTCGCCATGCCCCGGCTCGACGGCCCCGGCGACCACCGCGCCGGTCATGGCCTCGCCCACTGCCTCGATGCCTGAGGCCATGATGCACTTCCCCTTGTTCGATCCCGCCCCCGCCGGTTTACCAGCGGCATCGGGCGCGGGCAATTGCAGGGCGCTCAATTGGCGGAAGCGGGCAAACATGGCATCCTGCCGGGCGAGTCGGATGGCCGGAGCGCATGCATGGCGGAACTGAAGACGAAGACGACCGGGCAAAGTCCCGCCGCTTTCCTCGCGGCGCTGGACAATCCCGTGCGCCGCGAGGACGGCCTGCGGCTGCTGGACCTCATGGCGCGGATCAGTGGCGAGCCCGCCGCGATGTGGGGCCCGTCCATCATCGGTTTCGGGCCGCCACCATTATCGATACGACAGCGGCCATGAAGGGGAGATGTGCCGGATCGGCTTCTCGCCCCGCAAGGCCAATCTCGTCCTCTATGTGCTGGCGGGCTCTGCGGATGCCCAGCCCCTGCTCGCGCGCCTCGGCAAGCACAAGACGGGCAAGGCCTGCCTCTACATCAACCGGCTGGACGATGTGGACATGGCCGTCCTCGAGCAGATCGTGCGCGCGGGCTGGGCGGAAATGGCGGCGCGCCACCCCGCCTGAACCGGGCGAACGGCCATCGCCGACCGGCCCGACCTAGGGCTGATCGACATCCAGATGATGGCGTGGCGAAAATGGTGGTTTTTCGGGACCCGGCGCGCAGCGTACTTACGGTACGTGAGCACCGGAAGCACGGGAAACCGCCATTTGCAGTCCGTCAGCGCTGGATGTCGATCAGCCCTAGCCCAGCGCGCGATAGCGGGCTTCAGCCTGCGCCATATAGTCGCGCGTCAGCGGCAGCGTGTGGCGGTTGCGGCAATATTGGAGCTGGTAGATGGTCTGGCTGCCGTACAGGAAGCCGGACGCCGCGGCCGCCAGGTAGAAAGTCCACATGCGGTAGAAGCGCTCGTCGTAAAGCGCCACGATCTGCTCCTTCGCGTCGAGCACGCGCGCATACCAGTGGCGCAGCGTGTGATAATAATGGAGCCGCAGCACCTCGATGTCCGTGAGCAGCAGCTTGTTCGGCTCGCTGCCCTCCATGATCTCGGAGAGCGCGGGCGCATAGCCGCCGGGGAAGATATATTTGCGCATGAAGGCATCGGTCGAGGACGGGCCATTCAGCCGCCCAATCGTGTGCAGCAGCATCACGCCGTCCTGCTTCAGCAGATTGTGGCAGACGCGGAAGAATTCCCGGTAATGCCGCGCGCCGACATGCTCGAACATGCCGACCGAGACGATCCGGTCAAACTCCCCCTGCACGTCGCGATAGTCGATCAGCTCGAAGCGCACCCGGTCCGCCACGCCCGCTTCCTGCGCCCGCCGCCGCGCGACCTTGAGCTGCTCCTCGGACAGCGTGACGCCGAGCACGTCCACGTCCGCCACGCGATGGAGATACAGCGCCATGCCGCCCCAGCCGCAGCCGATGTCCAGCACCCGCTGGCCGGGGCTCAGCGCCAGCTTGGCCGCGATATGGGCCTTCTTGTGGAGCTGCGCGTCCTCGAGGCTGTCGGTCTCCGGATCGTCGAAATAGGCGCAGCTATATTGCCGGTCCGCGTCGAGGAAGAGGTCGTAGAGCTTGTCGGAGAGGTCGTAATGATGCGCGACATTCGCTTTCGAGCGGTCGCGCTTGTTGTAGGTGTCGTGCCAGTGCTTGAGCCGCTCCCCGACATGGCCGAGCAAGCCCGGCGTCTCGAGGCTGCGGCTGCTTTCCATCGGCGCATTGGCCGAGATCAGCATGAGCAGATCCCAGATGGTGCCGCGCTCCAGCAGCATCCGCCCGTCCATGAAGCCCTCGGCGGCGCCCAGCGCCGGGTTGGTGACGATCGCGCGCGCGGCGGCATCATCCGTGAAGCTGATGGCGACGTCGGGCCAGTTCTCGGCCGGTGTGCCGAGCACTTCCTGCGTCCCGTCCGCATAGCGGATGGTGAGCGTGCCCTGGTTGATGATCCTCGCGAGCAGCCTTGTCAGTATCGTCATGGCGGCAGGTCTATCGCGACCCGCCGGGGTCGACCAGACCCATTTTGCACCATGCCGGCGCGATGACCGCCACACCCCGCATCGCGATGCGCGGAAGATGCGCGCCACACGAAGATTGCACTTGCGTTGGATGCGGCAGACGGCAGTCTGCGCGGGACCGGCCGATCCCGCGCCGGACGCCATCTTCGCTTCCGCCAGACGAGGTGCCCATGCTCAACCGCCGTTCGTTCCTGGGCAGTGCCGCCCTTGCCGGAGGACTGGCCGCGCTGCCGGACGCGGCGCTCGCCGGGTTGCCGCCCGAGGTGCCCCTGCCCTCGCCCGATCTCCATGCGCGCGACGAGGATGCCTACTGGGCCGCGCTGCGCCGGCAGTTCCTCATCCCCGCCGATGTGGTGAATCTCAACGTCGGCACGGTCGGCTCCTCGCCCCGCCCGGTGCTCAAGGCGATCTTCGATGGCTATGAGCAGACCGAGCAGATGACGCAGGCGAAATCGGAGGATTATCCGATCTGGGGCTATGATCGCTGGGACGAGTATCGCCGCCCCTTCGCCGATTTCATGGGCGCCCGCGTCGACCAGCTGGCGCTGCTGCGCAACTGCACGGAAGCGAACAGCTACATCGCCAACGGCTTCGACATGAAGGCGGGCGACGAAGTGCTGATCAGCGACGAGGAGCATGGCTCGGGCGAGATGCCCTGGATGCTGCGCTCGCGCCGCTACGGGATCGTCGTGCGCAAGTTCGCGATGCCCAAGCCGCCGAAGGACGCCGCCGAGATCCTGAGCCGCATCAACGACGCCATCACCACGCGCACCCGCATCATCTTCGTCAGCCATGTGAGCACGACGACGGGCGTGGTCCTGCCGATCCGGGAGATCGCCGCGCTGGCCCGCGCGAAGGGGATCGTCACCGCCGTGGACGGCGCCCATGTGCCCGGCATGATGGCGGTGGACCTCAATGCGCTCGGCTGCGACCTCTACACCGGCTCCATGCACAAATGGCTCTTCGCGCCCAAGGGCACCGGCTTCCTCTATCTGCGCGACGAAGCGATCATGGACCGGGTGTGGAGCACCATCGTCACCGGCGGCTATGACAATCCCGATCGCAAGGCGGATCGCTACATGCAGATCGGCTCCTCCTGCATCCCCACATTGATGGGCCTCAATGCCGCCGTCGCGCTCGCCGGGCAGATCGGCATGGACCGGATCGAGCAGCGCGGCCGGATGCTCGCCGATTATATTCATGCGCAGATGCTCGAGCGCGGCGCGCAGAGCTGGACCTCGCCCGACCCCGCCCTGCGCTGCGCGATCGTCACCGTCAACGTGCCGCCGGTCAGCCGCATGGAACTGCAGGACTGGCTCTGGACCAACCACAAGGTCCGCGTGCGCGGCGGCGAACCCAGCAAGCTCCGCCTCGCGACGCCCTATTTCCTCAGCAAGGCCGACATCGACCGCTTCCTCACCCTGTTCGACCGCTTCCGGGCGATGAAGGGTATGGCGTAGGAGGGGCGGACAGATTCGATAGCGTTTACGGAAGGGCGGTTATCCGACGTTTTGCTCCTAAAGCGGCCTGTCCGGACACGACGACAAAGGAGACGTCACCTCGTCCCACATCGTCATTCCCGCGCACGCGGGAATCCAGTTGCACCCCGGCACTCGTACGCGATGTCTCAGCTGGATTCCCGCATGCGCGGGAATGACGAAAAGTGGAAATGTCCGCTCGCCACCCACTCGGCACCGACCGCGATGCTGGCAAGGCGTCCCGATAGCTGACAGTTCGGACACGACGCCTTGCGGACGGGCCATTCCTCTTCTTCCCGCCGTCATTGGCGCAGGGCCTGGAAGCTCGACTTGATCGAGCAAGCGAACCCGAATTGGGACGACCTTGCCGTGGGCCTTGGTTTCGCGTCGCTCGGGTGACTGGATTCCCGCATGCGCGGGAATGACGGAAAATAGGAACCTTATCTCCACTCCCCGCCCCGATTCAGCCACGGCGCTGGCTATCAAGGCAACCCGATAGCTGACTCTCTATCAGCCCGGGATTTCTCCGCCCCGCCCTAGATCCCCGCATACCAGTCATAGCCCGCCACATCCTCCCAGAAGCCGCCATGGCCGCCGCGCACGGCGGAGAGGTCGGCCACCGCCTCGATGCGGCTCAGATATTTGGCGTGCTTGTAGCCCAGCTGCCGTTCGACGCGCAGCCGCAGCGGGGCGCCGTTGCGCACCGGCAGCAGCGCATCGTTGAGCGCCAAGGCGAGGATGGTCTGCGGGTGGAAGGCGTCGACCAGATCGATGCTTTCGTAATAATCGACGCCGCCGCCCATGTCGTCCATGCAGTGGAACACCAGATAGCGCGCGCGGGTGGAGAGAGCGGCCGCGTCCAGCACCGTGGCAAGCGGCACGCCGCGCCAGGTGCCGATAGCGCTCCATCCCTCCACGCAGTCGTGCCGGGTGGTCTGCACGCGCTGCGGCATCGCCTGGAGCTGGGCGAGGCTGAGGCTGAGCGGACGACCCACCAGCCCGTCCACCCGCAGCCGCCAGTCCACGAAGCCGTTGCGCCACAGCGCCGCATAAGCGGGCGTCCCGGGATTGAGCGTGCCATTGCCCCGGAAGAAGGGCGAGCGCTGGTCGGGCCGGAATTCCCGCGCCAGCGCGTCCCGGTCCTGCAGCGATCGCTGGAGCCATTTGTGCATATTCTCCGCGGAGAACAGCGCCTTGCGGAAATCCTCGTCGCGGCCGAGCCGGTCGCAGCCCGCGAGCATCCCCGCGGCGCCGACGGTCAGGCCGGAAAGCAGGGCGCGGCGCGAGAGAGGCGACGTCATGGCCTGCCCTCCCCCGCGCTCTCCCGCTCGCCTTCACCGTCGCGATCACCCGGGCGCGCCTCGGGCACGCGATACCATCCCGTGATCATCCCGCGCAGCCCGTTGCCCGCGCCCGCCAGCAGCACCATCACGATGTGGACCAGGAAGAAGGCGAAGAGCAGCCATGCCGCGATGAAGTGGATTGACCGGGCGGATTGCCGCCCGCCGGAAAACTGGGTGAGCCACGGCCAGGCCGCGTCCATTCCGGGGGACATCGCAAGCCCGGTGAAGGTGAGGACAGGCAGCAGGATGAAGATCACCGCGATATAGCTCGCTTTCTGCAGCACATTGTAGCGCAGCGCCGCCGCGCCCCGGGGAAAGCGCAGCCGGGCATGATCGGCGATCTCGCGCCGGATGGTCGCCCAGCGCAGGTCCGCCTTCCGCAAGGCGAGGTCGCGCGTCACATGCCGGTTGGCGAGGCTCCAGAGCATATAGGCGAGCAGCGCGAAGGCCAGCACGAGCGCGAACGCCAGATGCCAGCGGCGCGACAAGGCAAGGTCATAGGTCGAGGGCAGCGTCCACGCGCTGCCGAAGCGCGCCAGCTCCAGCCATGGCCTGTCGAAATTCGCGCCATAGTCGCCCCAGTAGAGCCGGGGATGCGCGTTGAAGATGCCGAGCCCGCTGGTGAAGAGGACATAGACGCACAGCGCCGTCGTCCAGTGCCACAGCCGCGTCGAGAGGCGATGGCGCTTCACCGGGGCCGAAGGCGCCGTGGCGGCCGGATCATCCTCTTCCCTCATGGCCCGCTGCTGATCTCCATGGCCGGATGGGCCGCCCCCGCACCGGAGAGGCCCGCCCCCATGCTAGCGCGCCAGACACGAGCCGGCCAGCCCGTTGATCCTCCGGCAAGCCCGATGGCGCTGCCCCCCGGGGCAGGGCGCGCGCACCCAAGGCTATCCCCCCTCCGCCATTCCGGCAAACCCGGGCATCTAGTATGCCTACGAGGTCCGCCTCAGGGCAGGAAGCTGACACTCAGCGGCGGCAGTCCCTCGATTTCCGCCTGGAGCCTCTGCCCGGGCATGATGGGCCCGACGCCGGAGGGCGTGCCCGTGAAGATGAGGTCGCCCGGCGCCAGCGCCACATAGGTCGACAGATTGGCGATGATCTCCGGCACGCTCCAGATCATTGCGGCGAGGTCCCCGCGCTGGCGGGTTTCGCCGTCTACGCTGAGGCTGATGGCACCGGCGCTCGGCGGTGCGCCGCGTCGCAGGGTGCCGAGGGGCGCGGACTGGTCGAAGCCCTTGGCCATGTCCCACGGGCGGCCGGCCTTCTTGGCCTCGGCCTGCAGGTCGCGGCGGGTGAGGTCGATGCCGACCGTCCAGCCGTAGATGGCGTCGGTGGCCGCTTGCGGAGCGAGGTCGGCGCCGCCGCTTCCCAGCGCGATCACCAGTTCCACTTCATGGTGCAGGCTGGCGGTACGGGAAGGGAATGGAAGCATCGCGCCATGTTCCACCACGGCATCCGCGGGCTTGGTGAAGAAGAAGGGCGGCGCGCGGTCCGGGTCCGCCCCCATTTCCCGGGCGTGGTCCGCGTAATTCTGGCCCACGCAGAAGATGCGGCGAACGGGAAAGCGCGCTTGCGTGCCCTCAATGGCGATGGTGGGCGTGGCGATGTCGAAGATGGTCGTCATGATTGCTTTCGCGGCAAGGATGAGTGGCGCCGTCGGGGTTGGGCGGCATAAGCATGCATGCCGCCCGATTCCCTTCGGCACGGAGGGTGCGCGCCGGGAGGCGCTCCCGCTTCAGTTCGCGGCCTTGGCTTTTTCCACGGCGATCCAATCATCCACCTGCCGTTCCAGCACGTCGAGCGGCACCGAGCCCTGACCGATCACCGTGTCATGGAACCCCCGCAGGTCGAAGCGCTCGCCAAGCGCCTTTTCCGCCCGGGCCCGCAGTTCGCGGATGCGAATCTCGCCGATCTTGTAGCCCAGCGCCTGCCCCGGCCAGCTGATGTAGCGATTGACCTCGGCATCGATGTTCGCGGCGCTGAGGGCCGTGTGTTCCAGCATGAAATCGACGGCCTGCTGCTTGGTCCATCCCTTGGCATGGATGCCGGTATCCACGACCAGCCGGCAGGCGCGCCACATCTCGTAGGAGAGGCGGCCATAGTGCTTCTCGGGCGTGTCGTAGAGGCCCATGTCGAACCCCAGCACTTCGGTATAGAGCGCCCAGCCTTCCACGAAGGCGGTGAAATGGGCGAGATACTTGCGCAGCGGCGGCAGATCGAGTTCCTGCTGCAGGGCGATCTGGTTGTGATGGCCCGGCACGGCCTCGTGCAGCGTCAGCGCGGGCAGCTCGTAGAGCGGGCGCTGGTCGAGCTTGGACGTGTTCACATAATAAAAGCCGGCGATGCCGGTGTCCGGGCTGCCCGGATTATAATAAGCCGTGGTTGTCCCCTCCGCGATCTCGGCAGGGATTTCGCGGATGCCATAAGGCAGGCGCGGCAGCTTGTGGAAATAGCCGGGCATCTTGCCGTCGATGGTCTTGGCGATCCGCGCGGCGGCCGACATCAGTTCCTCGGGCGTCTTTGCATAATAAGCCGGGTCGGTGCGCAGCTTCCGCACGAAGGCGGCCTTGTCCGCAAAGCCCGCGCTCTTGGCGACCTCCACCATCTCCGCATCGATGCGCGCGACCTCGTCGAGGCCGATCTTGTGGATCTGCTCGGGCGTGAGATCGGTCGTCGTCTCGGCGCGCACGCGGTAGGCATAGTATTTCGCGCCGTCCGGCTGGCTCGACACGCTCACCGATTGCGCGCACCGCGGCATATAGTCCTTCGCCACATAGTCCGCCGCCCGGGCGAAGGCCGGGGCGAGCGTCTGGCTGAGCAGGGTCTTCGCTTCGGCCTGCAGCGCGGTCCAGTCCGCTTCGCTCACGGTGCCGGGGCGCGGGCCGGCAAAGGGCGCGTAGAGCCGTGAGCGGGTGGGGTCGGCGGGGATGACGCCCCGGATCGAGCCTTCCAGGCCACCCAGCGTCACGCAGGCCTGCACATAGCCGCCGGCCACCGCCTTGCGGGTGATGCCGATCAGCGTCTCGTTGATGGCCGGGAAGCTGGCGAGGCGCTTGAGATAGTTGCGATAATCCTCGGCATTGCGGAAGCTGGTCATCTCGCCCAGCCCCGCAAGGCTCTGCCAGGGCGAATAAAAGCTGCTGAACAGCATCATGCGCTGGCCAAAGCCATTGCCCTCGATCGCTTCGACGAGGTTGCGCCGCAGAATGAGCCGATTGACCTTGTCCGCCTCGCTGAGGCCCGCATCGGGGATGGCATCCAGCCGGGCGAGGAAGCGCTTGTTGTCCGCCGTCTGCCGGTCCGCCGCTTCGAGCGAATAATCCCCCAGCCTGTCATCATAGCGGCGATCGCCCACCATCGTCGCGAGCGTCGGGTCTTGCGTCAGCGACCATTGCCAATGCTCATCGAGCAGCGCGGCCAGATCTTCCGCAGGTGTTGCGAAGGCCGGCGCGGCGAGCGCCAGAGAGATGGCGAATGCGATCGATTTGATGCCGCGCGGCAGAACAGGCACGGATGGTCTCCCCCTTTGGCGCCGCCCCGGCGCGCTCGTTCGCGGACTATTGCCGTTCCTTGGCCGCTTGTCGACTGTTGCTCAGACCATTTGGGCCTGCCCCGCGCCCCCAGGCCCGGCTTTCGCCTTTCCACGGCACCTGGCCGTTGATCCACAGATCGACAAAGACGCTCCGGAAGCGCCATTCGCCATCGTCGCACAGCACGGCCAGCGTGTCCCATGTGCCCATGCCGAACACGCGATTCTCGAAGGTGACGACATCATGCTGCAGGATCGACCAGAAGCATTTGATGCGGATGCCCCGCTCCGCCTCGGTGTCCTCCGGGCTCATCAGAACCTGGCTCATCCGGTGCTGCCGGCCGAGATAATGATTGGGCGTGTCGTACCAGAGGGAATCGGTCGCGCGCCTGAGGCCTTCGCGCCCGTGGCAGCGGCCCTGCGGCCAGTGCTCCAGCCACCCGTCCTCGCAGAAGCAGGCCGCATAGCCCTCGAAATCGCCGGTATCGAGCGCCCATGCATAGCGCGCCATGAGATCCCCGATTTCGGCCCGGTGTTCGAGCGATACGCGCAGCGCCATCTATTTCCCCTCCGCAACCTCTCCTGCGGGCCATTGTCGATGCAGTCAGGGGGCGGGTCAAGGCGTCGCAGATGAAGGCAGGACAACGGGGGATTAAGGTCCCGCTAAGGTAGGGCATGCTATGGAGGCGGCATGTTCTGGAAGGAGCCTGCCTTGATGTCCCGGATGCTGCGTGACGATCGTCGAGCGAAAGCCGTCGAGTTCGGGCTGACAGCCGCACTTGTCGCGGTGGCCGGCGGGGTCGCGACCCTGTCGGTGATCTTCGCGGGCTGACGCTTCCCCCAATTCCCCCGAAATATCCGGCGCGAATACCGGCTGACAGGTCAGCCGAGCGCGTTGGATATCGTCATGAAGATGTCGCTCAGATTGAGCCCCAGCGTCGTGAACGCGATGATGCAGGCCAGCGAAATCAAGGCCGCGATGAGCCCATATTCGATGCTGGTCGCTGCGCGTTGATCCGCCCCCAATCCCGCTCGCATCCCTGTTCCTCCCCAGAAGTGACCAGCGAGCCTGGCATCGATTTCCTCACCGAACCGGCACCGAGCAGGATGAACGCGCCATGCACGCTTTCCCGGGCGCCGCCCCATGCGCGAGGCCGGGAAAATGGCATAACCTCGGAACGATCCGGCGGGGGCCGGGGTTAAGCCAGAACAGCGCAAGCAATGGATGAGGGAGCGCAGACATGCACCGAGCGAAATTGATATGCCTCGCCACGACCATCGGCCTCGCGGCCTGCGGTGGTCCCGCGGCCACGGATCAGGCGCGGAACGACGGGACGCCGCCGGGAGAGCTGCCCGCCGGGACAGCCTCAAACGTGGTGCCGGAAGTCTCGCCGCCCGGCGCGACGGCCCAATTGCGAACGGCTGAGGGTGCCATGGCGGGCACGGCCCGGGTCTCCCAGATGGGCGACGGGCTCGAAATCAGGCTTGCGGTGGAAAATCTGCCCTCCGGCGAGCATGGCGTCCATGTCCATGGCGTCGGCAAATGCGATGCGCCCACTTTCGAAACCGCGGGCGGCCACTGGAATCCGGCCGATACCCGTCACGGACTGGAAAATCCGCAGGGACAGCATGCGGGCGATATGCCTAACCTCACGGTGGGCGAGGACGGGCGCGGCTCGCTCACCTACAGCCTGAAGGGTGGAACGCTCGCGCAACTGATGGATTCGGACGGCGCGGCATTTGTGGTCCATGCCAGCCGCGACGATCAGAAGACCGATCCCGCCGGAGACAGCGGCGCGCGGATCGCGTGCGGCGTTTTCGAAACGGGCCCGCAGGACATGGCGCGCTAAACGCGGCATCGCTCGTCGGAGGCAGGCCTCGCGCCGCCTCCTGACGAAGCGGGTCAGCCCAGAGCGGCCTGTTTGGCTTCCACCATCCGGTCGAGCTCGGCGCGGCTCTTCTTCTCGCTCGCGGACTTGAGCTGACCGCAGGCCGCCATGATGTCGCGCCCACGGGGCGTGCGGACGGGCGCGGAAATGCCGGCTTCGAAGACGATGTCCGAAAAGCGCCTGATCCTCTCGGGCGTGGAACATTCATAAGGCGCGCCGGGCCAGGGATTGAACGGAATGAGGTTCACCTTCGCGGGCAGCTTGTACTGGCGGAGCAGCCGCACCAGTTCGCGCGCGTCCTCGTCGCTGTCGTTCATGTCCTTGAGCATCACATATTCGAACGTGATCCGCCGGGCGTTGTTGGCGCCGGGATAATCGGCACAGGCCTGCAGCAGTGCCTCCAGCCCATATTTGCGATTGAGCGGCACGATCTCGTCCCGCACGTCCTTGGTGACGGCATGGAGCGACACGGCGAGGTTGACGCCGATCTCGTCGCCGGCGCGTGCCATCATCGGCACGACGCCGCTGGTGGACAATGTGATCCGGCGCTTGGAGAGCGCGAGGCCGTCGCCATCCATCACCACCTTGAGCGCGTCCCGGACATTGTCGAAATTGTAGAGCGGCTCGCCCATGCCCATCAGCACGATGTTGGTGAGCAGGCGGCCGTCCGTCGTGTAGCGCGGCGCGTCGTCCTCATCCTCGTCCACCTCGCCGAACCCGGCCATGGTGCCGCGCGGCCACTCGCCCAGCGCATCGCGCGCCAGCATGACCTGGCCGACGATCTCGCCCGGCGTGAGATTGCGCACGAGCCGCATGGTCCCGGTGTGGCAGAAGCGGCAATTGAGCGTGCAGCCGACCTGGGAGGAGACGCACAGGGTGCCCCGGTCCGCATCCGGGATGAACACCATCTCATAGTCCTGCCCGTCATCCGAGCGGAGCAGCCATTTGCGCGTGCCGTCCGACGAGACCTGCGCCTCGACGACATCGGGCCGGCCGACGATGAAGCGCTCGGCCAGCCAGCCGCGCATCGGCTTGGCGAGATCGGTCATCTTCTCGAAATCGGTCTCGCCCCGGTGATAGAGCCAGTGGAACAGCTGCTTGGCCCGCAACTTCGCCTGCTTCTCGTCCAGGCCCGCCGTCCCGAGTTCCGCCTTGATCTGCGCGCGCGACAGGCCGACGAGATCGACCCGTCCGTCTTCGCGAGGGGTGATCGCGCGGGGAACCGGCACAGGATCGATATGGCCGGGAATCGGCATCAGGGACATGGCAGCTTCTGGCATGGTGCCGGATATAAGGGCAAAGCGCTTTTTGCGCCAGTCCCCGCCTGTCCGGGGCTTTCCGGGCGCGATGATGTGTTGCTTCAGCGCAGGCGGGCGCAGCCCAGCGCGGCCGCGTCGATGGCGGTGGCAGCGCCGCGCAGATCGTACCGGTCGGTGAAGGTGCCGCCGGCGCGTGCGCGGCCGGCAATGCTCATCGTCCGCCCCGAGCGCATGGCGGCGATGATGGCGGCATCGGCCTTCCGGTCGCGCGCCCACACATCGGCGCCGCCGCCCGCGAGGGCGAAGCGCTGGTCCCCGATCGCCAGCGTGGCGCCGGAGCCGGCGGCAAGCTGGTGGCTGAGCCTCATGTTGATCTGGCCGCGCAGTCCGCGCTGCGGCCAGTAGCCCACCGCCGCGAACGGTCGCCAGGGCGAGCCTTGCCAGCCGCCGGCCAGGGGCTGCGCGATGGCGAAGCAGCGCTTCTGTTCCGCATCGCGAAAGGCCCCCCAGCGCTGGAACACGCCAAGCACATCCCGCCCGGCGGCCACAGCCGGCGCGACCAGCAGCGCGCCCGCCGCCAGGAGCCGAAACGCACGCGCCGGAACTCTGTGCCTCATGACAACAGGCCAAAGCGCAAAGCGCAGGCCATGACAAGGGGCGCGGGCGCGGCGCCCCCTTTTTCGGCCTGATGTCTTGCTCCAAGGCTCAATTTCGATAAGGAAAGGACCTCCACGGGCGGACGCTTCCTGTCCGACTCCAGCAACCGCGCAAAGAAACGGATACCAAGAGGGATGAAGGCCACCATCGAACGTGCGACGCTGCTCCGCAGCCTCGGCCATGTCCAGTCGGTCGTGGAACGGCGCAACACGATCCCGATCCTGTCCAACGTCCTCATCGACGCGACGGGCGACGGTGCGATCAAGCTGATGGCCACCGACCTCGATCTCCAGATCGTCGAGAATGTGCAGGCGCAGGTGGAGGTGCCCGGCGCGACCACGGTC
This sequence comes from Sphingobium lignivorans, assembly GCF_014203955.1. Taxonomy (NCBI): domain Bacteria; kingdom Pseudomonadati; phylum Pseudomonadota; class Alphaproteobacteria; order Sphingomonadales; family Sphingobiaceae; genus Sphingobium; species Sphingobium lignivorans. The sequence goes on from NZ_JACHKA010000001.1 coordinate 3,521,168, forward strand.
TCCGCGCACACCCTGTTCGACATCGTGCGCAAGCTGCCCGAAGGCAGCCAGGTGCGCCTGGAGGCCGCCGAGGGCAAGATGCTGGTGCAGGCCGGCCGCGCCCGGTTCAACCTGCAGACGCTTCCCCGCGACGACTTTCCGGTCATTGCCGAGGGCCCGCTGCCGACCAGCTTCGAGCTGCCGGCGACGGCGCTGGTGCAGATCATCGACAAGACGCGCTTCGCCATCTCGACCGAGGAAACGCGTTACTATCTCAACGGGATTTTCCTCCATGTGGCGGAAGACCCGGCGCCCGTGCTCAAGGCTGCCGCCACGGACGGCCATCGCCTCGCGCGCGTGACGGTGGCCCGCCCCGATGGCGCGGAAGGCATGCCCGACATCATCGTGCCGCGCAAATGCATCGCCGAGCTGCGCAAGCTGCTGGACGAAGTGGAAGGCAGCATTCATGTCGACCTCTCGCCCAGCAAGATCCGCTTCGATCTGGGCAATGCCGTGCTCACCAGCAAGCTGATCGACGGGACCTTCCCGGACTACAGCCGGGTCATCCCGACCGGCAACGACAAGCTGCTGAAGATCGATCCGCGCAGCTTCGAGGAAGGCGTGGATCGCGTGGCGACCATCGCCACCGAGAAGACCCGCGCGGTGAAGATGGCGCTGGAGAAGGACAAGGTGACGCTCTCCGTCACCAGCCCGGAAAACGGCACGGCCGCCGAGGAAGTCTCGGGCGACTATGACGCGCAGCCCATCGAGATCGGCTTCAATGCCCGCTATTTGCTGGACATATTAGGACAGATCGAAGGGGACTCGGTGGAAGTGCATCTGGCCGATGCGGCGGCACCGACGCTGATCCGTGAGAATGAGAAGGCGCAGGCACTTTATGTGCTGATGCCGATGCGGGTGTAACGGCCAGGCCGACCTCGATAATCCTTTAATAACAATGTGTTAAACCAGTGCCGTCGCGGCGCCTGACTGGCGTCCGGCGTGTGGGGAGGCGCATGTGATGTCCCACGATGATCCCGTGAACGCGCGGGCGGGGCCCCGTCACGGCGGGCCTTGCGGGTGATCGGGGCGTGTATTTGCCGGACAGTCTGGCCCGGTGCCCTTTCGCGCGCTGGCCGGCTCCGGACCTGCGAGGCACTCCCTCCCTCCGATCCGATTGACACGCGCGCGGTCGATGCCTGTCGCGAGCAGGGAACCGTGCCTGCATCGCGTGGCTCGAGGCGCTTCGGCGCGTCATGCAGCGGGGCGTTGGCGGCAGGGCTGCCGGGACGATGCAGGGGGCGGCCTTTGCGGCGGACTTTTCCGGATGCGCTTCTCGGTTCGAAAATATATCCTTACCGATCAATTAATTAACACAATATAAGGCCTGTTGAACGTCACCTTAACCCTTCTGCAACGGCTCTGATGGCATGGCGGGCCCATGAGCTTCGTCCGTCCAAAGGTGCCCTCGACGCAGGACAGTCGCCCGGACTGGTACGCCATGATCGGCGCCGCGGACGAGCATAACGGCGATTCGCTCGAGCAACTCGCCAGGGCGCTGCGGCTGATCGCCACGAGCTGGCCCCTGCTGATGATCGCGCGGGCGGTGCTGCTTGGCCAGGCGGTGGGCTGGTGGAACATCCAGGCCGCGCTCGTCCGGCCGGGCTTCCTGATCTTCCTCGGGGCGATTCTCGTCATCGATCTCGGCATCATGCTTGCACCGCGCCTTCCGGTGTTCGCGCGCTTGTCGCCCAACCAGCAACTGCTTGTCACCGCGCCCTTCGTCGCCCTCTCCAGCGCCGTGTTCGCGACATCGGCCGCCGCCGCGCTGGGCAGCGACTTCTTCCGCCTGATGGTGGTGACGCTCACGCCCGCCCTGCTCGCCGTCGCCATCTTCGGCCGGCAGCGGCTGCTCAGCATCGCTTACGGGCTGGGCGGGGTCATCGCCTTCATCGGCAATATCCCGGTCATGGACCTGCTGACGCCCATGCTGGTCTTCGCAACCGGCGTGACGATCGTCATGGCGGTCGAGTTCCGCATCAGCCGCCGCGCGACGGCGCAACTGCGCGAGAACATGCTCACCGGCGACCAGGCCAAGGCCTTCCTCGTCGACCTGGAGCAATCCGGGCGCGGCTGGTTCTGGGAAACCGACCGGGCCGGCAACATCACCTACATCTCCGAGACGCTCGCCGCACGGCTGGGCCGCGGCCAGCGGCAGCTCCTCGGCCGCCCGTTCGCGAGCCTGATCGCGCCGCCCGAGCCGGGAACACCCAATGAGGGCCAGCGCTCGCTCAGCTTCCACCTCTCCACCCGGACGAGCTTCTGCGATCTCGCGGTGCGCGTGGCGGGGACGCAGGACGAGCTGTGGTGGTCGGTCTCGGGGCAGCCGGCGGTGACGCCGTTCGGCCAGTTCCTGGGCTTTCGCGGCAGCGGCACGGACCTCACGGAAATGCGCCGCTCGCAGGCCGAGATCACGCGCCTCGCCAAGTTCGATTCGCTCACCGGCCTCGCGAACCGCAGCCACATGCTCGCCACGCTGGAGCAGGCGCTGACCGAGCAGCGCGGCATCATGAGCGAATGCGCGCTTCTGCTGCTGGACCTCGACCGCTTCAAGGAAGTGAACGACACGATGGGCCACCCGGCGGGCGACGCCCTGCTGCGGCAAGTGGCGCAGCGGCTGCTCCGCCTCGTCGGCACCGACGGCAAGGTCGGGCGACTGGGCGGCGACGAGTTCGAGATCCTGCTGCCGGGCCTGAGTGACCGGACCAGGCTGACCCGGCTCGCCAAAGCCATCATCGAGACGCTGTCCCAGCCTTATTCGATCGAGGGCAGCCAGGTGGTGATCGGCGCCTCCATCGGCATCGCCATCGCGCCGACCGACGGGAAGAATGCCGAGACGCTGACGCGCAATGCTGACCTGGCGCTTTATGCCGCCAAGGACGACGGGCGCGGCGCGTTCCGCTATTTCGCGCCCGCCATGCATGCCGATGCCGAGGACCGGCGCCAGCTGGAGCAGGACCTGCGGTTGGCCATCGCGGCGCGCACCCTGCGCATCGACTATCAGCCGGTTGTCTGCGCCAGCAGCGAGAAGATCACCGGCTTCGAAGCGCTGATCCGCTGGGACCATCCCGAGCGCGGCACCATTTCACCCACCGCCTTCATCCCCATCGCGGAAGAGGCCGGCCTCATCGGCGCGATCGGCGAATGGGTGATCCGCACCGCCTGCACCGATGCCGCCGGATGGCCCGAAGGCACGCGCGTCGCCGTCAACGTCTCGCCCATCCAGTTCGCGAACCCGGGCTTCCCCTCGCTCATCATGAGCGCGCTCGCCATGGCCGGGCTCTCCGCCAACCGGCTCGAACTGGAGATCACCGAAAGCGTCTTCCTGGCCGACGGCGCGGACACGGACGGCATGTTCACCGCCATCAAGAATCTCGGCGTCCGCCTCGCCCTCGACGATTTCGGCACGGGCTATTCCGCGCTCGGCTATCTCAAGCACGCGCCGTTCGACAAGATCAAGATCGACCAGAGCTTCGTGCGTGGCGCCGCCATCAAGGGCAGCCGCAATGCCGCGATCGTCAAGTCGATCGTGAACCTGGCCGAAGCGCTGGGCATGGAAACCACGGCGGAAGGCGCCGAGACGATGGACGAGCTGGCGCTCATTCGCTCGCTGGGCTGCAGCCATGTGCAGGGCTTCGTCTATGGCGCGCCGGTGGACGCCGCCGGGGTGCGCGCCATGCTCGCGGCAGGCAAGGGCCATGCCGAAGCCTCGGGCCACAAGGCGAGCCGGGAACCGCGCATGGCGATGCTGCGCTCCGTCACGCTCATGCACGATGGCCACAGCTACCCCGCCCGCATCCGCAACATTTCCTCGCGCGGGGCAATGGTCGAGGGACTGGTCGACGTGCCCATCGGCACGGTCTTCGAGATCGAGCTCATCAAGGGCTACAATGCGCAAGGCACATGCCGCTGGTCCGAAGGAGAGCGCATGGGCATCGAGTTCGCCACTGCCATCGACGTCGAGCGCCTGCGCGCGCCGCCCGAGAAGGAAAAGGTGGTGACCGACATTCCGGACTTCTATCGCGAAGGCTGGCGGCAAACGGGCTAGGGCTGGACGGCATTGTCCTACGGACGCCTTCGACTCCAGCGCTGGCGGTCTGCAAATGGCGGTTTGCCGGGCTTGCGGCGCTCACATGGCTCGCATGGGATTGCGCTCCGGGTCCTGAAAATCATCATAATCGCCACGCCATCGCCTGGATGACTGTCGTCACCCCGGGCTTGCCCCGGGGTCCCGCTTTCTGTCGGGACGATAAAGAAGACAGCTGGACCCCGGATCAGGTCCGGGGTGACGGTGTGTGGGGCGGGGCCGGGTCCGACGTGCGAGGAGAGCGCATAAGGGCGTGATGGTTCAGGGCATGGGTTTCCCCTGGGCTGGATATCGATCGACGGCGGCGGCGGGGGACTGGCGCCGCGCCCTTTGCCGCCGCCTCCCATGTCGACACATCCCTGAGCGCTCGATAAGGATCGGGCGGTGAGCCTTCTGGAAATCCTTGCCGTCGGTCTGGGACTGACGAACATCATCCTCATCGTCCGTCGCAGCCTGTGGAATTATCCGGCGGGCATCGCGATGGTGACGCTGTATTTCTTCATCTTCGCGCAGGCCCGGCTGTATAGCGACGCGCTGCTGCAGATCTTCTTCCTCGCGCTGAACGCCTATGGCTGGGTGAACTGGCGGCGGGCGCAGTCCGGCGGGGAAGTGCCGGTGCGCTGGCTGGGCGGGCGGGGGCTGGCCGTCTGGGGCGCCATTGCCCTGGCCGCGAGCCTGCTCTGGGGCCTGCTGATGCATCGCCAGACGGACGCGGCGCTCCCTTACTGGGACGCTGCCGTCGCGATGCTGAGCGTGACCGCGCAATTGCTGATGGCCCGGCGCTACATCGACAACTGGACGTTCTGGATCCTCGTCGATTGCCTCGCCATCCCGCTTTACTGGATGCGCGGGCTGCACCTGACGGCGGGGCTCTATATCGTCTTCCTCGCGCTCTCGATCGCGGGGCTGATCGCCTGGACGCGGGCGCGGAGAGCGGCGGCATGAGCGTGCCGAGCGTGGTCCTGCACGGGCCGGAAAGCACGGGCAAGTCGACGCTGGCACGGCGGCTCGCGGCGCATTGGGGCACGGTGGACGTCCCCGAATATGGCCGCACATATTGCGAGGCGCATGGCACCGACCTGACGCCGGAGGACCTGATCGCGATCATGGACGGGCATGTCGCGGCGCGCCCGGCGATCGAACCGCAAGCGCGGGGGCTGCTCATCCAGGATACCGACCCGGTGATGACGGCGGCCTGGAGCATGATGCTGTTCGGCCACCGCATCGCGGCGCTGGATGCCTTCACGGACGTCGGCGCGCTCTATCTGCTCATGGACATCGACTTGCCGTGGATCGGCGATGAAGTGCGCATGTTCCCGGAGGCGGCGGACCAGCGGCGCTTCTTCGCGCTCTGCGAGGCGGAGCTGGTGCGGCGGGCGCTGCCTTATGTGCGGATCTCCGGCGATGGCGAGCAACGCTTCGCGCGGGCAGTGGCGGCGGTGGACGCGGCGGGGCTGGCGGCGCGCTGAGCGGCCGGGCGATCGGCAAGCGTAAAATCGTATACAATCGCTTGACCTGCGGCGCGCGCGGTGGAAGGCTGCGCGCTTCAACCGGGCAGGAAACGCATGGCCAGCATCACGCAGAGTGAAGACGATCGTCTCGGCATGACCAGCGCCGTCACGCGGCGCGACCTCATCAACGGCGCGCTGGCGGGGGCGGGCGCCATGCTGATGGCAGGTGCGGGCGGCAGCGCCGCGCGCGCGGGCGAGGCGGGCGCTGACGCGATCAGCGGCTATGGCGGCGTGGGCGACTATGCCTCGTCCAATGGCAACACGCTGCCGGTGATGAATGCCGCGCACGGCATCCGCGATGCGCTTTACGAAGGCTGGGAGAAAGCGCCGGTCAGCGAGCATTACGACCTGGTGATCGTGGGCGGCGGGCCAAGCGGGCTGATGGCCGCGCATGAATTCGCGAAGCTCACTGGCGGGGTCAAAAGCTGCCTCATCCTCGAAAATCACGACGTCTTCGGCGGCGCCTCCCGCCAGAACGACTTTCTGGTCGAGGGCGTGCATCTCACCGGCCCGCAGGCGGCGAACGGCTTCCTCATTCCCGAGGCGGGATCGGGCACGCAGATGGACCGGCTGTTCGACGAGCTGGGCCTGCCGCGCCAGTATGAGTTCGGCGCGCTCGCTCCCGGCATCGCCCCGGTGCGCTGCGCGACGGACAATTATGCGCCGATGGACGGGCTGGCCGAGAGCGAAGTGGACGTCGCTTATTATTTCGACCGGGGCGACGGCGCGGCGGGGCCGACATGGCGGCGCAACATCTGGGCGAACGCGCTTGCCGAGACGCCCTTCCCGCCCGCGCTGCGGCGCGACCTGCTCGCCTGGCGCGCCGGATCGCAGGAAGGCGACCCGCCGCCCGAGCTGCTCGACCGGATGAGCTATCGCCAGTATCTCGAGGAGCTCAAGGGCTTCGATCCCGGGGTGACGCGGGTCGCGCGGCCGCACACCAGCCTGCTGACCGGCGTGAGCCCCGATGCGGTCTCGGCCCGCGCCGCGCGCATCTATGTGCGGCCGAGCCCGCGCATGGACCCCTCCTTCCCCGGCGGCAACAGCGTGCTGGCGCGCGCGCTGGTGAAGAAGCTCGTGCCCGAGGGCATCGAAGGCGAGGACCGGTTCGCGGACGTGGCGCAGCGGCCGATCCGCTTCGCCGCGCTGGACCGGCCGGGGCAAGCCACCCGCATCCGCCTTGGCGCGACGGTCTTCTCCGTGCGGCATCGCGCCGGGGGAATGGGCGCCGGGGGGACGGGCGCCGGGGGAACGGGCGTGGACGTCGCTTATGTGAAGGGCGGCAAGCCCGCGCGGATCACCGCCGGGGCAGTCGTCATGGCGAGCGGGGGCTGGGTGACGCGGCGCGTGGTCGCGGACCTGCCGCCCGAGATTGCCGAGGCCTATGCGCAGTTCGTCCATGCGCCCGCGCTGGTCGTCAATGTCGCGCTCACCAACTGGCGGTTCCTCCACCGGCTCGGCGCCTCGGCGGCGCGCTGGTTCGACGATGAGGGCATGTTCGGCTTCGTCGGCAACATCAGGCGGCCGATGCTGATCGACGGCAGCGCACCGGCGCTGGCCCCGGACAAGCCCGCGCTCTTCACCCTCTACACCGGCCTCTATTCACCGGGCGAGGCGGACGCGCGGATGCAGGCGACCGCGCACCGCATGCGCCTCATGGCGACGCCCTATGCGGACTATGAACGCACCATCCGCGCGCAGATGACGCATCTCTTCGGCCCGACCGGCTTCGACGCGAAGCGGGACATCGCCGGCATCGTGCTCAACCGTTGGGGGCACGCGCGCGTGGTGCAATATCCCGGCTTCTTCTACGGCGCGGAGGGCAGGCCCGGCCCGCGCGAGATCGTCGCCCGGGGCTTCGGCCAGATCATCATCGCCCACTCCGAACTGGAAGGCGCGCAGAACTACACCGGCGCCTTCAAGCACGGCGCCCGCGCCGCAAGGGAGGCCGTGGCGCGGCTGGGGCTGGGGTGAGGGGGGGGGGGGCGCAGGACGATGCATGATCGCCGCTGGTGAAATGAGCGGCGTGTATATTTCGAACGGCAGAAATCCGCGCTCTGTAGCCTGAAGCTATTTTGCAAATGGGGACGGTCCTGAAAGTCCGCTCCCCGTGCAGCTGCCGTCCGTTCAGCTGCCCCCTCTTCGCGGCTTTGTCGGACGTTCTGGACAGTCCGCCATTGGCTTCTTAGCTGGGAAAATTGCCGTCAGCTCAGTAGCAGCTTCTCGGCCTATAGGGTAGCGCGGCCCTTGACGCGCCGTTGCGCCCTTCCGTGTCATGTCCTATCCACCTATCGTCATTCCAGGCATTCTAGCCGGGATCCGGGGGGGCAGAATGGAGCGCACACAAGCTTTCACGCAATTTACAATCGAGGGCCTGCGCGGAGGCAGAGATATCGTCGTAGAAATCAACGATAATACGCTTATTGTCGTAGGCGAGAACGGCTCCGGAAAAACGACTTTTTTGCGGATATTGTTCTACTTTTTGTCTGGTCGCTGGGCTAGTTTAGCTCAGTTTGATTTCAAGAGAGTCGTCGCTATTGTCGATGATCGCCGATATTCAGTAGAGCGAGCTGATCTCAAAAATATTACAGATCGTCGTTTTGACGACGCTCTTCTTAGGAGCTTGCCCGGAACGCAACGGCGCCGGGTGACGGAGTTGCTTCATCAGGGACAATTTGCCGCTGCTGAGCGCATCATCGCAAATTTTTTTCCGCGCTCGTACATTACGCGTCAACAAGACTTGTTCGATGGAAAAACGGACAAGGTGATCTCCCGACTCAATAAATTACAGGAGAATCTCTCGGCCAAACTAGGCGCGCAAATTCTCTACCTACCGACATACCGGAGGATCGAGCGAGAACTCTCATCGATCGTTCAGGGCTACGATCCCGAGGAGGCTCGCCGCCCTGCGCAAATAGCTCGTCAACCTGAAGACGCAAATGACTACGTCGAGCTTGTAGAATTCGGCATGAACGACGTGAAAAAGGCAATCGATTCTGCGTTGGAGGCGATACGAAACTTCCAGCTACTTGGCACCACTCGCTTGAGCCTCAGCTATCTCGGCGAGGTCATGAATCAGGCGTATAAAGATACCGACTTCAGTATCATCGAAAATGCGTCAGAAGAGAGGATCGAAGCGGTCCTTAATAGGATCGATGATACGATTTTAAGCGGTTACGATAAAAATGCTCTGAAAAAAGTTATCATTAATGCACCTGCTAGCGCCGGGGCAGCATCTGAGCATCAAAAAATTATTTATCACTACTTCACAAAGTTGATCAAATTTCAGGATGATCTGGAGGCAAAAGAATATAATATAAAATTATTTTGTTCTTTATGCTCGGAATACATACAAGATAAGATATTTGTTTACGAGAGCGGAAAGCCGTCTTTTAGAATAAAATCTCGCAGGTATGCCACCGATATAGAGTTGGCGGAGTTATCTTCCGGAGAGAAGCAGATAGTATCTTTATTTAGTCATCTATATTTATCGGGTCGTGATCGTTTCCTAGTGCTGATTGATGAACCGGAATTATCCCTCTCGGTGCCTTGGCAGCGACGGTTTCTAATTGATATTGCGGATGCCTCGTTGTGTGTTGGCTTGATAGCCGTAACCCATTCACCCTTCATCTATGACAATAAGCTGCGCAAATACGCACACGCCCTCGGCGAATTTATTGAGGACGGTGAGTGGGAGCGCTCTTAATGAGTATGCTCAATATTCACGCTGAGGCGTTGTCCTCTGTCAATGAGGCTTTTCATACTTTTTTGCTGAAATATCGACGGCAAGGTGAAGCCGTTTATGGCGTTGTGGAAGGAAAAGATGACCCACTTTTCTATCGCACCGCGATCGAGCGCTTTCTACCAGAAGGATGGAAGATAGAAATTTTTGTAGCTGGGAATCGACAGAAGGTCATCGACTTCTTCAATTGGATTGATTGGAGTAAATATTCTCGTCGAAGGATTGCATTTTTTATTGACCGAGATTTGGCGGATTATGGCTTGTGCGTACTTCCTGACGAATTGAATATTTATGTGACTGACCACTATTCTATTGAGAATCACATATTTACATTTGAAACATTTTGGCGTGTGCTTATCGACGCATACAATGTCGCAGATGCAACGCCTGACGATGAGGCTCAAATCAGGAACGCTTTCACTGCGGGACTGATTAGGTACAAGAATAGCTTGCTCCCAATTATGGCTCAAATTCTTGCCTGGCGCCGAGCGGGCGTCAGAGCCAACATCGGGAACCTCGATCTCTCTGCATTATTCAGCTTTCAAAATGGCATGCTGATTTTGAATCCCGATTATGAGGCTGAGGAAAGTCGATTGGCTCACCTAAGCAATTGCTGCGGGGCTGAGATCTCTGATGACGAAGATTTACAAGATGCAAGAGCGATTTTTGAGAGCGTACCTCATTATCTCGACTTGGTTCGAGGTAAGTACCTGACGTGGTTCTTCGCCTCCATCTTGCGTAACGTGCATCAGAGCATCTCACAGTTCGTTCCCTCATATAACCAGCCACCGAAGACGCGGCTTCCAGTTGGCGCTACAAACGTGATGGTGCTCGCCGGACCGCGTGCGCGTATCCCGGTCTCATTACGGCAATTTATCGATAGAACTTTTTTAGCCATCGATACCACGCAAGCAGAATGATGCTTCTAAAGGCTCGTTTCCTGGGCGAAGGTTGGAGGAATGTACTATGCTCTTTGGCTTGTCTCCGTTTGGGTCACGGTGTAAGTCCACGACTTGAGCCTGCAGAGGGTTTTTTCTTCCGCTTTTTGGCGACCAGCCTGCAACGCTGGAATGTCGTTTCGGGATGGTAATCGCGTTCAAACACCATCTGAATAAATTGCTGCTATGGGGCTGGCGAAGTCCGATCGTAATGTCCAGGATATCAGCGTCAGCAGTCCCCCCCCCCAAAAAAAGGCGGGCCCTGCGACCCGCCTTTTCCCCAGAGCCTGATATCCCGGTGACTTACTTGGCGACGGGCGCCGCGGCGGAGGCGTCGGCGGGGAGGCCGCCGAGCTGGCCGACGAGCTTGGTGTAGGCGTCCAGATAGGCGAGGACGATCACCTGGCCGATGTCCGTATTCTGGTAGCCGCCGCCGGCCGCGCCGGCGAAGCCGCCCCACCATCCGGCACCGCCACCGGCGCCGAAGCTGAGATCCGACTTGCGGGCATAGCCCTCGGTCAGCGCTTCCTCGACGGTGGTGCGGGCATTGACGATGGAGAGCGTGACGTTCGCCTCGCTCTTCTTGATGTTGATGCCGCCGGCGATCGCGCCGAAGGTGCTGCGGCCCAGCAGGCCGCCGAGCGCGCCGCCCAGCGCATTGCCGCCGCTATTCTTGTTGGTCGTGACGATGTCCGGCTGGAGGAAATAGTCCGCCGCCTTCACCTGCCCGCGCCCGAGATTGCTGCCATCCTGCAGCTCGCCCTGATCGGCGAGCGCGCGCTCCATGGCGCGGTTCTGCATCGAGCGGCCGCGATTGACGAGCGTGAAGCAGCCGGACTGCTGGATGAAGATGCGCAGGATCGCCTCGGGGCTGCCCAGGCTCAGCTCGCGCCACCACTGCGTATCCGGCTCCACGATCGCCACGGTGCCGAGGCTGCGATAGCATTTCGGGATTTCCCGCGTGCCCTTGGTCTGGTCCTGACGACCGGATGACCCCTTGTTGTTGTCCACCGCGAACGCCGGCTGGCTCGCCACCGCGAGCGCCGCCGCGGCAAGCATGAACTTGACGGAACCTTTCATCTTCCTACCTCACCCACAGGCCGGATGCAGGACGCAGCCGGCAGAAAACCACCCTCGCCCCCGTTTATCACAGCGGCCATGGCGCACAAGGCCGCCCCTCCGGCCTTAACGGCAATTGTCATGGATCGCCGTGCTGGTCTTGGACGGAATCGTCGTGGCCTGGCCTTGCCGAAGGGGGGACTTTGCCGCGCTCGCCCATGCTGCTATCGGCGCGGCATGACTGACCTCGCCCATATCCGGAATTTCTCGATCATCGCGCATATCGACCATGGCAAGTCGACGCTGGCCGATCGCCTCATCCAGCGCACGGGCGGGCTCTCCGACCGCGAGATGACCGCGCAGGTGCTCGACAATATGGACATCGAGAAGGAGCGCGGCATCACCATCAAGGCGCAGACCGTGCGGCTCGATTATGTCGCGAAGAATGGCGAGACCTACGAGCTCAACCTCATGGACACGCCGGGCCATGTCGACTTCGCCTATGAGGTCTCGCGCAGCCTCGCCGCCTGCGAGGGCGCGCTGCTGGTGGTGGACGCCGCGCAGGGCGTGGAAGCGCAGACGCTGGCCAATGTCTACCAGTCGATCGAGCATGACCACGAGATCGTGCCGGTGCTCAACAAGATCGACCTGCCCGCCGCCGAGCCCGAGAAGGTGCGCGCGGAAATCGAGGAAGTGATCGGCCTCGACGCGAGCGACGCCGTGCTCGCCAGCGCCAAGAGCGGCATCGGCATCGACGACATCCTCGAAGCCATCGTGAAGCGCATCCCCCCGCCCAAGGGCGACCGCGACGCGCCGCTCGAGGCGATGCTGGTCGACAGCTGGTACGACCCCTATCTGGGCGTCGTCATCCTCGTGCGCGTGATGAACGGCGTGCTGAAGAAAGGCCAGCAGATCAAGTTCATGATCGGCGGCACCGAGCATCTGGTCGATCGCGTGGGCTGCATGCGGCCCAAGATCGAGCAGCTCGCGGAACTCGGCCCGGGCGAGATCGGCTTCATCACCGCGCAGATCAAGGACATCACCGAGACCCGCGTGGGCGACACCATCACCACGGTGAAGAACGGCGCGGCCAAGCCGCTGCCCGGCTTCAAGGAAGTGCAGCCGGTGGTGTTCTGCGGGCTCTTCCCGGTCGATGCCAACGACTTCGAGAAGCTGCGCGAGAGCATCTCCAAGCTGCGCCTCAACGATGCCTCGTTCAGCTTCGAGATGGAGACGAGCGCGGCGCTGGGCTTCGGCTTCCGCTGCGGCTTCCTGGGGCTGCTGCATCTGGAGATCATCCAGGAGCGGCTGACCCGCGAATATGATCTCGACCTCATCACCACGGCCCCGTCGGTGGTCTACGAGATGCACATGAAGGACGGGACGGTGCGCCACCTGCACAACCCGGCCGACATGCCCGACCCCAATCATATCGAGATGATCGAGGAGCCGTGGATCGAGGCGGTGATCTACGTGCCGGACGAGCATCTGGGCGCGATCCTCAAGCTCTGCCAGGATCGGCGCGGCATCCAGAAGAACCTCACTTATGTGGGCGGCCGCGCGCAAGTGACCTATGAACTGCCGCTCAACGAAGTGGTGTTCGACTTCTACGATCGGCTCAAGTCCATCTCGCGCGGCTATGCGAGCTTCGATTATCACCAGATCGGCACGCGCGAGGGCGACCTCGTGAAGATGAGCATCCTCGTCAACAACGAGCCGGTCGACGCGCTCAGCATGATCGTCCACCGCAGCGCCGCCGAAGCGCGCGGGCGGCACATGTGCGAGCGGCTGAAGGACCTCATCCCCCGCCACCTCTTCAAGATCCCCATCCAGGCAGCCATCGGCGGCAAGGTGATCGCGCGCGAGACCATCGCCGCGATGCGCAAGGACGTGACCGCCAAATGCTATGGCGGCGACATCACCCGCAAGAAGAAGCTGCTGGAGAAGCAGAAAGAGGGCAAGAAGCGCATGCGCGAATATGGCAGCGTGCAGATCCCGCAGGAAGCCTTCATCGCGGCGCTGCGCATGGGGGATGAGAGCTAGGGGCGAAGCGAGCTTTCAGCCGTTTTCCTTTGTCATCCCGGTCTCGATCCGGGATCCAGTTGCCTTGAAGATCGCCGAGGCCAGCCGGTTTGAGAAACCCGAAGAAGCGGGATCCCGGATCGGGTCCGGGATGACATCGTGAATGAAGAGATATGGCGCGCCGCCATCGCCGTGGAATTTGTTCACCTCGCCTGAAGCAAGCGACCTTCAGCTCGGGCGCCAAGCATTCCACCCTGGGGGCGCGCCAAGCCCCGAAGCGCCCTATCCCGCCGGCGCTCAGAGGGCGTCGAAATCGATCGTGCCGTGGCGGTCCAGCCAGTTGTCCGCGGGCGGCATGGGATATTTGAGGCCGGTCGCGCAATTGAAGAGGACGACGCGCTCGTCCGCCCCCACGAGGCCGTCCGCCTTCGCCTGCCGGTAAGCCGCGAGCGTCGCGCCGCCTTCCGGGCAGAGGAGAAGCCCATCCTGACGGGCGGCGTCGTCCACCGCGCGCAGGATCTCGCCATCGTCCACGGCAAGGGCGCGCCCACCCGATTCGCGGACGGCGCGCAGGATGAGGAAATCGCCCACGGCGCGCGGCACGCGGATGCCGGCCGCGACGGTTGACGCATCCTCCCAGCGCTCGGCATGCTCGACGCCGTCCTCGAAGGCCTTGACGATCGGCGCGCAGCCGGCCGCCTGCACCGCATACATGCGAGGCCGCTTCGACCCGATCCAGCCGAGCCTTTCCAGCTCGTCGAACGCTTTCCACATGCCGATGAGACCCGTGCCGCCGCCGGTCGGGTAGAAGATCGCATCCGGGAGTTCCCAGCCGAACTGCGCGGCCAGCTCCAGCCCCATCGTCTTCTTGCCTTCGATCCGGTAGGGCTCCTTGAGGGTCGAGAAGTCGAACCAGCGCCCGTCCGCCGCGCCCTTGCCGACGATGGCGCCGCAATCGTCGATGAGGCCGTTGACGCGCCAGACGCGCGCGCCCTGGAGCGCGATCTCGCGGACATTCACTTCCGGCGTATCCTCCGGGCAGAGCACGATCGTCTCGATGCCGCAGCGCGTGGCATAAGCCGCCAGAGCGGCGCCGGCATTGCCATTGGTCGGCATGGCGATGCGCGTCACGCCGAGCTCGCGGGCCATGGCGACGGCCATCACCAGCCCGCGCGCCTTGAAGGAACCGGTGGGGAGCCGCCCCTCATCCTTCACCAGCACGCCGGGACCGCCGGACCGGGCGATCGGCACCAGCGGCGTCTCGACCTCTCCTAAGGAAACGATATTCTCCGTGCGCCGCACCGGCAGCAATTCGCGCCAGCGCCACAGATCGGTCTCCCGCGCGGCGAGCGCGTCCCGCGAGACGGTGGCGGCGACGGCATCCAGATCGTAGCGCACCAGCAGCGGCCGCCCGGCGCGGGACAGGCCGTGAAGCTGGTCCGCCGCATAGCGCTCACCGGTGAGCGAGCATTCCAGATGCGTGACGAAGGTCGGGCGATCGGCTGTCAGATTAGCGTTCATGGAAGCGCCCTAAAGCATTTCCCAACCCGGTGGAAAGCGCCGACCTTGCGGAAACTGCTCAGGCCTCTTCCTTCGGCACCGCCAGCGACGCGCCGAAATCGAACGGCCTGGCCTCCGGCATGGACTCGAGCAGGGCCTGGAACCGCGCCTCGCAAGTCTCCCGCCAGTTGCCATGCGTCGAGACATACAGCTTGTTGTGAACGATGGCGTCGACGATCATGTCACCGACCTCGGTGGGTTCCATCCAGTTGTCCGCCACCACGCGCTTCGCAAGCTGCTGCTCGGTTTCCGCCAGGCCGCTGCCCGCGCGGAAGCGTTCGGGTCGGTTCTGCCCGGATTCGTGGATGCGGCTCTTGATCGGACCGGGCATGAGCACGGTGACGCCGATATTGTCCTCGGCCATGCTGTCCCGGATGGTCTCGGTCAAGGTGATGACGGCCGCCTTGGCAGTCGCATAGATGGCCATGAAGCTCGGCATCGGCGTAAGGCCCGCCAGCGAGGCGGTGTTGACGATGTGCCCGCCCCGGCCGCGTGCCCGCATGCCGGGCGTGAACGCCATGATGCCGTTGATCGGCCCCATGAGATTGATGGCGAGCCCATAATCCCAATCCTGATACGTCGCGTCCTTGAAGGGGCCTGACGGATCGATGCCGGCATTGTTGATGAGGATGTCCGGCCCGCCCATCACGGCCTCGCATTCCCTGGCGGCCTCCGCCATCTGCGCCCGATCGGAAACGTCCAGGCGGATGGTGTGGACATTGCGCCCCTGCTGGCGCTCCTCGAAGAACTGCTTGGCTTCGTCGAGATGATCCTGCCGGATATCTGCAAGCACCAGCCGCGCGCCATTGGCCAGCAGGCGCTGCGCAATGCCGAAGCCGATGCCGCTTGCGCCGCCCGTGATGAACGCCGTGATCCCTGCGATGTCCATGATACTTCCTCTCCTGTCCGAACCGATCGCCTGCTGCCGGGCGGTGAAGCCCATGATCGTTGCACGGCTTATGCGCCGTTCCGGACAAAATCAACGTATGCCTGATCCGCAGTCAGTCCCGGGGGTGCCGATTTGCCGCGCGCCAGTCACCCGGCCGATCGAAACGCCCTTGCCAGATGCCCCGGCCAGCCGCCCTGGCCGCTGCTTGCTCGGTCCGATAAGGTCCGTTGTCCCGGCCATCGCCACTCACGGCCCAGCCCTGGCGGACAAGGGCTGCCCCTACGTCCGCCACATCCCGCACGGCGCACTGCGACAGCGCGCGCCCATATCGGTCCTCTTCGCGCGATCGACAGACGAGATCCCCGCGCGCCACCATCTCATGCAAGGCCTCGCGCGCATCCCGGCCGCAGGGCCAGACGGCCCCGTCCGGCATCTTGCATTGCTGATGAAGCTCCACGGCATCGATCCCGCCGATCCGGACGATGCGCGTCCCGATGCGGAGACTGTCACCGTCCATCACCCGCACGGTCATACCTTCCGCATCCGTCAGTTGCTCGGGCGCGCGCAACCACGCCAGCAGCAGCAACAGCCCGGCCAGCAGGGCCAGATTTGCCAGCCGGCCCCGGATACGCGCATGCCGAAAGGAAAATCTCGCCATGGCGCGGCCATAGCGTGCTCATCCGTCCTCGCAATCGTCCTGCGGCGCGCTTTCGGTCAGTAGCGCTTACTTGCCCGATTCCAGCGACTTCACGACCGCCAGCGTATTCTTGACATGATCGCGATAGTCCATCGCGCTATGGGCGTAGACGATGCGGCCCGCCGTGCTGATCACATAGGATGTGCGGTTGGTCTTGCCCTGAACATCGGCATTCTGGGAAGCCAGCGCGACATCATAGCCGGTGATGACGCCGGGCCCGGCCGATGCCACCGCGAACTTGTCCCGGCACGCCTCGGTGGAGAATTTCGCGAGCTTGTCCACCGGATCGGCCGACATGCCGATAACGGTGGCGCCATGCCTGGAGAACTCGTCCGACATGTCGGCGAATTCCTTCGCTTCGGCCGTGCAGCCCGGCGTGAAGGCGGCGGGGAAGAAATAAAGGACGACCGGCCCTTTCGCGAGCGCGTCCGAGAGCTTCAGCGTGAAGACCTTGCCCGCCTTGGCGCCCCTTGTCGTGAAGTCCGGCGCCTTCGCGCCGACCGGAAGGGCAGCCTGCGCGCTGCCCGCAACGAGCCCCGCGACGACCAGCGTCGCCAAACCCTTCAGCCTGTTTCCTGTCATTGCCTGCTTCTCCGTCCTTTGCCATCCACGGTTCTGCCACAGAAGCCCTTGGCCTGTCATCCGTTGATGGTTAGGAGCGGCCATGGCGATCACCCGCCTTGCCCTGACCGATTTCCGCAACCATGCCGACGCGCTCATCGTGCCGCATGAGCAGATCATCGTGCTCACCGGCGAAAACGGGGCGGGCAAGACGAACATCCTGGAAGCCGTGTCGCTGATGGCGCCCGGTCGCGGACTGCGTGGCGCAGCACTGCGCGACATGGCGCGGCAGGGCGGGCCCGGGGGCTTTGCCGTCGCGGCGCGCATTGCCGATGGCGGGCTGGAGACGCAGGCCGGCACGGGCACCGAGCCCGCAAGCCCCGACCGGCGGCAAGTGCGCATCGATGGCAGGACCGCGTCCGCCAGCGCGCTTTCGGCGCTTCTCGCGATCAGCTGGCTCACGCCCGCGATGGACAGGCTGTTCCTCGAGAGCCCCAGTGGCCGGCGGCGGTTCCTCGACCGGCTGACGCTGGCCCGCGACCCGCTCCATGCCGGCCACAGCCTGCGCTACGAAGCCGCGATGCGCGCGCGCAATGCCCTGCTGAGCGAAGAGGCGCCGCCCGACCCGGCGTGGCTGCGCGCGCTGGAGGACCAGATGGCCGAGCATGGCGCGGCTCTTCACGCTGCGCGCTCCGCTCTGATCGCGGAACTGGAAACACAGATCACCCGGACCGTGCAGCCGCTCTTCGCGCAGCCCGGACTCAGCCTTGCCGGCTGGGACGGCGACGAAGACGCCCTGCGCGAAGCCCTGGCGACGGGCCGCTCACGGGACAAGGCGGCGGGCCGCACGCTGAGCGGCCCTCACCGCGCGGACCTGCTGGTGCGCCATCTCGGCAAGGATCAGGACGCGGCGCTCTGCTCCACCGGCGAGCAGAAGGCCCTGCTGCTCAGCATCATCCTCGCCCATGCCGAACTGTGCGGTCCCACGCGTGGCCGGCCGCTCGTCATCCTGCTGGATGAAGTGGCGGCGCATCTCGACCCGCTGCGGCGCGGCGCGCTCTTCGAGCGGCTGCGCGCGACCGGCGGACAAGTCTGGATGACCGGCACGGAGAGCAGCCTGTTCGAAGGGCTCGGGGCCGCGACGCGCCTGCGCGTCGATCAGGGGCACGTCACGCCTTCAGAGACGCCCGCATCAGCGAGCTGACCGGCGCCGCTGTCCAGCGGGCAACAGACGATCAGGCGTCCTTGGTCTCGGGGTCGTTCCCGGCGTCGTCGGCCTGTGCCTGCTTCACGTCCTCGAACCAGGCCTCGACCTCGCCATTCAGCCGGATGGTGAGCGGCTGCCCGTGACGATCGCGCGTCTTGCCGGCGGCGACCCGGATCCAGCCCTCCGAGATGCAATATTCCTCGACATCGTTGCGCTCGCGGCCCCGGAAGCGGATGCCGATGCCGCGCTGGAGCGTCTCCATGTCGAAATGGGTGCTGCGCGGATTGGTGGAGAGGCGGTCGGGCGGTGTATCGGACATGGCGATGCCCTTGCCGCAGGGACGTGGCGCCGTCAACGCCTCTCCGATATTCGATCCGCCTTAGCGGCAGACCCGCACGCGGACGCGATCATGGCGCCAGCGGTCGTAGCGCCACTCCGTCCAGCAGCGGCGCGCATCACGGCGTTGATAGCCGCCATTCCAGCCCCACTGGCGACGATTGTCATGGCGGCGATAGCGCTCGCGATGGCTGTAATGGTCGCGCCGTGCGTAGCGGCGGTCATCGCGGTAGCGATGGTCGCGCCAGTCACGGTCACCATAAGCGATCACCGTGCCGGTCCGCGCCTGGACGGGCGTGGCGACCAGCCCGGCGGTGAGGGTGGCGGTGGCCAGAGCGGCCGTCATGAAACAACTGGTGAGATTCATCATCCTTCTCCCTTCATCAACGGGAGAGCGCGGCCTTCGCTTCCCGAGGGCTCCACGGTGACAGACGGGGCTGAACGCCTGACGAACAGGCCGTTCAGAATAGCGGCGGGGCGCCGGAACAACGGCGAAGCGCGCCACGGGCACGGCCGGAGGAAGGCGGTTAAACGGCTGTTCAGAGCCCGGCGGCTAGGGCGGCGGCATGATCCTTGTCCGTATCGCTGCCTTGTCCTCCCTCTCCGCCGCAGCCTTGCTGCTCGCCTCGCCTGTCGCGCTGGCACAGGCGCGCCAGCCTGAAGCCGGTGCGGTCACCCGCGCGCTTCTGGCGGACCTGCAACGTGCCGGCGAGGACATGGCCAGCGAAGCCATGACCCAATGGATCCTCGCATCACGGCGCGATGCCCTCCGGACCGGCGTGAGCCCCATGCCGCGGGCCGTTCGCACTCGGCTGGAAGGACATTTCCCTGCCGCCCTGCTGGACCGGGTGCGCTACCGGGTGGGCAATGGCGATGAGCTCGGCTTCCCGACCAATAGCGTCAAGACGAATGCCGTCGCCATCACGCTCGACGATGTGATCCTCTTCCGGCACGGCGCCGATGCGGCGGGGGACATCCGGCTCTGGGCGCACGAACTCGTCCATGTGCAGCAATATGAACGCTGGGGCGTGCGCGGCTTCGCCCGGCGCTACACGCTCGATCATCGCGCCGTCGAGGCAGAGGCTATCGCCGGCGCCACGCGCTTCGCATCCGCGCGGGCCGGGCAAGCCCGCTGAGGCTCGCCCGGCGCAGCACCAGCGGCGTCCGGCCGCCCTCAGCCGATCGCGGCGATCTGGTAAAGGAAATCGACGAAGCCGAGGGCCGCCTCGTCCATGCCGGCGACTTTCGGGTTGCTGCTCTCGATGAGGAAATATTCGTCCGGCGCATGAGCGCCACTGCCATGGCCGAGCCCGAACTGGCCGGCGGGCAGGCTCACGGGCGCGCCGGTGAAGACGACACCCGGCCATGAACCGGCAAGGCGGGGATAGAGCGTGGTCGGCACATCGAAGCGTGTATAGGTCGCCCGCTGCGCCCGGATGAGCGCGCTGTTCTCGTCCGTCTCGGTGGGGCCATAGCCGCCGCCCACGACGATCTCGACATCGTTGAACCCGCGCCGGTCCAGATGCGCGCGCAGCTTGGCGAGGCTGTCCTCCTTGGTCATGTCCGGCACGAGGCGCAGGTCGAGCTTTGCCACGGCGCGGCCGGGCAGGATGGTCTTCCCGCCCGGGCCGGTATAGCCGCTCACCAGCCCCTCGATATTGACCGTGGGCACCGCGGCGAGGCGCACGAGCGACTCTTCCCACGTCATGCCGTCGATCCACTGCGAGACGCCGAGCAGGCGCTTGGTTTCCTCTTCGCTGCTCGCCCGGGCATTCTCGGCGATGAGGGCCAGCTGACGGGGCGTGAGGGGGCGGACCTTGTCCATGTAACCGTCAATGGCGGGCATGTTCCCGTCCGGCGTCACGAGCGTCTGCAGCGCCGCGACCAGGCGCCAGGCCGGGCTGTCCACCCGCGCCTTCTGGCTGGAATGGATGTCGCCCTTCGGCCCCTTGCCCCATTTCTCGCCGGACACGACCAGCTCCAGCTCAAGCGCGCCCTTGGCACCCAGATTGATCGCCACGCCGCCATCCGACGGGCTTTGCCAGCCGGTGGGGATGATGACGCCCACGCATTTCCTGAGAGCGGCGAGCACGTCCGGCTGCGCGACCGCTTCGGGGAAATGGGGCGAGGCGATCTCCTCCTCGCCTTCCGCGACCAGCACGAGATTGACCGGCAGCTTGCGCCCGGCCGCCTTCATGGCATGCAGCGCGGCGAGGAACGTGGCCTGCGGCCCCTTCTGGTTGACGGCCCCGCGCCCCATCATGACCTTGCCGAGACCGGCCCGGTCCACGATCTTTCCTTCCAGCGGCGGCGAGGTCCATTCGGCCGGATCATATTGCTTCACGTCGTACATGAAGTAGATGCCCATGGTCTTTTTGGCGCCCGCATCGAGCGTGCCGAAGACGACCGGATAGCCGCTGGTGGGCACCTGCTTCACGGTCTGGAAACCGGCCTCGCGCAGCAGGCCTTCCATGTGCGCCGCGCCTTCCGGCATATTGCGGCCTTCGGCAGCGATGGACGGCAGGGCGATCCAGTCCTTCAGGCGCTGGACGGCGGCGTCGTGATTCTTCGCGATGGCATCCCTGACCGCCTTGTCGTCCCTGCCCGCGGCGATCGCCGGTGCCGTCGTGGCGGTGGCGAGCCCTGCCATGGCCGCGGACCCGGCCAGAATTGTGCGGCGATCATAATCAGCCATCTCGAAACCCCCTTGCTGTTCGAGAGCCCAATAGGCCGCGCTGCGCTGCAAAATGCAAGACGGGCAAGTGAGCGGCGGCACCGGGGACGTTGCGTCTCGGCGCCACCGCACCCGCCTGAAAAGGAAAGGGCGGGGAAATCACCTTCCCCGCCCCCGCTCTCTGATTTCAGGCGATTGGATCTCAGGCCGCCTCGACCGACCGCTTGGCGCGCTTGCGCTCGTGCGGATCGAGATGGCGCTTGCGCAGCCGGATCGTCTTGGGCGTCACTTCCACCATCTCGTCATCGTCGATGTACGCGATGGCCTGCTCCAGCGTCATCTTCCAGGGCGGCGTCAGGCGGATGGCGTCATCCTTGCCGCTGGCGCGGAAGTTGGTGAGCTGCTTGGACTTCATCGGATTGACCTCAAGGTCTTCCGGCTTGGCGTTCTCGCCGATGATCATGCCTTCGTAGAGCGCTTCGCCCACGCCGACCATCAGCACGCCGCGCTCCTCGAGTGGGCCGAGCGCATAGGCATTCGCCTCGCCGGACCCGTTGGAGATCAGCACGCCGTTCTTCCGGCCTTCGATCGGGCCCTTGTAGGGGCCGTATTTCTCGAACAGCCGGTTCATGATGCCGGTGCCGCGCGTGTCGGACAGGAACTCGCCATGATAGCCGATGAGGCCGCGCGAGGGCGCCGAGAAGGTGATGCGGGTCTTGCCGCCGCCCGAGGGCCGCATGTCCGTCATCTCGGCCTTGCGGATCGCCATCTTGTCGATCACCGTGCCGGAGAATTCGTCGTCCACGTCGATGACGACCGTCTCATAAGGCTCCTCGCGGCCATTCTCGCCATCGCGGAACAGCACGCGGGGGCGCGAGATGCCGAGCTCGAAGCCTTCGCGCCGCATCGTCTCGATGAGCACGCCCAGCTGAAGCTCGCCGCGGCCGGCCACCTCGAAGCTGTCCTTGTCCGCGCTCTCGGTCACCTTGATCGCGACATTGCTCTCGGCTTCGCGGAACAGGCGGTCGCGGATCATGCGGCTCGTCACCTTGTCGCCTTCGCGGCCGGCCATGGGCGAATCGTTGACGGCGAAGCGCATGGAGAGCGTCGGCGGATCGATCGGCTGGGCCTGGATGGGCGTGGTGACCGAGGTGTCGGCAATGGTGTTGGCGACGGTGGCGACCGTCAGGCCCGCAAGGCTGATGATGTCGCCTGCCTTGGCCTCGTCGACCGGGACACGGTCGAGACCACGGAACGTCAT